>CAKZLA010000139.1 GCA_937124525.1 uncultured Desulfobacterium sp.
AACAAAGAAAGCGATAGATGGTTCGAAACGAAGACTTTAGACTATAGATTGGCTGCTTAACTACCCGCACAGCTCGAAATTTTTTATCTGTTCGGCCTGAGCGTTCATCTCCTCGGAGGCGGATGCTGACTCTTCCGCATTGGCCGCATTTTGCTGGGTCACCTTGTCCATCTCCGTAACGGCCAGGTTGACCTGTTCAATTCCTTGTGCCTGTTCACTTGAAGCCTAGGCGATCTCACCGACCAGCTCACCTCCCTTTGAAACGTTTTCTGCAACTTCTGTAAATGCCGCATTGGTTTTGATTACAAGTTCTGAACCGTCATTTACTTTTTTTACGGTTCCTTCGATCAGTTCCGCGGTGTTTTTGGCGGCTTCGGCCGACCGCATGGCCAGATTCCTTACCTCTTCGGCAACCACGGCAAACCCCGCCCCGGCCTCACCGGCCCGGGCCGCTTCAACCGCCGCGTTCAAAGCCAACAGATTGGTCTGAAAGGCGATTTCGTCAATGGTTTTGATGATCTTCTGGGTCTCTTCGCTGGCTTTGGAAATATCTGCTATGGAACCTGTCAGTTCGTTCATTGATTCGTTGGCCTTATTAACGACCTTATTGGCATCACTCATAAGGGTGTTCGCCTGATTGGCATTGTCTGCGTTCTGCTGGGTCATGGAGGACATCTCTTCAAGGGAGGAAGAAGTCTCCTCAATGGCGGCAGCCTGTTGAGACGTGCCCTCGGCCAGGGATTGGCTGGCAGATGAAAGCTGTCTGGATGCGGAAGCTACCTCTTCGGAGCCTTCGTTCAGACCTCCGATGATGCGGTTGATCGGTTTGATTATAGAGCTGACGACCAGGAATGTAAGCACCGTGACGATAAAAACTGAAACCAGCATGAGAATGAATAAGAAGTTTCTCAGCTTATACGCCGGATCGGCAATGGCGGAGGTTTCAGCTACTGCGACAATTCCCCAGTCAAGCGCATCATTGGCCCCATGAGCACGCATGTCGGCCATACCTGCAATGACTTCGATGCCGCGAACATTTTCATAAATTTGGTAGGCTTTTGAGCCGTCCTCATCGGTGGCGTCCAGCACATGCTCGTTTACCCTCAAGTCGTTGAACTTTGCGAACAATTGTTGTTTCTTGTCCCCTGTGATAATGACTTCACCATCGTCATTGAGCAGATAGACATACTCATCGCCGATGACATTGTTGTTAAATTTATCGATCAAGTCATCCACGGGCTTCATGTTGATTTCCAGGGCAAGGACGGAAATGACTTTGGTATTGCTGTCATCGGTAACCGGGGCGAGCATGCTCATGGACAGTTTACCGCCAGTCAGACGGGCCTTGTCAAAAAAGATATCCCCCTGCTTTCCGTTTAACGCTTTCTTAAAAAGCGGCATAAGATACGGCTCAATCTCGTTTAGCGGTCTATCAACAGCTTCCTGGGTACCGGCGGTTGAAAATACGACCCCTTCTCTATTGACCACCATGATATCTAAAATGCTCTTATTCGCGTCGATCACGTCATCAAAATATCCTTTTTGCTCCATACGATCTGAAGATTCGAGGACATTTGCCTGTGAGATGACTTTTGCATCGTCTCCACGCTGGTCAAAATAAGTATCGATGCTATTACCGACCATTTCCGCACTATCCTGAAGGTTGGTGCCGATGGTTGTCAACAAGACCTTGCTCACTTTATAAACCATGATGAACGTTATCACCAGTGCCGGTACCAAACATGCCAACACGGACAGAAAAAAAAGTTTTGCTTTAATAGATTTAAGTTTCATGCGTTTGTTTTTCCTTTCATATTATACCACTTTTTCCAAAATGCCTATTTCATCCTGCCCTAACACTCCATTGATATTGAGAAGGGATCTTCACACCGCCTTCAGCAATTCCCGGGCACGGCTTAAAGTCCCCCACAGGTCTGGGTATTTTTAATAAGCTTTCGTGGTGATTCTGTATTTTCAGTGTCTGTAATTCTATGATATATAGCATGAATATCATAAAAAAAATACTGCAAAATTTAGGAAACACCTGATTGCAAATGCTCTTTTCTCTACTGTACATGGAAGCTTGGTAAAATTGTTGATTACCCAATAAATGAAACTATTTCTCTTGCAGATTCTTTGATGTCAGCTTTTGCTGTCTTTTCATTGAAAGATCCGTTTTTACTTCTACTTTGTTAGATTCGGCTACTCACTATTTTAGAATAAATTATAGGATACCTGGCCTGGCCTCATCTTGCCCTGTCGGAAAAAAAAAATTGGGAATTCCATTGTGGAGACACCAGAACCTTGCTTCTTGGTAAAATATAGGATACACACAAGTTCACCCAAGTTGAAGTAACGAGCAAAATTTTTTTAATTCCATAAAGGAGAGGCGTATACAGTGTCAATCATCCACAATCACTACCTGGTTGAATCTAAAAGGAACGATTCTCTCCAGAAACCGAGAAATCCGATTTTTTTTAACTGTATTTTCTTTTTAAACATGCTTTCCAGGCTGATAGTGCCCCATTGCGGTTTCCATGGTGGTTTACCGGTGGTGCATTTCTTGGGTTGGGGGAAACTCACATTAAGTGTGGGACTTATTGCTCTTGGGATGAGCATTTTTTTGAGAATCCCTCTTGTTCTTTATGTGATGGATGAAAATCAATACCTTCGGCAATTTTATTTTTGGTCCAAATTATATTCTATATGATGTGGGTTTGTTTAAATATTTATACATCACATAATGTTGGGGTTAGGGCATTTTCAATCGATTTTGAATTTGGCGAAGGCATTGCGAATAAATGCATTTTTTATACAAAAACATCTTACTGAGGAGAAATTATTGATGAAAAAGTGGCTAAATCTTTTTGTTGGACTAATTATTACTGTTAGTTTTGCTGGATGTTTAAATTCATCGTCATCAGACGATGGGGAAAATTCACTGACAGTTTATTCTTCAATGAATCATGGGTTTATCGAAGATCTGATGGCTCATTTCAAAGAAACTATTAATGACGAAATGCCCAATGATCACCTTCTACAGGGTGAGGTGACAGCCGTCCTCAAAGTTATTGGGAAAGTAGCACAGGTTGCAGGGAAGGTTAAAGGCAAATCAGACCAAAATGCGTTTGAAGCATCGGTTTTAAGTGATCTTTCAGCAATAAAAGACCAGCTTAATGGTTTGGAAGACCAGGTTAAAAAGGGCTTTAATAGTGTTAATGCTAAACTCGGTGAAAGTGAAGTCTTAGATACTTGGAACTCAATGTGTGATAGTCAGCTGATCGTCATAGACACAGCATGGAATCACTATTTAGACCCCGATGGCATTGAAGGGTTGATCAATATTTTAGATGCAGAGGATGCCCCAGATGCTGAAATCTATGAAACTGCCGTTGCTGATTTTATAAAAAGTATTGAAAGTAGTGGTATAACAAATATCGAACAAGCGCTTCTGGATATTAGAAATCATATAGACGGTTCATACTCTTCTATTTTAAAACAAGTCGTAGATTATCTATCACTTCAATATATAGCTTCATATAAAGACCAGGAAGCTTTTGACTCTATACTTGCCTCATATTTAAATTTTTATATGCAAATGATTAATTATGAGATTAAAGGTACTATCTTATTATCAGAGTATTATAACTATACAGACGTTGATGCCGATGAGGTTATTTTGACCGAAGACGGATATCAAACGATTACATCGGCAAATGCAAAGAGAAAGATTGAATCTTTTGTATCAGATTTAAAAAAACAACTTACAAGTTTTGTTAATTGCGGAGAAAGGTTAATTTCTCAATTCAATGGGGGGGATATTTATAGAGATTACGAAGATTCCAGTAATCTTGTTAGAAATTCCAATTATTTTCCCTATATCGATTATTTTACAAAAATAGCGTATGGCTATGAAAATATATTTGTATTCAGACTTGCATGGTCAGAGGAACTGGTTTCCAATGATCCTGATGGTTCCAAGGATTTTTCTGATTATGAAGACTTATATGAAGGACTATGTGATGCAAATACAGCCGTTAGTTTCATTTTAAAGAGAAATAATTCTTTTATAAACCCTGAGATTGATGAAAATAATTCATTGAATTTATCTTGTATTTCAACATTTAAACTTTATGCTGAAGGTGATTCAACGAAATCATTTAACGGTGGTGTAAGAAGATATGTCTTTCAAGGATTACCTGATTCTACTTTGGATTTATATATGAGTCAGGCAGGTCTCACCGAGAACTTCACCTTTGATTTTAACTCAGGATTTAGTGAAAATATCCATTTGTTTGCAGCACGGGGTGCTTCAACATTTAACCCGGAAGATCTTCTATCAGAAAACAATCCTTTATCAGAATTTGACAATAGCCCCCAATGCATCTCATTCACCTTTGGTGCTTATCTGTCAAGGTATGAATTTTTAAAGGGGGAAAATTTTGTTGATTTTACATTGTATGATTCATCCAAGAGCTATGAACAGCAAGCCCAACTTTTATATGCTGCCGTAACGACGGATCACTATTATGTGGAAACCTCTGGAAATAAGCACATTGAAGTCGATGATGATAAGGCAAGTGCATCTTTTACCGTTGTCCCTGTTGATCATACCTCAACCTCAGAAATCAGTGATGGTGACCAAGTTGCCATGTACGTGGTTTACTCCCATAGCGATAAAGCTCATCATGGATACATGTATCAAAACGGTCGAGATTCTGGGGATACCATTAAATTTAAAGAAGGAATGGACAACGCAATAAAATTTAATATTCATAAAAAATATCTATTCCCTTCTGGAAAACTTTATTCAAATGACACAATAACGAAAATGAATATTTTTGTTCTGGAAGCCGGTGATGTTTGTGCCCACACGATGAGTGCTGACCATGATCGAAGACTTGAATTTTACAAGAAGGATTATAATCACGAAAATAATTGGTTCTTTATTATTGAATAAATGTCATGGGCAAGCCGGGTAGGGTGTGCATTCCCATTTTCCCGGTCAGCGGCTTCATTAGCGATGGGGGGCAGGCTTGTGTTGTTGGCATTATCGGTGGTTTTGGAGTTTGCACAGGCTGTGGTCGATAAGGCCAAATAACACAAACTGACCCCATTGGCCCACCAAATTATGATGACTGACCGATGTTATGACCAACCCCGAAGAAGGGCTTGGTCATACCGTCGGCCATTTTGTGATGTAATTTTTAATGGTAAGAATTAAACCCAGTTATCACAGCGATTTGCGATGAGTAAAATTTTATCTCCCGTATAGTGGCCCAGCTTATGACCAACCCCGAATGATAACAAAGAGGCGGCCCACCCATTTCGTCTCTTGTCCCAGAGATCGCCTGCGTATTTCGATATCCGCTTCCACCACGGTAAATACCTGTTCCGTCTGTTTTCCCAGTTCTCCTGAAAAAAATCGTACCTGTATCATGGTGCTCTGAATCAGGTGTTTGTGTTTAAGGTGCTGATCCGCAAGCTCAAGGAGACCGTTTTTTCCCAGAGCATACCGGTTGATGCTGGGAATCAATAGGTTTGTAAAAAAATGCTCGTGTTTTGGAAGTCCTTTGTAAGGTCAATTTTACGTTCCGATACTTGTTGTTTTACATTTTATGCAAACCAGTACGGTGGCCGAAACGATGACCAAGACCCCATTTTTCAATTTGGTTTTCCATGGCAGGGAGCAGATCAATTGCCCTGGACTTGGGGGCAATGGGGTCAGGCTTGTGTTGTTGGGGGCTGAGGCTTTTGTCAGGCTCCATGCTTTTGACAAGTTACTGTGCACAAAGAAATTTTTCAATAAAAATGTCAATAACGCAAACCTGACCTCTCCCCAGAGTGGCCGACATTATGATCAAACTCAATAAAATCAATATGTTTTTGTAGTTTATGACTTTGGAGTCAGGATGAAAATAGTAACCTTCTGTTTGCAAATCAGACTTCAATACGTTACTATAGTTAAAATCCACTGCAATAGGAGGTAAAAAATCAAAAAAATATTATTTTTATTACTGGTTATACCCTGCTTTGTTTTGGCGAGAGAGACCATTAAAATAACCAATGGTGAATGGGCACCCTACCTGTCCCAGAAATTGCCGCATTTTGGATTTGCCTCCCATGTTGTCAAAAAGGCCTTTGATGCGGTTGAAGTAGATGTGGAATATGGCTTTTTTCCCTGGAAACGCTCTTATAAACTTGCGAAAACCGGTGATTGGAATGGCACTGTGGTCTGGGTGTATACACCGCAGCGGGCTGAGTTTTTTTATTACAGTAATGAGGTAATTGTGGATCATGAATATTTATTTCATTTAAAGAAGTTCAGCCTGGAATGGGAAAATGCCCAGGATCTCAAGGGGATAATCATCGGTGGCACCCTTCACACCACCTATCCGGTTTTTGAAAAAGCAGAAACCCAGGGTCTGCTGACGATTGAAAGGGCCGGAACCTATGAAAATCTGTATAATCGTCTGCTGAAACAACGAATTAATGCGATTCCCCAGGTTTCACAGGTGGGATCGTATCTGATTCGGACAACCCTTACGCAAGAGGAACAGTCTCTGATCACATTTTCACCGACAATCATAGAGACCAGAAAATATTCCCTGATTCTGTCAAAAGCAGTTAAAAAGAACAAACGCTTTCTTGAACTTTTCAACAGGGGGCTTTCTATAATAAAGAACAATGGTACATATGACCAGCTATACAAGAATTTAGAACATGGCCGGTACGACAAGTAATCCCTTCTTTATAGCCTGGACAGCCCAATTTAAATCAAAAAAGTGGACATTTTTCAAATTACTCTTGTTGGAGCATTCCCCCCTCATTTTTCGATAGTTGCTTCCCTGGCTCCAGACTCAGTAAGTTCTCAATAAACCCGAGTAATAAGGCATAATTGACACTTTAATTGCCCGGCATTATTAAAATGGGGTTTTGAAAATATATTTTTTACCCGCACTTATTGAGAACTTACCAGACTCATAAAAAACGTAAAATATTTTGGGATAATATGAGGATGCCAACAAATGTTAAAAAAAGTTATAGTTAAAAAAAAATATGGAAAACACTCACTGGCCAGCAGGCAACTGATATCTATCCTTTTTTTCAGTTCCCTGGTGACATTGGTCAGTTCGTCTTTTCAGATTTTTCTGGAATATCAGAGCGATGTCGACCAGGTCAAGGAGCAGCTTCAACAGATTAAATACGGTCATCTCAAAGGGTTGACAAACAGTTTATGGACACTTGATGACACTCAGACAAACGTTCAGTTAGCTGATGCACTAAATTTAAAAGATATCATATACCTGGAAATCCGGGAACAAGGAACGGTTGTTTCTTCAGCAGGTGCGTTCTCAGCATCTGATTCAAACATAAAGAAGCAATTTCCCATGATTCGCCGGCATGCTGGCGTGGATACTGATATCGGGAGTCTTTTTGTGGTTGCCAGCCTTGACCGGACCCATAAACGGCTTTTCAGCCGGATTATCTATATTGTCACGACCCAGACTGTTAAAACTTTCCTGGTGTCATTTTTTATTCTTTTTATCATTCATCAGTTGGTTACCCGTCACCTGGTGTCAATTGCCAACCAGATTAAAGCCCTTGATCCCGCTGGCAAACAAAAAAACTTGCGTATTAAACGACGAAATACGCCGCATACACAGAATGATGAATTTGATTCTTTAATATCATCGTTTAATACAATGCAAAGCCAGTTGTTCAGAGAAATTAAAAAACAAAAACAGCAAAAACAGGACCTCCAGGAAGCAGAAAAGGATTTAAGGGCTGCCCAAAAAAGGTTTGTTACTGTTTTAGACAGTGTTGATGTCACTGTCTATGTCGTAGACATGAATACCTATGAAATTTTATTCATGAACAAGGCCATGAAAAAAAGTTACGGTGGAGATTTAACCGGCGAGATCTGCTGGCAAAGGTTTCACAACGAAACAGGCCCCTGCCTGAATTGCTCCAAAGACCATATTCTAAATCCAGACAGCACACCAAAGGATGTTTATATACGTCAGATGCAGGATCCGGTTACAAAAAAATGGTTCATGAACTATGATCGGGCCATTGAATGGACCGACGGCCGTATGGTCAAGTTACAGGTGGCAACAGATATCACCGAATTCAAGATGATGGAGGAAGAACTCAGGCAAACCTATAAGCTTGAATCCATTGGGATGCTGGCAGGTGGAATAGCCCATGATTTTAACAATATCCTAAGCATTATCCTTGGTAATGCCGAGCTTGCAATGGACGACATGGATGAATTGAATCCGGCAAAAAACAACTTATCTGAAATTAAAATAGCCTCCATCCGGGCCAAAGAGGTTGTCCATCAATTGTTGAGTTTTTGCAGGAAAACAGACGAGGTCCACACCATACAGGATCTGGGAGGGCTGGTCAAAGAGTCAACCAAATTGCTCCGGGCATCCATTTCCTCCAGCATTGACATCATCGAGAACATCCCTGGTATCCGTAATCACATTCTTGCGGATGCCACCCAGATCCACCAGATTATCATTAACCTGTGTACAAATGCGGCCCATGCCATGGCGGAAAACGGCGGCATCCTTGAAGTTCATCTGAACAATATCACCCTGGAAAAAAGGAAACCGGGAAAATACAAGGGACTTGCCCCCGGGGAATATATAGAGCTTATCATAAAAGATAATGGCACTGGAATTAATCCAGCCATATCCAATAAAATTTTTGACCCGTATTTTACAACAAAGGAGGTCGGGAAAGGAACAGGAATGGGGCTTGCTGTTGTCCACGGCATCGTCAAAAATCACAATGCGGCCATTTTTGTGGACAGCACGCCGGGCAAGGGATCGGTGTTCAGTGTTTTTTTTCCGGCAGTCCAAGGGGAAGAGGAAAAACAGCACACGCCTGTGGTGAACATCCAGCCCAGTGGATCTGCGCGCATTCTTTTTGTTGATGATGAAAAAGCCATCGTCACTATGAACACGTATGCCCTGTCCAGACAAGGCTATGTCGTAACCGGACGGACAAACCCGGTTGAAGCCGTTAAAACATTTAAAAAATCCCCTGAAAGCTTTGATTTGGTTATTTCGGATATGAACATGCCTGGAATGGATGGTATCGAATTTGCGCTGGAACTGAAAAAGATAAAGCCTGAAATTCCTTTTGTCATATGCACCGGAGACATCACGTTCATTGACCGGGACAAGGCAGATCAGGCTGGCATTTCTGATTTTGTACTCAAGCCGATGTCACTGTCCGAGATGACAAAAATGATACAACATGTGTTCAAGGCCTGATCCTTAGAGCCAGATACTGTTTTAAACAGGATCTAAGGACCACAAATTTTATAACTTGAACGAAATAGCTTGCCTTTTGGCCCATCTACGGCAAGAAAGCCTCTGAGTCCTTAGCTCAAGAGGTGTTGACTACCAGTCAATGGGAAAATAATCCTTTAAAAATTTTCCGCACCAGTGTTTTCCTGTGAGGATGCCATGGAAAAAGGGGTCACAGATACGGGCGGCACCGTCCACAATATCCAGGGGGGGCTGGAAATCGTGGCGCTCTTCTTTGAGTCTGGCCAGAGTGGCAGGATCTTCATCGGTCACCCAGCCTGTATCCACGGCATTCATGAAGATGCCGTATTTGGCAAGATCACTGGCAGCGGTGTGGGTGAGCATGTTCAGTGCTGCCTTGGCCATGTTGGTGTGGGGGTGTCGGCTTCCTTTTTTAAATCTTAAAAATTTACCCTCCATGGCAGACACATTCACAATGTGTTTTTGTCCGGTGTTGTCAAGTTTCATGATATCTGCCAATCGATTGCACAACACAAAGGGGGCCACGGCATTGACCAGTTGAATTTCAAGCATTTCCGACGTGGGGATATCCCCCAATCGCAACCGCCAGGAGTTGGTTTTTCGAAGATCCACCTGCTGGAGATCGGCATCCAATTTGCCCGCTGGAAAGACCTCGGGTACATCCAGACAATGATCATAGGAGTAAGGGATCTGGGACAACTGGGCCGACAGGCGCAATCCCACACCCGGGGCACTGCCGTTCCAGGTGACGGGCAGGGCTTTTTCTTCGCCCACATTATCGGTGTATCCGTATTCCAGCTGGGAGATACAGGTTTCATGCTGCTCCAGAAGGGACTTGGCCCGGGAGGGCAGCAGAGTAATATCTTTGGCCTCGTTGTCCATGAGGTGGGCATAGAATCCCGGGGGTCTTCGCACGGTCTGGGCCGCATTGTTAATAAGAATATCCAGGCGGTGGTAGGTATCTTTGATGTAATCGGTGAACAACTCCACACTGGGGGTGTGGCGAAGATCCAGGCCATAGACCTGGAGGCGATCCCCCCAGTCTGCAAAATCAGGTTCCCCGGAAAACCGCAGGGCTGAATCCTTGGGAAAACGGGTGGTGGCAATGACCCTGGCCCCGGCCCTTAACATCATCAAGGTGGCCTGGTAGCCTATTTTAAGGCGGGAGCCGGTGATCAAGGCCACTTGGTCCTTTAAAGAAGCAGTCTGGAAACGCTTCTCGTAATTGAATTGGGCACAGTCCGGGCACATGGCATCGTAAAAATGGTGGAGCTGTGTGAACTCAGCTTTGCACACATAGCAATTGCGAGGGGTTTCCAGGGTTTGTGCAGGGGCCTCAGAATCCGTGTCTCCGTGATTATATGAAATTTGGCCAGGGGCTGTGAATACATCGGTTTCCCTGGCTTTTCTAATGCCTGTGGCAGCCCTCAAGTTGCGTTCTGTTTTAACAACGGCCAATCTTTGCTGGCGTTTTTTTTCTTTGTTTCGTTTTTTGATCTCTTTGCGGTCGGGCCGGGATATTTTTCCGGCTGCTGTGACCAGGGCGATGCGATCTTTTTCAGAAAGATGGGCCAGAAGTTCTGACTGGTCCACGATCTGTTCCAGAATGGGTATACAGCTGCGAATGGCTGCCAGGGTATCCTGTGTGTCGTTAATGTTTGTATCTGTACTGATTATGCTCACCTTTTTCCCTTCATTATTCTATCTGCCAGTCGGGCTTGATCACAATCTCAGACATTTGTTTCAATGATCAACGAGATCAGGTCTGGGGTATTGTTGCTTTGATAATCCCTGACCATAAAGGTCGAAATCAAAAAAATCACCAATAAGCCAAGGCTGACCCCGCCCAGAAATGGTAGATGTTGTGATCAATCCTGTGACAGTCTATTTGTCAGTCCATTTAAAATAACGAAATTATTATAGATTTGGTTTGCATTTGTCAATCAACTTATCAAGTTCCCAGAGCTGACGCATGAATAATAATGGGGCTTAGCAATACAGCGACACTTTCATGATCCATCCTGTTTGGAGGGGATTCTAAAGCGTGTTTCCCCCCCTTTCGACAGGCTGTTACGGAATACATGAGCTTACAGGCAAAGACAGATTATATAGTGTTTGATTGGTTTTGATGCCACCGCAGGTGCCTCCATTGCAGGGCCTGCCCAGGCCCTGGGGTTGACACGGTTTTGTTCGGAATCAAAATGATGTGAGAGAATCTTTTTTATTGTGCTGGCAAGTGCAGCGGTTTAGCGTGATCTGAAGGGCAGGACACAGCATCCTGCCCTTTGAGTATTAATTGATACCTATGTCTTCTAAAAATCCTTAAAATATTCATCCTCCTCAAAGGGGATCACTTGATCTGGTCTGACTTCATTTTGGGTATGGTGGACAACAACTTTTTTATATCTTTGTGCAGCCGAAGCATTTATAGCTAAGGCTTTGTTCTGTTTTTTGTTGTGGATTTTACCAGGTTCTGTTGCTCTTTGATGTCCATTTCCGCCCACAAGGACAATGAGGTCTATGACGTATTCTTCCATGGTTTCGGCCTGGGCGTTCATCTCTTCGGACGCACTGGCAGACTCCTCTGCACTTGCAGCATTTTGCTGGGTCACTTTGTCCATCTCAGTAACAGCGATGTTGATTTGTTCTATGCCCGTTGCCTGTTCCTTTGAAGCTGCCGATATTTCACCCACGAGCTCCCCGACCTTTTTAGTACTGTCTGACACTTCCCCAAAGGCGATATTGGTCTGATTCACCAGAGCGGAACCGTTATTGACCTTCTTGACTGTTCCTTCGATCAGGGAAGCGGTGTTCTTGGCCGCCTCGGAGGACCGCAAGGCAAGGTTCCGGACTTCTTCTGCGACCACGGCAAAACCTGCACCTGCCTCTCCAGCTCTTGCAGCCTCCACGGCAGCGTTCAGGGCAAGGAGGTTAGTCTGGAAAGCGATTTCGTCAATGGTCTTAATGATTTTCGAGGTCTCCTCACTGGCCTTGGAAATATCTTTCATGGACAGTGTCAACTGCCCCATGGAAGTATCGGCCTTGTCCACAACCTGGTTTGCCTTCCTCATGAGGGTATCTGCCTGGGACGCGTTGCCGGCATTCTGCTTGGTCATGGATGACATCTCCTCCAGGGACGCGGATGTCTCTTCAATGGAGGCCGCCTGTTCCGAGGCTCCCTCGGCCAGGGACTGGCTGGCGCTGGAGATCTGGCCTGAAGCTGCAGCAACCTGGCTCGCTCCTTCATTCAGGCCAATGATGATACGATTCAATGGTTTTGTAATAGCGCGGGTGATCACAAAAGCAAGACCCATCCCAAGGAGCAGGGCGATTGAACTGATGATCAAGATAAAGGAGATACTCTGCTTATTAGAAGCCACCAGTTTAGGGCCAAGGTCATCCTGCACGGCTTTGATGGAAAGTTTGGTATTTTCAATTTTTTTGGCGATTTCCGGCCCGATACGATCAAGCGTTCCAGTGATGATTTTATTAGAGTCAAGTACAGCGCTCACAAGGTCGTTGAATGTATTTAAGTATACTCTCCTTGCTGAAATGGTGCTTGCCAGCAATTCCCTGCGTTTCGGATTCTGTAATTCTTTATCCATAATGTTGAGCTGTTCCTGCATTTTGTCGAATTTTTCGTGGAACCTGTCAACAGCCTTCTGGTCGTTTGTTTCTAAAAATTTGACTACATAAAGCCGACCCAAAAGCAAATCCCGCATTGCCAGTCCGCTGTAAAAGGCAGCAGTCGTGTCATCATCGGTTTTGGCTGAAATCATAATTTCGGTCAACGCCTTTTCCATAAGGGGACCCTTGACATTGAGTACTTCATTGAGATGAAGTTCGAATTTAGTTCTTAATTTGACAACTTCGGCAAACCCGATGATATAATCTTCTTTGTTCTCCACAATATGATTAATCTTGGTGGCCTGCTCAGGGTCTTTAATAGCCTTTTTCGCCTGGGTTAAAAATTCCTCCATCTTCTTTTCGTAGATCTCATATTCTTTGACCTCATCTTTATTTCCATTGATGATAAAATTTTTTACATGCAGACGCATCATGAGCATATTGGCCTGCACTCTCCCGGTCAGGTTGGTGTTCTGTGCCATTTCCCGATAATGGCCGAAACCGATTGAGGCCCTTTCCAATGCTATATAAGCAATGATGCTGACCACAATAAGCAGAATGAGGATAGATGAAAATCCTGCAACTATTTTTGTTCCTGCTTTCATATTCTTAAACACTTTTATTTCCCCTTATGGTTATAGCTTTTTTTGATAAACTGTTGGTTTAAATAATTCAAGAAATGGTAATGCAAAAAAGGTGCCACGCGGTATGAATAAAATTTTATCAGCGAAAATAAATATGCAAAACAGCTATGCCGAAAATAGTCTGCTTGTAAGGGATTTGGGGGTCAAAGCGTAACTTATTGGTTCGATAGTCGAGATCTAAAGAGACTTCAACCTCTCAAAAGGGTGTTAGTCACATTAAAAGCATGGCCTCCCTAAAATCCGTTATAACCAGAAAATTTTTAACTTGTTCAAAATAATCAGAAAATATTTGCCCATTTATTCTGGCATTCAACATGAGCTGTTCGTCCAAAGCTATTGACAATAGGCCCCGAAATTTAATAAAAGTAGCAACAAGGAAGTTATTTATAAGAAACTCCATCCAAGAATTTGTAATAAGTGGAGTTTCGATATTTGTTGTGGGCAGGCCAGATCCCCAATATGCTCTGCCCATGGCAGTTATAAGAAAAAAGAATATATCGATTTATAATGGAGATTTTAATATGCTTAAAGATATTAAGCTTAGTACAAAATTATGGAGTTTAAGCGGGCTGCTTGTTATAGCGGTTCTGTTAGTTGCGCTTAACTCTATTTGGTCCATCAACACCATTCTCAGAACCAATAATGATTATATTGACACAGCTGAATTCGACGACTTTATCATGGAAAGAGAAATTGACCATTTAAATTGGATTAGCAGAGTCAAGGATCTTTTTGTGGAAAAGCTGGATCATACCGATGTCCAACTGGATCATACCCAATGCAATCTCGCACCACTTTTATACGGAGCAAAAGGCAAGGAACTTATCTCAACATACCCTGAATTGAAAAGTTCACTTGAGGCCATTATCGAGCCCCATAAACATCTTCATGAATCCGCCGCTTTGATAAATAAAGCGATTAAAGAGAAGGGGTATGATGAGGCACACAAAATTTTTTCAGCAAAGACGTTGCCCATGATGGCGGAAACAAAAAAAAAGATAGCGGCGCTTGCAGAGAAAGTTCATAATATGAAACAAATTTCGGAAAAAAAGATGATATCCACAGGGATCATTTCCCGTTGGTCGACAATTGCAATTACCGTGATCGCCTTTGTTATGGGGGGATTGCTGAGCCTCTTGGTGATAAAATCCATAAGCAAGCCGATCCAGCGTGTTATTAAAGGACTGAACGAGGGCTCGGACGAGATGATTTCCGCTTCCACCCAGGTATCTGATTCCAGTCAGCAATTGGCGGAGGGAGCTTCGGAACAGGCGGCTTCCATTGAAGAAACTTCCGCTTCCCTGGAAGAGATGTCCTCAATGACCAAACAGAACGTGGAAAACGCAATTCAGGCCAGAGATCTTACCAATGCTACCAACCAGATAATGGATCGAGCCAACAGCTCTATGGCCAAACTGACAACCTCAATGAAAGAAATATCAGCGGCAAGTGAGGAAACTTTCAAAATTATTAAGACCATTGATGAAATTTCCTTTCAAACCAATTTGCTGGCCTTAAACGCGGCAGTGGAAGCGGCCCGGGCCGGTGAAGCTGGCGCAGGGTTCGCCGTTGTAGCGGATGAGGTGCGTAACCTTGCCCTGCGGGCGGCTGAAGCTGCCAGGAATACAGCCGACCTGATAGAAGGCACGGTGGGGAAAATTACCGATGGCTCAAAACTGGTGAATGAAACCGAGGAAGCATTTACGGAAGTGGGCCAAAGCACCACCAAGGTTGGAGAACTGGTGGCGGAGATCGCTGTTGCCTCTGATGAACAAGCCCAGGGAATTGACCAAATAAATAAAGCCGTGGCTGAGATGGATAAAATTGTCCAGCAAAACGCCGCATATGCAGAAGAGAACGCGAGTACATCCGAGGAGATGAGCACCCAGGCTGTGCAAATAATGAATTTTGTAGATGACCTGACAATGTTGGTGGATGGCATTGCTAAAAAAAATGGGGAACGTCTGGATTCACAGAAGGCAGACTCAAAAAGCCCCCTTCGGCAATTTTCACCAGCCCCTAGAATGATGGAAACATCGAAAAAGAAACCTTCCGACGTCTACCGATTGAGCAAAATCAATCCGAATACAGCCATTCCCATGGATGATGATTTCAAGAATTTTTAAACTTTGATGAAAGGTTCCTCGGCCCATCTGCTGATAAGATGCAAATAGTGTAACGCTTTTTGAGTCGTCCATATTTGTGTTTATAGACTGTATTATATTTAAAATCAGTAGTTTATATTTTATTCGATCTATCATCGGATTTGCAAAATACTGTAACGGACAAGATATTAAACGATTTTAAGACGTTTTGCTGATTTTCAGTCATTAAAATTGAGTGTACCCTTTTTGCAGTATTCTCCCCTTTCAATTCCTATAAACCCACATACAACGAATATTGAAAATGGTATTATGCCGCCCCCGGGGAGGGGTAATGGAAGCGACCCGGAACTGTTAGACAGCCCAATTGGTCTGTTCCATTACCCCTCCCCGGGGGCTCTGCTGAGGTAACCTTGGAGGCTACCTTTTTCATACAAAAATGACTTAAAGCCGAGGTATTGACCAAGGTTAATCTAAAAAGGGTACACTCATTAAAATTTGGCAAAATGTTTCTGGATATATCAAAATAATGGGCAAAAAAATAGGCCATCCCATTGCTGATAGGATGGCCTGTTTAAGAAAAGGGGGTTGTGACAGAGTCAATTTTATTGAGGAGGCAAGTCCGAGATGAACTCCAGTGCAAGATTGAGATCCACAAAGGCATAATTCATTTCCCTTGCCTTGTCCCGGCAGTCTGTGCAGATTTCTTTAAATTTACGCATATCTCCCTTGGTGGCCATATAGATCTGCTCAATGGCCTCCTGCTTAAAATCACTATACTCAGCGATAAAATCTTCCACCACAATGGGATATAGAATCAAGGTTTTTAAACGGCTGAGTATGTCAGGATGCTCACTTGTCAAATAGGTTCGGACCTGGGGCAATCCGGCAAAGACCATGGGTATCCCGGCATCAATGATGCGCTTAAAATAGGGCCAGACACGATTGTCAAGATCGCTTGCCTCGTCAATGATGATGAAACAGGCACTCAGATTGCATATTTTTTGGAGGTACTCGGGGGTTCTGCGGTAGGTGGCGGTGGTGTTATAATTTAATTGCTTTAAAATCAACGCCAGTGTCACATGAATATTAAACAAGGATTCTACCCTTACTGCATGCAGCTTTGTAGGGCGCAGCAGGTTTAAAAAGCGGGTTTTCCCGACACCATAATCCCCCTCAATCAACACACTTTGCCCCCGGTATATCCGATTATAGATGGCTGACAAATATGAGATACGCCGCTTGTCACTGATGAAGCTTTCTTTCTGTGTCATGTCATACGTCTCCATGGATAGCATAGGGTGCCACAGGCATCTTCCGGTGATGGGCCTGGCAGTCAAGAATGAAGGCATTGAAGATGGCCATCCCTATGACATGATCAGGTTGGTTCATCTTTTTCCGGTAAGCCATGTATTTATTTTGGTTGTGACTAAAAATATCCTTTGCTTTGTCCAATGAGAGCCCCTTATTGTGTGTCTCAATCAACATCGTGCGATCAACAGTCATGGCATGGTGTTCCAAAAAGGCAATGATCTGTTCGAACTCACTTTTTTCAATGTCCATACCAGAGGATTTGACCGGGTATTCCGGTGGGGTCATGGGCATGGCCTCTCCGAGGAGAATGCCGTTATCCGCCGGTTCAAAGATGAACAACTTGTCATGATAGCGGGATATCTTCACCGGAGTGCTTTTATGAGTACTGAATGCATCTGCGCCAACAGTCACATGGTAAATCCGGTTGTCGCACCGGATTGTCTTTTTCGTGGATACTTTTGCCGGGGTTTTTTGCAGGCCATATTTCATATACTGTTTTACCTGTTGAGGTTCAAAGGTCAGGGTATTCTTCTCTGTCATAAAAAACTGCGCTAATTTCTTTTCCGGAACCCAGGTGGATACTTTCCCATTTTCGCTGAAATAATGTTTTGTCGAGTTGTGCTCATGCCGGTACTCCTGTATCAGTGAGCTGGCTTTTAATTCGTGAAGACTTATATCAAGGAGGGTCACTGTAATTTTTTCCCTTTTCCCGCATGTGAAGATGTAACCAGGGACGGTTTTGACAATCCGGTCCTGAAAAGCCTTGATAATCCGGATCTCAAAATGATGCAGGCTTCGGTGAGATGACTCCAGGTGGGCTTTATCCTTGGGGGTACGGATTCGAGCAAAATCGGCGGCCATGTAAAACCCTTTGGGAGTCGAATGCGCAAGGTTCACGGCCTTAAAGACCCGCTTGAGGTTTTCAAACCCTTTTGCATGGTCCGGTCGCATACGAAAGGCTTTCTTGGGGAATGGTGTACTCAACAAAAACTGGGTGAAGAGATCCACTGCATTGAGACTGCTTTCAGAGAAGAACAAATCCAGAACAAACATATTCCGGGAGCCCATATCAAACAATTCAATCGCCTGGGGATGTTGCCAGAACCCATTATCATCCCTGATTTTCAAATAGTGGAACCTGCAACCATCCATCTGGATCAGATCAAACACCGGTACCGGGTCAAAACAATAGCAGGTAAGCACCTCATCATCAAAATCCGGGCGGGTAAGATACGGTTTTAAATTGTCTCGCTTCACCGAGCGTCGGAGGGCAGCAATGGAGACGGGCCGCTTCAACTCCTCTTCAAGCCAATGATGATAATTCTTAATCGTTCTGGCCTTTCTGGTGATAAAAATAAACGCCTGGCTTGATGGATCACAGGATGCCTTGACCATGGCAATAAAACGTTTCCTGGCCTCATCGTCCAGGGACCGGGGCCTGCCACTGCATCGCCTGCCCTCCATGATGCCTTGCTCTGCAAGCAATAACGGCCTTGGGATGATGCCCGTTTTTTTGTACTGGTCTTTGTAATACTTTTTTGCCCGCCGCAGGGCACCTCCCTGTTTGTTCATGATCTTCTTGTGGAGCAGTAGATAAAAACGGTCATCCAGGGTCAGGTTATCCATTGTCCGGCCCCTTTGACATAATTTTCTCCCGTATGACCTGATTCCACAGGAGAGCGGCCTGGCGCGAGGTTTTCTGCCAGCGCTCATGCTGGGCCATGCGAACCTGTTCTAACATGGCTGATACCGCAGACTTATATGCATCGGTGATAATATTGCTCAGATCCACCGAATCGTTTTTATGAGAACTATTGCCTGAACGGATAAAGGCACTGATATTCAATGCCGTCAGTTCCTCTCCGGTGGCAAGGAAGCGCTTCCAGGTGCTTCTCTGCTCAAGGGGCGTTAACTTGGCCAGGGGACGGACCTGTGACTCATTGACAGGAAGTTTGTCCCCAATTGGGGACAGATTCTTAACGACTTGATAGGCATTGATAAACCGATAGGCCTGGGATCTGCCCATATCCCAGCGGGCTTTGAGATAGGCAGCAAAACTCTCATACAGGGCCAGCCGATACAAACGAGTCTGTTTTATCTCATTGAGAGCCTTTCCAAGCTCATAAAAATTCTGTTGCTTGCTGGCAATAATGGTTTCAAGGTGGTTTAATCTTTCCTGCGGCATAACTACCTCAATCCCGGCATTGAAAAGCCAATACCTGCTGCAAGGGTACGCACCGCTTGGGCGGCATCTTCATTCCGGTTCGAGCCAGTGGCCTGTATTTGTTTTAAAAACGCAACACTTTCTTTAAAACCCAATCCCTTGACCGTTATGACAAGGTCGATGGTATTGAAATTTTTTTCACACCTGAAACACCGGGCCAGGTTTGTGGTCGGATGGGTTGCTGTCTGGAACTCATGGCACAAAGGGCAAAGAAAACGAAAAACGCCTTCGCTGACTTTTGAAGGAATTTGCAACTCATCTCTGATCAGCCGCTGGATAGGAATCGCGTTTCTCAACTCAAACAATTCATGGGATGAAAATCGTTTTTTCATAGACAATCTCTCCATAGTATGGGGTTAACCACCATGCCATTTAAGTGGCGGTGGGTGAGTAGAACTGCTTCCACCATCTACTATACATTGTGGGAGGATGACCGTCTGTTGCCTCTTAAACATCAAATCCGATTACTCCGTGAATATTTCATTTGTTTTCAGCTGGTTATTGCCATGATGCCTCTTGAAATCAATACTTGATTAGTCAATGGATATTCTTATGTATTTCAAGCGCTTAGTTCAATGATGCGTCTTAAACATGTTTGGGGATTAGTCGCAGTTGGCAGGAGCAGATATACGCAGATTTCAAGGTACACCCGGGCGCCGAGCCCGGCATTCCTGAACGACCAGAAAAATCAAATATCTGAGTATGACAAGATGTTTTGCACCATATTCATTGAGAATAATTTCATGGGGCAAAATGGGAGTTTGCCGGTTATTTGCAATGGGTGGCTCATCCGGTAATGCTTCTTGAACAGCTGCAATTTTCTTGTCAAGATAGTTTGTTTTGGAATAATCCCTGTTCTTTCTATTCCATTTTTCACATTGTCTTCGATGTTGTTCGTTCATGCAGTCGGGGTTGGCGCAGGTTTGCTGCCGTCCTATTTGACGCACATCTGGCTTGAACCATTTTCGACAGATACAACAGGGTCTTTTGCCACGTGAATTTTTAGCCATTTCAGTCTCCAGAGTTCAGGTTTACCCTGAGACTATAGAATGAATGGGGGGTGCTATAAAAGCGGCGGGGTAAGCGGGGTAATTTTTATTTATTTGGGGCGGGATAAAGCAGCGGGGTATCGGAGGATGGGCGTTACAGTATTTTGTCAGCTATTTGGGGGTCAGGCGTTACAGTATTTGAATCTGATCAGCTGCTGGAAAAAATGGCCAAACGGGAGGGCATTGGCGACTATCTGGCCGACGGCACCTATTATGCGGCCCGGCGCATTGGCAAGGGGGCTGAAAAATTTGACCACAATACCACCAAAAAACATGAGCAGATGAACATCAAACTGGGTATGATGGATCCCCTTTACTTTTTGATGTATGCCACCAACGAGAAGATCAGCATCACCCAGATTGAGGGGAACTGGCCCCAGGCCCCCTTTCCTTCCAAGGAGCAGCGGGAATCCTTTGTCAAGGACTGGCCCCAGCTGCCGGATGAAAAGTTCAAAAAGTACTTTATGGACTGGGAGTTCCGGGGGGAAAAGGCAAATCCTCACTATCCCACCCCTGATATGGCATCGGAGATCGTGGACTGGATGGAAATGCTCCACAATATTGACGATGCGCTGGGGATCTGCGCCGGCATGGGATCCTTCTGCCTGAAACCCCCTTACCATATCAACAACTACCATAAACTTATCTCTGCGGCCACGGGCCTTGAACTTACGCGTGGGGACTTGAAGAAAATCGTCAACCGGAGCCGGAACCTGCACCGGGCCTTTAATAACACCAGGGGGATGCGAAGGGCCGATGAAAAGCCGCCGGAAGACCATTGGAAGCACAGGTTTCCAGAGATTGAGGATACGCTTTTGTCCACCTATCCGGGATTTTTCAATGAGAAGACTGGTGAGAGAGGCGTCTTTCGGCTTAAGCGAAGTGGAAGGCGAAGACATCTGGCGCTGCACCACCTGCGGCACCTGTCCGGACCAGTGCCCCAGGGGGGTGGGACAGATAGACGTGGCCGTGGCCCTGCGCCGGGTGGCCACTGAGTACGACCTGTTTCCGGCTTCGGCAAAATCGGCCAGGACAGCCAGGTCCAGCCTCATCTCCGAAGGCAATCCCCTTCAGGGCGAGCGATCCGGCCGGTCCCAATGGGCAGAGGGGCTGGCTGTCAAACCCTTTGAAGAGAGCATGGAGGTGCTCTACTTTGTTGGATGCTACCTCTCCTTTGACCCGCGGATGAAAAAGGTGGCCCGGGCCACGACCAATATTTTGAACCGGGCAGGAGTGGACTTTGGCATTCTGGGAGACAGGGAGAGCTGCTGCGGAGAAAGCATACGTAAGACCGGGGCAGAAGAAGTATTCAAGGACCTGGCCAGGGAAAACATTAAAAATTTCATTGATCACGGGGTCAGACGGGTGGTTGTCTCCTCCCCCCATTGTTATCACACCTTTAAAAACGAATATCCCGAGTTCATGGTTAACTTTGAGATTATCCACATGTCCCAGTATATTCTGGAACTGGTGGACCAGGGCCGGCTGATTTTTTCCGGAAGTTTTAACCACACCATCACCTACCACGATCCCTGCTACCTGGGTCGGCATAACAAGATTTATTCAGAACCCAGGCAGCTGCTGCAACAAATTCAGGGACTGAACCTGGTGGAGATGGAGGCCCATGGGTCCAGGAGCCTGTGCTGCGGCGGAGGTGGGGGCCGTATCTGGATGGACACCCCAAAAGAGGAGCGGTTCTCCGATATCCGGCTTCACCAAGCCAGGGCCACAGGCGCCAACGTCCTGGCAACGGCCTGTCCTTACTGCATCACCAACTTTGAAGAGAGCCGGCTGAACCTGGAAATGGAAGCGTCCCTAAAAATTAAGGACATCACTGAAATCATCAACGAGGTGCTCTGATCAACATAAGTGCCCGAGCAGATATTCTTCAAGATAAAACCCAGAGATATCAACAATATATATCCATGGAATACTGAAAAACATATGTGTGGGTACTTACAAGGCGGCACAGGAGGCGAACCATGACGAATCTTAGAGAGGGGCAGGTATCCATTTTAAAAGAGACCCCGATCCTGGGAAAAGAGAGCGTGCCGGTCCTGGATGCCTTGAACCGGATTCTTGCCATGGATGTGGCAGCGGTTGAAGACCTGCCTGGGGCGGACATCTCCGCCGTGGACGGATATGCCCTCTGCCACGAGAATCTGAAGGGGGCCTCGTATCGCTCACCGATTGCCATAAATATCATTGCCGAATCTTCGGCTGGCAACCCCTGTGATCGGAGGGTCACACCGGGTACTGCTGTCCGCATCATGACCGGAGCCCTGGTTCCAAAGGGGGCGGATACAATAATCAGGATCGAGCATACCCTGGAAAAAGAAGACCGGGTCTTCTGCCTGAATCAGCCCGGCCCCAGCCAGGGCATTCGTTTTCAGGGGGAGTCTTTCAAAAAAGGGGATGTGGTGATTACTTCAGGCGGGACCTCCAAGGGAAGGTATGACCTGACCCACAAGGCCTTTGAATTCCTGGGGGTCAAGATAAAATTTTCCAACCAGGCCCAAAAAAAGGGAAAGCCCACCCTTTTCGGCACCAGAGGAGATCAGCTTTTCTTTGCCCTGCCCGGCAATCCTTATGCGGCCATGCTCTCCTTTGATCAGTTTGTTAAACCCGTACTCCTTAAAATGATGGGCCACCCGGATGTATTCCAAGCCTTTGCCAGGCTGAACGGGAACTTTTCCAAGGTTGTAGACGGCCACAATGGAAAAACATCCCCCTTATGGGCACCAAGCGTACTGCTGGGAAAGCGGGTTACCCAAAAACCCGCGTTGATGGGAGTTCTTTGGAGAAATTCATAGCTGTCCACCACCTAACACTTTGTACATTGTAACAAGATTACTCAAATAAGCCTGTTTGACTGTTACCGCAGTCTGTTCAGCTGCAAAAAGAGACCTCTGGGAATCCAGCACAGTCAAAAAGTTATCAATACCGTTTTGATATCTGGCACTGGATAGGTCATATGTTTTTCGGGTGGCCGTTACCAAGGCATCCTGGGCCGCCAGTTGGTCTTGATATGTTCCCATGGCAGCCAATTGATCGGCAACTTCCTTGAAAGCCACCTGAATCACTGCCTCATATTCTGCGGCAGCAATTTTTTCATTCACCCGGGCGACCTCAAGGCTGGCATTAAGGCCTTCCCGGTTAAATATCGGCATGGAAACCAAAGGGGAAAAATTCCAGGCATAGGCTGCACCGGACTTTACCAGTGCAGACAGACTGTCACTGGCAAGACCGAATGCACTGGTAAGGCTGATAGACGGGTAAAGCGCTGCCCGGGCTGCACCTATATCTGCATTTGCGGCCTTGAGTTGATGCTCTGCCTGTCTGATATCGGGTCTTGCCATTAAAATTCTGGAAGGTAAGCCTTGGGGAAGGGTTTCCATAAACCAAAGGTCGTCAATGGAATCCCTGCCATCGAGAAGATCATCCACAAAGGTTCCCGCAAGCAGGGTACAAGCGTTTTTTGCCTGGGCCATCAAGCGGGTATATTGGGCGATGGATGCTTTTGCACTTTCAACGGAGGTGGCAGCCTGGGCCAGATCAAGCTGGGTGGCAGAACCGACATCGTATTGCAATTTAACCACGTCATGGGTTTTTTCGTATGCATCAAGTGTGTTTTTTGCCAACAAAAATAATTCTTTTTCAGCCAGATAGGCCAAATATGCATCTGCCGTTTCAGCTATCAATGCAATGCGTGTATTTAAAGCTGCTTCCTCCGTTGACAAATAGGCTTCAAGGGCCTTTTGATTAAGACTGCCGATCCTTCCGAAAAAATCAAGCTCATATGCTGTCACAGCAAATTTTGCACTGAGGTTTGAACTGGTCACAGATTTTCCTGTGCCACTGATATCTTCCGGCACACCGGAACGGGAGACAGAACCCACCCCTGAAATAACGGGGAAGGTGTCGGCACGCTGTATCCTGTATGCCGCCTTTGCTTTCTCAATGTTGAATACAGCAACTCTGAGATCTCGATTGTTTTCCAGGGCTCTTTCAATAAGGGTTTTAGTGTATCGATCTCTCCGTTAACGTTTATCCTGAATCGCATTCTTCCTTCAGGATTTCTCTCTAACCAATAGACTAATGAATCTTGAGATCCAGATTCTTCATTCTTGATTTCCATCACACTATTTGAAACTTCAAAATTATCTGGTGGATTATTGAAGATGAATTCCAGACGACCAGGATATAGAAATTTTGTATTTAATAATTTCGATTCATTTGACTTTTGTTTCGTTTCGTTTTGATTCGTTTTCATTGCCTTTTTGTCGTTTCCGTTTGCGAGATCGCTCTTTGCGTTGTTTAAACGTCGCTGGAGCGGCATGCCGGCGTGTGGTCGCGTCCTTGTCGACGAGGGCACGCAGAACAGTACCAGACAGGTTCCTGACGGACCTACCGTGTGACGCTTCGAGAGCGTCAAGGGCCGCGTTTCGTTCCGGGGCACCAAACGCACGCGACGTGGTCTCAGCCGCGATGTCAATCGAAAGCCTGTGTCTGTGGGTTGATTCAAACGAGACCAGCGCTTCGGTCACCCTCTCAGCAGAAACAACGAGGAGACAGCAAGCACACAACAACCTCCCTGACGCGGTGGCCAAGGACACGTAGTACACGATCGCGTCGTAAATAG
>CAKZLA010000140.1 GCA_937124525.1 uncultured Desulfobacterium sp.
CTGATACCTTGGCAAAGCCCAACAGCTCCCGGGTGTATTCCCGGTTCAAGGGAAAGGTGGTACCGGCCAGGGCAGCACTTCCAAGGGGCATGACATCGGTGCGCTTCAGGGAATCTTCAAACCGCTCATAATCTCGCTTGAACATCTCATAATAGGCCATGAGATGATGGGCAAACAACACCGGCTGGGCCCGCTGGAGATGGGTATACCCCGGCATGACCACATCAAGGTTTTCATGGGCTTTTTCCACCAGCACCTTTTGGAGGGCCACGAGCCCATCCATAATGTAGTGGGTCTCAGCCTTTAAATACATTCTCACATCCAGGGCCACCTGGTCGTTGCGGCTGCGGCCCGTGTGAAGCTTTCGGGCCACGGTGCCCACTTCATCGCCCAGGGCACTTTCAATGTGCATGTGGATATCTTCCAGGGTATCGGAAAATTCAAAGGTATTGTCTTTGATCTTCTGGCGCACCGATTCAAGACCCTGGGCCAGCACGTCTGCCTCTTCCCCGGTGATCATGGATTGGTGGGCCATCATCTTCAAATGGGCGATGCTGCCGTCAATATCATAATTATAAAGTTCCCTGTCCACATCAATGGAGGAGGTGAACTTTTCCACCAGCTTATCTGTGCTTTGGGAAAATCTGCCGTCCCATGGTTTTTTTGCCATTTTTTTGGTCCTGATTTTTGGGCTTGATCATTATATCTGCCACCCGTCATAATAGTTGTGCCAACGGGGTCAGACTTGTGTTATTGGAGGCGGAGGTTTCTTTCAGGCTCCATGCTTTTGACAAAGGTTTGTATTTTTTAAAAAACACATAAACAAAAGTGTCAACAACCCAAGTCTGACCCCATCATCCCCTTGTTTTTTTCAAACTCAGAGATATCAGCTTCTCAGCCGGATTTGCAGATAAATTAATTTACTCTGACTTCTTTATGCTTTGCGTCGCTCCTGGGCCAGTTTTCGAATTCTCAGCCGCAGGGCATTGAGGCGGATAAAGCCCTCGGCATCCTTCTGGGAGTAAACATCATCATCTTCAAAGGTGGCAAAGGACTCATCATAGAGACTGAAATCAGACTCCCGGCCCAGCACATGGCAGCCACCTTTGTAGAGTTTCAGTCGTACCCGACCGGATACATTGGTCTGGGTATCGTCGATCATTTTCTGGAGCAGCTCCATCTCCGGAGAGAACCAGAACCCGTTGTAGATCAGCTCGGCATATTTTGGTATCAGGGAATCCCGCAGATGAGCCACTTCCCGATCCAGGGTGATGGACTCCATGTTCATGTGGGCCAGGCGCAAAAGGGTTCCTCCGGGGGTTTCATACACCCCACGGGATTTCATGCCAACAAAACGGTTCTCCACAAGATCAATGCGGCCAATACCGTTGCGACCACCCAGAGTATTAAGGGCTTTTAGCATGGTGGCCGGAGACATCTGTTCTCCGTTGATGGCCACAGGATCACCATTTTTAAAGGTGATATCAATTATTTCAGGCACATCCGGGGCATCCTCAGGACGGATGGACATGGTGTACATGTCATCGGTGGCCTGGGCCCAGGGATCTTCCAGCACGCCGCCCTCATAACTGATGTGGAGCATGTTGCGATCGGTGCTGTAGGGCTTTTTGGGGGTCTGGGGCACTTCAATGCCATGTTGATTGGCAAACTCCATGAGCCGGGTCCGGGAGGTAAGATCCCAGTCCCGCCAGGGGGCAATGATTTTAATGGCCGGATCAATGGCCAGATATCCCAGTTCAAACCGCACCTGGTCGTTGCCCTTGCCCGTGGCACCGTGACTCACAGCATCGGCCCCTTCCTTATGGGCAATTTCAATCTGGCGTTTGGCAATGAGGGGACGTGCAATGGAGGTACCCAAAAGGTATTGCCCCTCGTATATCACATTGGCCCGAAAAGCAGGAAATACGTAATCCCTTACAAACTCCTCCCGAAGATCCTCCACATAGGCCTTGACTGCACCGGTTTTCAATGCTTTTTCCTCAAGACCGTCCAACTCTTCTTCCTGGCCCAGATCTGCGGTGAGGGTCACCACTTCGCACTGGTAGGTTTCAATGAGCCACTTTAATATCACCGAGGTATCAAGCCCCCCGGAGTAGGCAAGAACCACTTTTTTTATATCAGCCACGTTTTTTCTCCTTAACGAGTTTTAAGAATCAAAGTCTCCAGAATTGCTTTGTGCATATGGCGTTTATTTTCCGCCTGGTCCCAGAACACCGCCCCCGGGGCTTCAAGCACATCTTCGGCAATTTCCTCATCCCTGTGGGCTGGCAGGCAATGCAGCACAGTCACATCTTTTTTGGCATGGGCAAGTAAGGCTTTGTTAATCTGGAATCCCTTAAAAGCAAGCTCCCGTTTTTTTTGTTCCTCTTCCTGGCCCATGCTGGCCCAGACATCGGTGTAAACCACATCGGCATCCTTCACCGCAGCCACGGGATCATGGGTAAAGACAATTTTTGAGCCTCCCCTTGCAAGGGACTCGGTTTTAACCCCTTCTGGGATTTCATAGCCTTTGGGGGTGACCACCACCAGTTCCAAATCCAGAACCGCGGCGGCATTCACCCAGGAGTTGGCCACATTGTTCCCGTCCCCAACCCAGACAATTTTCTGTCCCTCATAGCCACCCTTTACCTCAATAACGGTCATGATATCGCTGAGAATCTGGCAAGGGTGAAAGGAATCGGTCAACGCATTGATCACCGGGATGCTGGCAGATCTGGCAAACTCCTCCACAAGGTCATGGTCAAAGGTTCGCATGGCCAGGGCATCCACATACCTGGACAACACCCGGGCCGTATCTGCAGCAGGTTCGTTGCGGGATATCTGGGTATCCTGGGTGCTCATATATATGGGAGTTCCCCCCAGCTGAATCATGGCAGTTTCAAAGGCCACACGGGTCCGGGTGGATTTTTTATCAAAAATCAACCCAAGGCTTTTTCCAATAAGGGGACGATCGGCAATACCCTGTGCAAATCGTTTTTTAAGCTGCAAGGCCCTGTCAAAAAGATGTGTAAAATCATCCTTTTCCAGATCAAGCAACGACAGTATATCTTTCTTCAAAACAAAATCTCCTTATGCCAGAAGGCTGTCCAGCACCGCCACCAGCGCGTCTATTTCTTCATGGCTGATAATAAGGGGCGGTGCAAAGCGTAAAATATTACCCTGAATGGCATTAATAATAAAGCCTTTTTTCAGACATTCTTCAACAATTTTACCAGCTTCCCCGTCAATTTCCATGCCCACAAGCAATCCCTCCCCCCGGACCTCTTTAACGGTGGAATGGGTTGATTTAAGAGAAGAGAGCTGCTTTTTAAAGTATTGCCCCTTTTCCACCACCTCCTGCAAAAATTCAGGCTGGGAAATAATGGAAAACACAGTAAGGGCCGCTGCTGCCACCAGGGGGGTTCCGCCAAAAGTGGTGGCATGGCTTCCCAGGGCAAAGCCTGTGGCCGCCTCTTGTGTGGCCAGCATGGCCCCCATGGGAAGTCCATTGGCCAGGGCCTTGGCCAGGGTCATGATATCCGGTGTTACGCCGTAAAGTTCATGGGCAAAGAGCCGACCGCAACGTCCCATGCCGGTCTGCACTTCATCAAAAATCAGCAGAATGCCTTCCTGGTCACACAGGGCTCGCACGGCCTTTATATATTCAGGGGTGGCTGGCACCACACCGCCCTCTCCCTGGATGGGTTCCATCATGACGGCGCACACCGTGTCATCCATGTTGGCCTTTAATGCATCAATGTCATTAAAGGGGATGTGGACAAAGCCCTCCACCAGGGGTGCAAAGCCGTCCTTGATCTTGTCCTGACCTGTGGCGGACAAGGTGGCCATGGTCCGTCCATGGAAGGACTGGGACATGGAAATAATCTTAACCCGATGGGGCTGCCCCTTTTTATTGAAATATCTTCTGGCAAGCTTTATGGCTGCCTCATTGGCCTCGGCCCCGGAGTTGGCAAAAAAGGCCCGGTCGGCAAAGGAGGAGGTCACCAGTTTTTCGGCAAGATCTGCCTGGGGAACCGTGTAGTAAAGGTTTGAAACATGGGTGAGGGTGGCAGCCTGTTGTGCCACTGTCTTTGCCACTTCCGGATGGCTGTGGCCCAGGCTGCACACGGCAATGCCTGCCAGAAAATCGGTGTAGGTATTACCTTCTTCATCCCACAGGGTGGCCCCTTGTCCCTTTACAAACACCTTCTGGATGCGGCCATAGGTGTTAAATACATATTTGTCTGTTTTTTCTTTTGTATTCAAAATATTCACCTCTTATCAAAAATTAGATATTGGTTTTAGGTGCTGGATACTGGGTTCTGGAGACAGCAAAAAGGGGTAACCATATACCAGACCCGGGAATTCTTCAGGGCAGTTGATCCTGGAATTCAGCTATTAACAGATAAAAACTCTCTTTTCGCTCATTTTTATAACATGTTATAATCAAAACAAAATATCAGCATAATTTTTTGATGTCCAACTTTTTGGTATTAATAAATTCAACATGTTATGAAAAAATGAGCGAATTGCAGGTAAAAAGACAAGCATATGGTTATATTCTTTGACAGCAATTACCCCAGACCACTACTGATTATCCCTGAAAACCTGGGTGCCAATGCCGGAATCAGTGAAAAGCTCCAGCAGCAAGGCATGGGATCTTGTGCCATTAATGATGTGGGATTTTTGCACCCCATGGTCCAGGGCCGCAAGGGCACACTCCATTTTGGGGATCATGCCCCCCTTGATGTTTCCATTTTTGATCATGCCATGGATGGTTTCGGCATTGGCAGAAGAGACCAGTTTTCCGTCCTCATCCAGGAGTCCATCCACATCGGTGAGTAGAATCAGGCGTTCGGCATTGAGAGCCGAGGCGATTTTAGCGGCCACCAGATCGGCGTTAATATTATAGGTCTCGCCTTTTTCACCAATGCCCACCGGGGCAATCACCGGGATAAAACCCTGATCCGTAAGGGTGTGAATAATATGGGGATTAATCCGTGACACCGTGCCCACCATACCAGGGTCAATGATTTCCGGAGGATTATCCCCTTCTGCCTCCTGGTAAATGGTCATTTTTTCAGCGGTGATAAGACCGCCGTCCTTGCCGGTGAGGCCCACGGTCTTGCCCCCTTTGCTGTTAATGCGGGCCACAATCTCCTTGTTGACCTTTCCCCCCAGCACCATCTCCACCACATCCATGGTTTCGTCGTCTGTGTAACGCATGCCCCGGACAAAACTTGAGGTAATGCCCATGGCATCAAGTACCTTATTAATCTGGGGACCACCGCCATGGACCACAACCGGGTTGAGCCCGATGCATTTCAACAATGTGATATCGCTGGCAAAATCACCCTTTAATTTTTCATCCACCATGGCATGTCCACCATACTTCACCACAATGGTTTTTCCGGAAAACTGCCGGATATAGGGAAGGGACTCTATCAGTATGTCTGCAACGGTTCTATCTGTCATAGTATGTACCTGCTTAAATCCTCGTCTTCAACAATATCTTTTAATTGCCCATCCACAAAGGCCGCATCCACCACAACGGTTTTTTCTTCCACATCCGGGGCATCAAACAGCACATTTTCCAGCAATTTTTCCATGAGGGTGTGCAACCGCCTTGCACCGATGTTCTCTGTGTTGGTGTTCACCTCTTCGGCAATGGCGGCAATCCTCTCCACCGCATCCTGGGTGAACTCAAGGTCTATACCTTCGGTGCGAAGCAGGGCAATATACTGGAGCACCAGGGCATTTTGGGGCTCTGTCAGAATTCGTTCAAACTCGGCCTTTCCAAGATTATCAAGCTCCACCCGGATGGGAAACCGGCCCTGGAGTTCCGGGATAAGATCCGAGGGTTTTGACATATGAAAGGCCCCGGATGCAATGAACAGAATATGATCGGTTTTGACTGTACCATACTTGGTAGGCACGGAACTGCCCTCCACAATGGGCAAGAGATCCCGCTGGACCCCCTCCTTGGAGATATCCGGACCATGACCTTTTTCCTTTCCAGCAATTTTATCAATCTCATCAAGAAATATAATCCCGGACTGTTCCACCATCTCAATGGCTTCTGCCACCACCTTTTCCATGTCCACCAGATGGGCCGCCTCTTCCTGGCACAGGATTTTAATGGCTTCGGACACCTTGATTTTACGGCGCTTGGTGTTCTTGGGCATGAGGTTTCCCAGCATGTCCTTGAAGTTAATGCCCATCTCCTCCATGCCGGTGTTACTAAAGATCTCCACCATGGGGGTATTTTTTGCCTGGATTTCCAGGTCCACCAGACGGTCGTCCAGTTTGCCAGCTCTCAACATTTTACGAAGCTTTTCCCGGGTGGAAGTCTTGGGAACGGCTCCGGCATCCACAATGTCAATACGGTTGCCCTGACCTGCCACATCTCCTTCAATGTGATCGGCGCCTTGAGCTTTGGCCGGGGGAAGCAGGATATCCAGTATCCGCTCCTCTGCAATGGCGGCTGCCTTTTCCTGGACGGCCTCCTGCTGGCGGCCTTTAAGATTATTGATGGTCAGTTCCACCAGATCTCGCACCATGGACTCCACGTCCCGGCCCACATATCCCACCTCGGTGAACTTGGATGCCTCCACCTTGTAAAAGGGGGAATCGGTGAGATCTGCCAGACGTCGGGCAATTTCTGTTTTCCCCACCCCTGTGGCACCAATAAGGATGATATTCTTGGGCGCAATCTCATCTCTAAGACCTTGCTCCACCTGACGTCTGCGCCATCTGTTTCTAAGGGCAATGGCCACGGATTTTTTGGCATTTTTCTGGCCGATGATGTATCTGTCCAGGCGCTGGACAATCTCTTTGGGTTTCAGATCCTGAATCATATGGTGATCCTTATTTATATATGAAAAAGCAGGTACTGGTTTTTGGGTACTGGGTACTGGGTACTTGGCATACCTTACTTTTTCATTATTTTTTAGAGCAAATCCGGGTGCAACACCAGGTCTGCCCGTGGCGGTTTATATAAAACTCCGTCTAAAAAATTGCAATAATTGGAGTTTCAATATTCGTTGTGGGCAGACCGGAGTTCAGAATACGGTCTGCCCCTGGCAGTTATATGGTTTCTATGGTGATGTTATCATTGGTGTAAATGCACAGGGAGGCGGCAATGGCCATGGCTTCTTTCACAATTTCCACCGGGTCAAGCTCCGTGTGCCGCACCAGGGCCTGGGCTGCGGCCTGGGCACCGGTGCTGCCGGAACCAATGCTGATGACCCCATCGTCGGGTTCAATAATGTCCCCGTTGCCGGACAACAGGTAGGTGACGTCCTTGTCTGCGGCGATCATCATGGCCTCAAGACGTCTTAAATACTTGTCGGTGCGCCACTCCCGGGCCAGCTCCACAGCACTTCGGGTGAGATTGCCGTTGAACCGCTCCAATTTTTGTTCCAGCTTTTCCGACAGATGAAGGGCATCGGCTGTTGCACCGGCAAACCCTGTGATGATGGCATCATTATATATGCGTCTCACCTTCCGGGCCTTGTGTTTGGTTATGGTATTGCCCAGGGTTACCTGGCCATCGCCCGCCACCACCACCCGGCCTTTATGGCGCAGGGCAAGAATGGTTGTTCCGTGAAATACATCACTCATCTATTTTTCTCCCGGCCTGAAGGGGTCAGGCCTGTCATGTTTCATTTTTATAAAAAATAATTAATATGGCGAAGAATATAAGCCCTTGGGGGGAAGATGCAAGTATTATTTCAACGGCGGGGATGGGCCTTGTCATACACTTCCATGAGTCGATCCATGGTGACATGGGTGTAAATCTGGGTGGTGGAAAGACTGGCATGGCCAAGAATTTCCTGGATTCCCCTGAGATCTGCCCCGGCATCCAGCATATGGGTGGCAAAGGAGTGGCGAAGGGTGTGTGGAGTCGCAGGAAG
>CAKZLA010000141.1 GCA_937124525.1 uncultured Desulfobacterium sp.
TGTAAATGTTTGGACAGTGCCCCATATTCGCCTGTTTGGGGCTGCGTAGCATACTAATGCTATGTGAGCAGACCAAATTACGTAAAAGCAGGGTTCCTTTCAATAAAGAAGGTGTCATGCCATGCGAAAAATAAAAAATTTAAATATAGTATATATAATACAGCTTGTTATCCTGTCTGGATGTCTCCTTTTTGCCCACACGACAGGGTAGTGTTACCCAAGTATACACACCTCAATAAGAGTAAGACTTTGTGATTTTCGGAAAAAATTATCCCACACCGCCTGGAGCGCTGTATATCTCTGAAGTGTCCGGTACCTGGGCTGGGTATTGGTATGTTTTTAATCGGGAATTACTTTATTTGATTGTACACATATCGGATTCCAGTGACGGTATCGGGGTGGGCTCAGGCTTGCGTTATTGGCATTATGCTCGTGGACGAAGGTTTGCATAAATACAAGGTCGATAACTCCAATGACGCATGCCCCTTCCCGGGGCGGTCAGTGCTGTGATCAATCTGTGATCAACCTCACCGGGTAAGGGTGTGTAACCTTTTGTTTCAAAACAGAGGAGAGTGTTACCCTAATACACATAATATAAAGATTTAAGTTGTTTTTCCAAACAACCAATGATATCGTCCTAACACCACTCAACAAAATAGCAACTGCGGTATTTCCTGTCAGGATTTACCCTGCCTGGTTTGGTTCTGGCATTCGGATCTGAATCCTTCCAACCATATGATGCAGATTTTAAGCCCTTCCCCAAGTGGAGGTGTTATTATCAAACCCTTTGCCGGATGCAGTCAAAACTGAGCTGGGACTTTCTACGAGACCATCAATTATAGATTTGTCGGATTGTGAGGTGTGGCTTGAAAAATAAAATTCTTATTGTTGACGATAAAGCAAGTACCTTGAAAGTGTTGCAGGCCATCCTTGAAGATGAGGGATTTGTGCCCCTGAAGTCCAGAAACGGTGACCATGCATTGGAAACAGTGAAGAAAACCAAGGGAATTGATGCCATCCTGGCGGATCTGAAAATGCCTGGAATGAGTGGACTTGATCTTTTCAGAAGCGTAAGGCATCTTTTCCCTGAAATTCCCTTCATCATCATGACAGCCCATGGAACGGTTGAATCGGCGGTACAGGCCATGAAGGAAGGTGTTGACAATTACCTGATCAAACCGCTGAATTACGATGAACTCAGCATCGTGCTTAAAAAGGTTATTAAAGATAAGAACATCTCCCGGGAGTTGTCGGAACTTCGAAAAGAGGTAAAGGAAAATTATTTTTTCCAAAATATTATTGGTACATCTCCGGCAATGAAGGAAATTTTTGAAATCATAGAGTCCGTTGCTCCCACCGACGCATCGGTGCTCATCACCGGAGAATCCGGAACAGGAAAAGAGTTGATTGCCAAGGCAATACACACCCTGAGCCCGAGACAGAAAAATCCTCTGGTGTGCATCAACTCTGCCTCTTTAAATGAGAGTCTACTGGAGGCGGAATTGTTCGGATATGTAAAAGGTGCCTTTACCGGGGCTGCCGGTGACAGAAAGGGGCGACTGGAGGCGGCCAATGGCGGCACCCTGTTTTTGGATGAAATGGGCCACATGAGCATCGGATTTCAATCCAAACTGCTTAGATTTCTCCAGGAGGGCACCTTTGAGCCTGTGGGCAGTTTTGAAACCAGGAGGGCCGATGTCAGGGTTCTTGCCGCAACCAATAAAAATCCCAAGGATGCCATCCGTGAAAAAACATTGTTAAATGATCTTTACTACAGGATAAATGTGATTCCCATCAATCTGCCTCCTCTGCATGAAAGGGGGGAGGACCTGCTCCATCTCACCCATTTTTTCATTAGGAAATCCTGCCGCAAGTACAATAAAAGCATCACCGGTATTGACGATATTGTGTTGAATCTGTTCAGGGAATACACCTGGCCCGGCAATGTGCGGGAGCTTGAAAATTGCATAGCAAGGGCGGTGATCATGTGCAAGGGCGGTCAAATAGGAACAACCGATATTCCCCACAGTATTGCCTCCCTCCTGGTGGATACGACAGGTTCCCTGCCCCAGGGCAGCATGGTTGGTTCCCTTCCTGAGACAGGAATCACCCTGGGAAAAATGGAGCAGGTCCTGATCAAAAAAACCCTCAAAAAAACCCAGGGCAATAAAACCCTTGCCGCCTCTTTTTTGGGTATTTCTCGAAAGGCTTTGTATGGAAAGATAAAACGGTTTGGAATTGAGTTTTAACCGAGCACCAGTTCCTTTAATTTGTCGTAGGTATTCAATGAGGGGTCGTTGAGCACCTGTTCAAACAGCTGGTCCAGAATTTGGCCAATGTCCCGGCCCGGCCCACGTTGCAGGAGGGCCATGACCTCATTGCCGTTAATGGCAAGTGAGGTCCGGGTAAATTCCCGATGTCCATGCTGGGCCCGGGCATCATGAATTTTTTTCAGACGGATTTTGATCTCAGAAAGGGTATACGGGCGTTTGGCCCGGTTGGCCGCCTTGTCGGCAATGCGCATTCTCATGAAATCCTGGTAAGAAACCTGATGTTCCGCCAGAAAGGCAAGCAGCCGCCTCACGGCTTTGGGAGTACTCTCTTCGGTGAGGGGGCGCATGTGAACCCTCACCATGGCCTTTACGGCCGCCACCTCCCGGATGCTGAACCTCAGGGCCTCAAGATCTTTAACAATAGCTTTATCCCTTGTCTCGTGCCCTTTAAAGGTCAGTTTATTGTGTTCTCTGCGGGCGGCGTCAAACTTACCAGCGTCATGGAGAAATCCGGCCAGTCTCAGCAACGGGTCCCGGGGGGAGAGGGCATCCCCCACCATCAGGCAGTGTTCAAAAACCGTTTCTCCATGGTGGGGTCCCCCGTCAAGTCCCACGCATCGGTCCAGACAGGGAAAAATATATTTCAGCAGGCCGGTTTCCCTGAGGGCCAGAAAGAAAGCTGAGGGACGGGGAAGGTCCATGGCCTTTATCACTTCAAGGCGAAGCCTTTCGGGGGCCGTGGCCGTGGTCAAAAGTGAGGATTGCTTTCTGATGGCTTGCAGGGTATCCGGGAAAAATTGGCCCTGGATGGCGGCTTTGAATCGGCAGGCCCTGACCATTCTCAGGGGGTCTTCCTCAATCCTGTGGATGGGGTTTCCGGTGAATCTGATGATTTTGCGGGTGAGATCTTCCCTGCCGTTGAAAGGGTCCATGAGATGTCCGGTGAGCGGATCAAGGGCCATGCTGTTGATGGTGAAGTCACGTGCTCCAAGATCGGTGTGGGGAAACGTCTCTCCCGATCCTGGTGATCTTGCCGGTGCCACCTCCACATCATTGACCAGGAGCACTGGAAAGGTTTTTCCTGCAACTTTGGTGTTTTCTTTTTGGAAAAGCGTTTGCAGAGTGGAAAGGGGGCAATTGGTGACAATGTCATAATCTGCCGGGGATTTACCCAGGAGCAAATCCCGAATGGCCCCTCCCACAAGAAAAGTTTTGAAACCGGCATGGGAGAGGGTGGAGATGATTTTTTCAACCGATGCGGGGGGGTGCAGTTGCATACTTGTTTTATCCAACCAGGGCCTCCATGACAACGCCCACCACAAGAAAAATAGAGACAAGGCTGTTCATGTGAAAAAAGGCAATATTGATCCGGGACAGGTTATCAGGTCGGACCAGTCTATGTTCGATGACCAAGAGCACAGCAATGAGGCCAAGGAAAAAGAAAAAAACCGGATGCATCCCAAAGGTGATGGTCATGGTGACAAGAAAAACCATGGTGGCAACATGAAGTATGGATGAAACCATCATGGCATTTTGGGGCCCAAGGAGTGCCGGCAGGGAAAAAAGCCCCTGATCCCGGTCAAAGTCAATGTCCTGGCAGGCATAGAGAATATCAAATCCGGCAATGTATGTCATTAAAGCCAGGGTAAGAAAAACAGGTGTTGCCGACAGGGTTCCTGTGATGGCAATCCAGGCCCCCAATGGTGCAAGGGAGATGGCAAACCCAAGATAGAGGTGGCAATACATGGTGAAACGTTTGGTGTAGGAGTAGAAAAACAGAAAAAAAAGCACCGGGAATGAAAGCCAGAAACACAGAGTCCCCAGCATGGCCGCAGCAAAAACAAAAAGTCCTGCCGATGCCCATACAAAAGTGAGAGCCTCTTTTCCGGACAAAAGACCCGAAGGGATTTCCCGGATGGCAGTGCGGGGATTTTTTCCGTCCAGGATGGCATCTACAATGCGGTTGAACCCCATGGCGGCAGATCGTGCACCCACCATGGCCACGATTATCCACAATAGATCCGCCATGTTTGGTTCATGGTCTCGCCAGGCCATGATCACGGCGGAAAGGGCAAAGGGCAGGGCAAAAACAGTGTGTGAAAATTTGATCATCTTTCCATAGATCAGGAGTTTATTTTTTATTCTCGAAAACATTTATATTTTTCCTTGGTTGAAGCGGTTTCTGGGTGCAAGAATTTGGCTCTGGGCTCTGGGCTCTGGGCTCTGGGCTCTGGGCTCTGGGCTCTGGGCTCTGGGCTCTGGGCTCTGGGTATAATTGACCCTGCGAGCCCAAAATAGTTATGGATGCCGGCACTGGGAAGAATTTCGAATTTTTATCCATTGGTTAAAAAATGCCATGGACCTCGGTGTTGCAAAGGGGGCATATCCCAAGTGAAGTCATGCGGTTGTCTGTTCTGTAGGCAAGGCGTTTAATGAGGATGGTACCGCAGGTATGGCAACAGGTGTCTTCGTGGCCAAGGCCGGGAGCATTGCCGATGTAGACATATCGAAGTCCTGCGTCCTTTCCTGCCTGAAACGCCATTTTAAGGGTGGTATCCTGGGTGGGGGAAAGCTGGCTCATGCCATGGAGGGGATAAAACCGACTGAGGTGCCAGGGGGTTTCATGGCCAAGTTTTTCTGCGATAAAGGTGGCCATTTTCTCTATCTCATGCCGGTCATCGTTGTGCCCGGGAATAATTAAGGTTGTCACTTCCACCAGTATGCCAAGGGATTTCATGAGTATAAGATTCTGCTTGACAGGCTCAAGCCTGCCCCCACAAATGGTTTTATAAAAATTATCATTAAATGCTTTCAGATCAACATTGGCGCCATCCAGATAAGGGCTTGCCGCATGGATCACCTCTGGTGACATGTATCCGTTGGTGACAAAGAGGTTTAAAAGACCCTTTTCCCTGGCAAGCATGGCAGTTTCCAGGGCCAGTTCAAAATAAATGGTGGGTTCTGTGTAGGTGTAGGCAATGCTTGCACAGTCGTTGTGCAGGGCCTGGTTCACCAGTTCTTCAGGGGTTGTTTCCATGGGCCGGGCAGAGGAGGGGAACTGGGAAATATCTGCATTCTGGCAGAATGCACAGGTGAAGTTACAGCCTGCCGAGGCAATGGAAAAGGATGAAGACCCAGGTTTTACATGGAAAAATGGTTTCTTTTCCACAGGATCAATACCCCTGGCAACTATGTAGGGATACACAAGGGTTTCCAGTGTACCATTTTTATTTTCTCTCACCCTGCATCTGCCGTGTTCCCCGGTTTTGATGACACAATAATGGTGGCACATGCCGCATTTCACCCGATCATGGGATAGTTTTTCATATAAAAGTGTCTTCATCTTCCTCCGATATATCCATGTTTCTCCGATATCCCCGGGCAAACCCGGTCACAGGGCCGCAGGGGCTCTTGCTGTGGATTTTCAATAAAAGGGGGCGGGTGCGAAATCTGGGAATCGGGATGATGCTCATGCCCACCATGGTCCCCCAGGGAGATCTCTGGATAATAGCGCATTGTTCCAGATACGCCACAGGTCGACTCCGGGAAAAGGGAAATGCCAAGGTGGTATTCCAGGAAACAGGGACAGGTCCCATGATGGCATGTATAATTTTTTTAAGCTCCCAGATGCCAAAAAAACGGGCGTAGGAAAGGGTGTTATGACAAAAAAATCCCTTTGCCCGTCGGAGGATATTAAGGGGGGCATATTTATTAAACACCCCAATGAAAATTTTATCCCGGGTCACCCGGCAGGCTTCTTCGATGGCCTTGGCAGGACGATCCATGAACTCCAAGCTGGTCATCATAATGGAATAGTTAAAGGAGTTGTCTTCAAAGGGAAGGTCTTCGCCAAAGGCCCTGTGCAGTTCCACCCGGTTTTTGAATTTGTCCATGGCCAGATCAAGCATATAGGGAGAAGGGTCCACACCCGTGAGCTGGAGGCCATGGTCCATGAGGGGGGCAAAGCATCTTCCTCCCCCGCACCCGATATCCAGTATATTTCTGCCGGGCAGGGGGGACAGCATCTTCATCATCAATGCCGTCTGAAGCTTAAAATCATACACCTGCTTGGCTTTATCACACCAGGCGATATATGCATTTGTATCGTTAAAATCAAATATATATCCCATACAGGTATTGTAAGCTGAACCGGGGTAAGATTCAAGTGGATTTTTAGGGTATCTTCTTTCATTGGATATTTTTATCCCCGACTGATGGGGTATCGATAAATTCAATTTGACAACCCATTTGGGGAACCATATCATCATCATTCACTATTTTTTTGGTCTTGGTTTCCCATATCGGATACCCAGACCTTAATTTTTTGCATCCTTAAAATATATGTGGTCTCAAAGGTGCTTGACATTTTTCAGGATAATCCCCTGAAAATGAGGAGTTTTTACCAACAAAGGTGTGAATATTCGAGTTGGTAATATCGGGTGATACATGGAGGGATGCCTGTTTTTTAATGAATTTTTTAAAATGAGAGATTATGACAATGATATATAAGGTTGATGCAAGGGGGCTTGCATGCCCGGAACCGGTATTAAAAACCAAAGCGGCCATTGAAAAACCAGGAGTCTCTGTGGTGCAGATTCAGGTGGACAATGATGCTGCCGTGGAAAATGTCAGTCGTTTCTTGACCTACCAGGGATTTCAGGTATCTGTGGATTCACATGGTGCAAATTCCATGGTGGAGGGGGTGAAAGAAGAAAGTAATGTGGAAAGCCAGCCTGGAACAGAGGTGGCGGCTCCTTCTGAAACCGGTGATGTACAAAAAATGGTTGTCATGATCGGTTCCCGGACCATTGGAGAGGGGGATGACGAGCTGGGGGAAAAATTAATGATGAGCTACATCAAAACCCTCAAGGAAATGGGGGAGGATCTGTGGCGTTTGATATTTGTCAATGGCGGGGTCTATTTTGCCACTGAAGGGGCCGAGTTGTTACCTGATCTGAAGGCCCTGGAAGAGCAGGGCGTAACCATTCTGGTGTGTGGCACCTGCCTGAATCATTTTGACATTCTGGAAAAAAAGAGAGTGGGTCAGACCACCAACATGCTGGACATAATCACGGCCATGCAGCTTGCAGATAAGGTTATTTCTCTTTGAGTCAAAAGCATGCCTTAACCCATAGCTTTACTTCCCGTTCAAATTCTGCCTGGTGGGATTTCTCTGACATCTGGTGATCACCATTACGGTGGATAATTATTTTTTTGGGATCACCAACATTTTTGTATATCTTCTGGCCATTTTCAACGGGAACAACGCTATCCTGGTCGCCATGAAAAATAAGTACCTGGTGCAACAGCGGCAAGGCATCACTGAGATCAAATAACAAATTTTCTGTGAAAAAACTCAGGGGCAGGGCCGGGCGATCCTGGGTGGCTTCCATGGGAATGATTTTTATTGTGCGGCTGTCCACCGGGGCTGCACACAGCACGGCCCCTTGGGGTTGAACCCCCAGGTCCAGGAGTTGTTTCCAGGCAGCAATGCAGGTGGCACCCCCCAGGCTGCTGCCAAACAGCACCAATTCCCGCCGGGTTTTTTTCAAGGCCCAGAGGTAGTCCACCGCATGGACCATATCCTGGACCCGGGTTTCAAGGGAAGTGTCCGTTGCAAACTCCCCCTCACTGTCCCCGCATCCCCGGTGATCAAATCGTAAGAAGGCCACGCCCATCTCTGGAAGTACCCGGGCCAGGATGGTCTGCTTAGCTGATTCCATGGACCCTTCAAGGCCATGGGACCCCACCACCACAGGGGGCTTCTCAACATCCGGGAGATGGAGTTTCCCCACAATTTTTCTATTTTGACTCATGAATTCAACGGATAATATTTTCATGGTTGTTTTTATGGCATACATGCTTTATAATTTCAAGCTTTTATCAGCAAATTTAATTGAAATTGCTGGCATACTTCATATCACTCCAAAAAGGCTTCACACGTTTGGGGAAATGACTTCCTGAAAATGGGCTGATTGAGTCAACCGGTGTAAACTGGAAAATGAAGAGTGCCAAATTGCTGAACTTTTATTCAACAGGGAAAAAGCGGGTGCGCCGGGAATATGATCCGGTTTGCCCTCTTTCTTTTCCCACTTATGTATGGGGCTTAAAAAAACAGACACATGGCCATAAAAAAGAGAAAAAAAGCAGAACTTGAAATCATTGATCTGGCATTTGGGGGAAAGGGGATTGCCAAACCCGATGGATTTCCCGTTTTTGTGGACAGAACGCTTCCAGGGGATAAAGCCCTTGTCAGGATTACTAAAAAGAAGAAAAAATATGCCGAAGGCAAATTGATTGATCTCATTGAGCCTTCCCCCCTGCGCCAGGACGCTCCCTGTGATTATTCGGGATATTGTGGCGGTTGTCGATGGCAGGCCCTTCCCTATGAGAAACAGTTGGAATATAAAAAAAATCATGTGACTGAGTCCCTGGAGCACATCGCGCTTTTAAAAGATATCCCCGTGAAGGAGGTGGTACCCTCAGATCAGATTTTTGAATTTCGAAACAAAATGGAATTTTCCTGCACCGATCGCAGATGGCTCACCCCAGAGGAATTGGAAGACCCTGACATTATAAAGGGGTTTGGCCTGGGACTCCATGTGCCGGGCACCTTTGCCCATGTCATTGACATTGATAAATGTCACATTCAGCCGGACCTTGGGAATCAGATTTTAGGAGATATCCGCCAGTACATAAAGATTTCAGGATTGCCCGCCTATGGCCTGACCACCCACCAAGGGTTTTGGCGGTTTGTGATGTTGAGAAGCTCCTCGGCCCATGGACACTGGATGGTGAACCTGGTGACAAAGGAAGAGAATGATGCCGTGCTGATTCCCCTGGCAGAACAGCTCATGGCAACATATCCTGCCATCACCTCAGTGGTGAATAATGTGACGGCAAAAAAGGCAGGCGTTGCCACGGGAGAGTACGAAAAGGTGCTGGCAGGGGAACGCTGCATCCGGGAAAAGCTGGGTGATTTCACCTTTGAGGTCTCTGCCAACTCCTTTTTTCAGACCAATACCAGGGGGGCGGAAAAATTGTATGCCCTGGTGTCCCATTATGCGGCCCTCACCGGCTCCGAACATGTCATTGACCTTTACTCCGGCACTGGCACCATCCCCATCTGGCTGTCCAGGGATGCGGCCCGGGTCACCGGCATCGAAATTGTGGAAAGCGCCGTGGCCGATGCCGGTAGAAATGCCACCCTCAATGGCATTGAAAACTGCACCTTTCATGTGGGGGATATTAAAACCGTTCTGCCGGAAATTGACAAGCGGTGTGATGTGATGATCATTGATCCGCCCCGGGTGGGCATGCACAAGGATGTGGTGGACCAGGTGATTAACATTGCCCCTGTGAAAATTGTCTATGTTTCGTGCAATCCTGCCACCCTTGCCAGGGATCTTTTCATGCTCAAGGAACACTACAACGTGATTGAGGTTCAACCTGTGGATATGTTCCCCCACACCTTTCACATTGAGTCTGTGGCCTTGCTTGAGTTAAAATCTAAAGGGGCACCATGATTCCCTGGAAAAAACTGGATTCAACTGCTACACCGGATGGCAAAAATGAGGTGATTCTGCTCCAGCGGGATCAGGAATTTTCCATCCGGGTGGATGGTCAGGAGCTGATGAACAGCCGCATGAACGGATCGGAAAAGGTGCTGGCAAAACTGGCTTGCAAACCCATTTTTAAGCGACAGAGAGCAAGGGTGGTGATTGGGGGCCTGGGTATGGGGTTTACCCTGGCTTCGGCCCTGGTTCATTTACAATCCCATGCCTCTGTGATCCAGGTGGAGCTTTTGCCAGCCATGGTTCAATGGCATGATCAATTTCTGGGTCATCTGTGTGATCATGCTGTAAAAGACGGTCGGGTGGAAGTTGTTACCCAGGATATCGTGCACTATCTTAATAACGAAAAGCAGACCTTTGATGCCATTATTCTGGATGTGGACAATGGACCTGAAGGGTTAACCCAGGCGGGCAACAATAACCTTTACAATGGGGCCGGGCCCGGGATGCTAAAGCGTCGCCTTACCCCCGGTGGGATACTGGCCGTGTGGTCTGCCAAAGACTCTGCACCCTTTACCCAACGATTGAAATCCGCAGGATTTGACGTAAGGGTGCATACTGTTTCTGCAAGACCCAATAAAAAGGGGGGAAAACACACCATCTGGATTGCCACGGCTTAGTGACTGATCCATATCTGGGGTGCCATGGGCCCGGGTGGCCCATTCCTGTAAGTTCTCAATAAGTCCGGGTATTCAGGGAATCCTTTTGAATAGCACCCGGCGTTTAAAAGGTAAGCAGGCTTTATCTCCCCGAATTATTGAGAAGTTACCTGGTGTCAGGAAGATGGGAATGTGCCAGAATCAGGTTTGTCGGCCTGGCTTGCTTAGGCACTGGTTAAAAACACAGTAACCTCACCATCCTGGAACACGTAGCCCTTAC
>CAKZLA010000142.1 GCA_937124525.1 uncultured Desulfobacterium sp.
AACAAAGAAAGCGATAGATGGTTCGAAACGAAGACTTTAGACTATAGATTGGCTGCTTAACTACCCGCACAGCTCGAGTTTTTTTAATAAAATTATTATTATTATCATGAAAAAAACCATTGCAACTAATTTCAGGTTGATATAACTGCCACAGGCAAGGCCGTATTCTGTACCCAGTCTGCCCACAACGAATCATGAAAGTAATGATAGACCTGCCTATACCTTCATGTAAAAGTATCTATATCTCTTATCGAATCAATTGAACAATATGCAATAATAGCTATGTTTCTAAAAATTTATACCTATATGCAAAAATATTTTTTCATGAGGTTTTATAGCTGACTTTGGGGTTGGGGTTGGTCATAAGCTGGGGCACTATACGGGAAATAAAATCCTACTCACTGCAAGTCAGTGTAATAACTGGGTTTAATTCTTACCATTAAAATTCCAGCACAAAATGGACGACGTTATGACCAAGCCCCTGACTTTTATACGATGAGGTTGAAAATAAAGCCGATGGAAAAAATAGTGATATCGGAGAATTGAGCGTTACGCTCTTCGGGATACTGTTATCTTTCGCATAAAGAGCATTTCGTATGAAATACAAATACCAGAAGTCGCCACAATAAAGGTTGAAGTTCCAATCATTGCAGGCTCTTAGGGAGAGTTTTTTATAAACATACACGGCAGTATACCCTCTGCCACAACAAAAATTGAAACTCCAACTATTGCAGTCTCTTATGCGGAGTTTCATATAAAAAAACATCAAGAAAAAAGCGGAATCAATTTAGACAAAAACGAGCCCCTCTGCAATGGCATATCGGGTCAATTCAGCCACACTGCGCAGATCCAGCTTATCCATAATATTTTTACGGTGGATATCCACGGTACGCTTACTGATACCAAGAATTTTCGACATACCCAGACTGGTTTTTCCTTCAGCAACCAGTTGCAGCACCTCACGTTCACGGGGAGTCAGTATCACTTTACTTCCATGATTCTGCAACTCCCGGGAGGGATTTAAAGCCCTGTCAACCACCATACCGGCAATATCCGCTGATAGATATTTTTTCCCCATACAGACGGCTTTAATTGCATCAACAAGATCCGTAAAGTGGCATTTTTTCAACAAGAATCCCCGTGCGCCCGCATCCAGCATACCCATGACGCATTGCTCCTTTCGAAGCATTGACAGTGCAATGATGCGAACATCTGGATTGCCAGCTATAATTTGCCGGGTGACTTCAATTCCGTTGAGCTCAGGCAGATCAACGTCCATAACAACCACATCCGGACACAGTCTCAAAGCCATTTCCACGGCAGCGCGGCCACTGCCGGTCTCACCGGAAATGATAAATCCCGCTTCATTCTCAAGAGCACTGCAAAGACCATAACGCATTATGGTCTGCACCTCCACCACCATTATTTTTTTTTTTTCTCCCATTGTAACGTACCACCTTCTCCACACAAAAGGTGTAACAAATAGATAATCGTTTAAAACATAATTAATGTATTCGCATAGCATTAAAATTCTAATTATGCAAACATTACACTATAAGCATATATACCTAAAAACGGCATTAAATTCAAAATAAATTACATTATTTGTTTGTTAGGGAGACTTTTGCTTGATTCTATGACAACGTAGGAAAGGGGTTGGTTCTAACGTCGGCCAATGGATATGTACCAAACAGTGGACAATTAAATATAATGTTAAATTTCAACTCTTTAACTGTTGCCTATCTGATGTGTGCTGTCAAAAGTGGCCGTGCTTAGAACCAAGCCCGCAGGGAAGACAAATAGATTATTGGCTACCGCCATAAGGCGGGACAATTATAATCCAAAAAGATTCGATCGTTTTTGGAAAATTTTGCAAATTCATGTAAAATGGGTTCTCATTTATATGAATTTTTAAAGCCATTTAACTCCCCATTCGATCATTCGAAAGGAAGTATTCTTGATTTTTAAGTTACAGATAAATAGATGGGTCTAATTTCAATGCGTGAAGGATTTTATTTTGCAAATTCGACAATCCCTTCAATCTGATGATTCTTTCTAACAAACAATAGAGCAATCTACAGCCTGCTTTTTAGTCTGCTGAAAATACGTTCAACCCGATATTCATTCTCATACGATAACACCGCATCTTCCAGAGAAAGGTTCTCTTTGCCTACTTCTGTCACAAATGCTTTCCAGCCAAATCGCATTTTTTGTTCTGCAATGTCTTCTTCGTTCCTTTCAACAGAAGTAATCTGAGGATCTAAAAAGGAGAACTACTCATTGCCGCAAAAGTATAATGCATTTTAAGTTTTACAAGCCTTCATTGATAATTAATTTTTCCAATTTAAAATGAGCGAATAGGGAAATCCGATGATCACCAGGGATCATTTTGCTTTCTTTAAAAGGGTCTCAAGAAACGCTTGAAGAGGCATTGGTATATCCTTTTTCCCGGGCCTTGATATCAAGGTGGAGGGAGGAAACCATCTCAAGACCTGGAAAAAACGGACGGTCCATCTTTCTTAAATCCACCACCTTTATATATTGATGGCAATGATCACAGAGGTTGACTCGGTACTCCTCCTCTTCATTGCTGAAAAAATAAAGCTGCTGATCCTTATCATTGTTTTCACAAAACACACACCCCATCCTTCCCACGGCCCACTGATGGCTGCAAAAAGAACATTTTAGATGCCGCTTTCCGTCCTCATCAAAAAGGGCCATGTCCGGTTGATTTCCACATATGGGACAATATCCCTTTTTCATTTCCGCCAGGGGTATCAGGTAGGTTTCAAGCTGTTCTGAACAGGTTTTAATGCTTGGTATCATGCTGGAATAAGCAAAAAAGATCAGTTCTGAAATCTGCCCCCCTGATTTTTCTGCCTGCTGTTCCAGAACACCGTCCTGATTGTTCAAAATGGCTATTATTACTGTTTCCAGTTCAAATTTATCTTCCTGCAATGCCTTTTTCAACACCTTTGCCCCCTCGGATAACTCTGGAGCCAGATCGTGGGCCAGATCACACAGTTTTGAAAACAGCACGCCTGTTTCCTTTACATCAATTAAAAATTCTGAGGGGTCGATTAACGGCAGTTGACTATCCCGTTTCATGGCAAGAAGGTCGGGACTTATGATAATGGAAGAGAGCTCAACCTGGGCTCGACTCGCCTCCTGGGCCAGGAACACCTGGCTGTAAAAGTCCAGGATGGGCTGGTAAACAGGTCTGATTTTTTTAATCACATCGGCGGTCTGTTTTATCTGGTCCATGGTATTCATAGAGATTTTCCTTATCGCTTTAATGATGAAGTTTTTTTATTAGAAAACAAAGCATCTGAGTGCCCACAGCAGAGCCGCCGACGGTCCCGGGCCAGCCCTGACCGTCGGGGCAGCATTATACCATTTTCATGATACAAGAATAAATAAATGTTGGATTCCCCGTTTCCAGAGGTAATCCAACATGCACCGGTTAAACCCGCATCAATTTGGCAAAGGGGCCTATCATTTTCCGAAGGGCAACACTGCGGGTCATACCACCTCTTGTGGCACTGGCCACGGCATATTCTGAGTAAAGTTCAGGATCAAATCCCACAAGATAGATCACATTGACCTCATCGGGATTCAAAAGCCGGGCCTTGGGAAACTTCTCCTTGGCCATCCCAAGCCTTTTCTGGGCCAGGGCAAGCATCTCGTCACGCTCCCCAAAATTCATGGCACCGGTGGGACAGGCCGTGACACAGGCCGGTTTCAATCCATTATGCACCCGGTCATTGCACATATCACACTTGGCAAGGGTGCCATCGGCGGCCTTGCGGGGAACATCGTAGGGACAGGCGGCGATGATATCATCGGCATCCAATTTTCTGGTTTCCCGGGTATAGATGATCGCCCCGGTGGCATCATCCCGGTAAATGGCAGATTCATCATAGGCAGCTTCAAGGCAGGGCGCCTCTTCACAATGCCGACATTGATCCGGAAAAAACAGCCACTCCAGCTTTCCGTTGATGATCTCTCCCTTCATGCGCACAAGTTTATAAGTATCAAAGGAGAGATCCTGGGGATTTTGATGACTCCCCACATTGATTGTCTCTTCAGCAGGAAGATCATGCCATTGCTTGCATGCCACCTGGCATCCCCTGCAGGCGGTACAGATGGTTGTATCTATAAAAATTGATTTAGACATGGTGTCATCCTCTCCTTAAAGCTTTGTCACATTGACCATAAAGGCTTTGGTTTCAGGAATCCGGGTATTGGGGTCCCCCGCCGGTGGGGTCAAGAGATTGGCGCTCTCTTCAGCTCCGGTGGCAGGCCATCTCCAACCATAATGCCAGGGTATACCCACCTGGTGCACGGTGGCATAACCAATTGTAAAGGGCTTGAACCGTTTGGTAACAATGGCGGTGCACTCCAGATTGGACCTTGCACTGGAGACCAGAACCCGCTCTCCATTCTCAATGCCCCGAAGTTTTGCCAGCTCCTCACTCATCTCCACAAATACATTGGGCTGCAATTCCATGAGCCACTTTTGGGGACGGGTCATGAGGCCTGTTTGCCAATGCTCGGATACCCGGTAGGTGGTGCCCACAAAGGGGAATTCTGGATCACAGGTGGCATGATTGTCCTCTTTGGTGGAATACACCACCGCCGTGGGATTGACCATGCGGGAGCTGAAGTAATTTTTTTCCACCGGACATTCCAGGGGCTCGTAATGCTCCGGAAAAGGACCATCGGCCCTGCCCGGTCCAAAAATCTGTCCAAACCCGTGTTTACGCATGATAAAAGGCTGTTTGGCATCGCTACGCTGGGAACCATCGGGATTTTCCAGGGGATACCACCCCCCATCGGGCACATCGCCCAGCCATTTTTTGGAGATATATTTGCCATCTTTTGCATCTCCGGCAAACTTAATGACCCACTGCTTGTCATCCCAGGGACGACCCTGGGGATCAACAGATGCCCGATTGTAAAGAATCCGTCGATTCACCGGCCAGCACCAGGCAAATTCCGGATACAGTCCAATATTGTTGGCGACGTCTTTTTTGCTTCTCCTGGCAGACATGTTGCCTTTTTCCGTGTAGGAGTTGCAATACAGCCAGTTACCCGAAGAGGTTGATCCATCGGCCTGGAGCCAGGCAAAGCTTGGCACCAGGGTTCCTTTTTTGCAAAGCTTTCCCTTCACCGTAACATCTTTTACAAAATACCCGTTAATCTCCTTGGCAGCCTTGTGGGGATCGTAGGCCCCGTTGGTCTCATAGTCCCACTTCAAATTCAGTATAGGGTATTTAAAAACCCCGTCAGAGGCCTTATATTTCTCTTTGATTCTATGGCCAAGTTCCATGATGATATCCCCGTCGGGACGACTGTTACCAAGGGGTTTAGGCCCCTGGTACCGCCATTGCATCCACCGACCGGAGTTGGTGATACTGCCCTCTTTTTCCACGGAAACCGATGCCGGAAGCATGAATACTTCTGTGCCTATCTTGGAGGGGTCTGCACCGGGTCCCCGCCAGAAAGAACCGGTCTCATTGTCAAAGATATTGACATTGACCATCCAGTCCAGTTTTTCCATGGCCTTTCTGATCTTGGAGGCATTGGAACCGGAGCAGGCAGGATTCTGGCCCCAGGCAAAAAATCCTTCCATATCTCCTTTATACATGGCATCAAACAGATCAAACCAGGAGTATACACCACCATCATCCACCTTGGGCAGCCAGGTGTATCCAAACTGATTTTCAGGTATGGCCTTGTCACCAAAAAAGGATTTTAAAAGACTCACAGAATACTTGGGATAATTCTGCCACCAGTTGGCAGACAGAGGATCATTGCTCTTGGGGGTAAATTTTTTATTGTAGGCTGCAAGACTGTCATTGGAGGCCCTGGGGGTTTTAAGATAGCCTGGCCAGATATGCCATAAAAGACAATGATCTGTGGAGCCCTGGACATTGGATTCACCGCGAAGAGCGTTCACACCGCCACCGGCAACACCCATGTTGCCAAGGAGCAGTTGAATCATGGCCATGGTTCGGATGATCTGGGTTCCCACTGTGTGCTGGGTCCAGCCCATGGCATACATGATGGTTCCGGCCTTTCCCCTGGCACCACTTTTGGCATAGGTCTCATACACCTTTAAAAGATCCGCCTTGGGGGTTCCAGTGACCTTGACAACGGTATCCAGATCATATCGCTGGTAATGGGTTTTCAAGAGTTGGAAAACAGATTGCTTATCGCTGAGGGTTCTATCCACTTTGGGGACACCCTTGTCATCCATCTGAAAGGCCCAGGAAGATTTATCATACCCGCCCATGGAGGGACCATCCCCTTCATTTTTTTTATATCCGGAAAAAAGCCCGTCCTTGAATCCAAAGGATTTATCCACAAGAAAGGAGGCATTGGTATAGGCGATTGTATATTCTTTATTATAAAGATTATTGTCCAGAATGTATTTAATCATGCCCCCGAGAAAGGCAATGTCTGTTCCGGATCGTAGGGAGGCATAGATATCCGCCTTGGCTGAGGTTCGGGTGAACCGGGGGTCCACACTGATCAGGGGTGCGCCCTTTTCCATGGCCTTTGTAACATATTTAAATGAGATGGGATGGTTTTCAGCAGCATTGCTGCCCATAATAAGAATACAGTCACTGTTTTTGATGTCAATCCAATGATTTGTCATGGCACCGCGTCCAAACGACTCTGCCAGAGCCGCTACAGTTGCGCTATGTCAGATACGGGCCTGGTGTTCCACATAGACAAGCCCAAGGGAGCGCATCAACGACTGGTAGATCCAGCACTCCTCATTGTCCATGGCTGCCGATCCCACCGAGGCAATGCGGGTGGTGCGGTTGACGGTCTGGCCCTTGGGATTGGTTGTTTCAAAGGTTTTATCCCGGGTTGTCTTAACCTTTTCAGCGATTTTATCCAGGGCCCAGTCCCAGGAAACCGTCTGCCATTTGTCCGAGTAAGGTGCCCGGTACATGGGTTCTGTGAGACGATTTTCATTCTCTGTGAGCTGTTTAATGGAAGAGCCCTTGGAACACAGAGCCCCCCGGTTGATGACATGATCCGGGTCCCCTTCAATATTGATAACCCTGCCATCGCCGCGTTTGCTGGTGTGTACAATGGCACCACATCCCACCGCACAATAACAGCAGATGGTGGTGGTTTCCTTTGCATACCGGGTTTTCAGCATACCTGCATGGGATTTGACCGGTTTAAGGTCAAATCCCAGCCCGCTGACAGCAATACCGGCAGCGGTGGCACCGGAAAACTTCATAAAATCTCTTCTATCGAGTTTCATGTAAACATATCTCCCTTTGTTAAAGATAAGGCCCATGTCTGGGTTGTTCACTCCATATATTGATTACATGTCAATAACACAGGGGGGTTACAGAAAGGTTACACAAAGGGTATGAAAAACAAAAAAGCTCCTTCCCGGCATTTTTCACCAGAAAGAAGCTTTTTAAAAACAGACACTAAGGAATGAGTCCGAAACAACATACCCATTTAGAACTTGGAGAACACTATCTTTCAACAGTGGCTTGTTCTAAAATGGGCAAGTTATTTAAAGACCGGTTCATAGACTACTCGAAAAAATAATGGTGTGATCTGGTATAATTATTTCCGGAAACAGCCTGAATCTTGATTATCAATGATCAGTTTGCAGATCCTTTGGGACAAAGGACTGAGCTGACAAATCCGCAGCAGGGGCCGGCTGAATTTCACCTGTGGCCAATTTCATGTTTTTAACAAACCCCACACACATGAACAATCCCAAAAGAAGGATGGGCAATCCACACACAACAACCGCCGTCTGCAGGGATTTAAGTCCGCCGCTCATGAGCAGCACAAAGGCCATACCCGCCATCATGCCCCCCCAGAAAATCTTCAAAAGATTGGGGGCATCCTGCTCATCTGTGGTGGTTTCGTAAGATGCGGATGTCATGTTGGCAAGGGTCAATGTCATGGATTCAGCCAGGGTCACAAAGGAGAATACAATGGCCAGAAACCCCATGATATTAAGAAGTCCTGGTAGAGGCAGATTCTTTAAAAAAGCAAACAGGGCCACTTCTGTTCCGAATTTGCGGATCTCCTCGGAAATGGCAAGTCCCTGGAAATGCTCCATGAAAATCCCGGCACTGCCAAACACACCAAACCACACCACGGCAAACAATGCTGGTGCAAAAAAATTAACCATGACAAACTCTTTGATGGTTCTTCCCTTGGCAAGTTTCACCAGAAACAAACCCACCATGGGGGCAAAGGCCAGCCACCAGGACCAGTAAAATATGGTCCACCCCCCCACCCAACCCGTTTGAAGGGCCGGTTCCAGATACAGGGACTGCCGGGTCAGGGAACTTAAATAATCACCCAGGGCCGAACTTGTATTGTTCAATATATAAAGGGTGGGGCCAAAGAGAAACACCCAGATGAGCAAGGCAAAATAGATATAGACATTAAGACTGCTGATCACCTTGATGCCCTTGTGTAAACCTGTGCAGGCAGCCACTGTATAAAAAACAGCCATGGAGGCGATGATGGCAAACCACAGGAGCAGAACAGAATCCATGGTGGCACCGGTGACATATCCAATACCAGCTCCCAACTGCATGGCGCCAATACCAAGGGAGGTACCAATGCCTGCCACGATGCTGAAAATGCAAAGGGCGTCAATGAGATTGCCCACAAGCCCGTTGACCTTTTCGCCCAGAAGGGGGTAAAGGCCCGTACTGATCTTAAATGCTTTTCCCTGGTTGTGATATAAAAAGGCAATGAACAATCCAAATGCCGTATAGGTGGCATAGGGATGCAGTGCCCAGTGGAGAAACACCGTGCGCAAGGCCCCTTCGGCGGCCTCGGCGGACCGGGGTTCAAGACCTGTAAAGGCTGCTGGGTTGGTGTAATTGCCCAATGGTTCCGCCACTCCATAAAACACAATACCAATGGCGATGCCCGAGGTCAGGGCAATGGCAAACCAGGAGAAAAAGGACATTTCCGGTTGGGCATCAGCCCCACCCAAACGGATGCTGCCATAACGTCCCATTCCTGCCCACAGCACAAAAACAAACAGGGCACCCACACCCATGGCATAGAACCAACTAAAATATTTAATACAGAAGGCAAATGCCCCATTGGCAGCCATCCCAAGCTGTTCGGGCAATATGGCCCCATAAACAACAACTGCCACCAGCAGCAGTGCTGGCGGATAAAAGACCTGTTTATTGACAAGCCCACTTATTCCCTTTGATTTACTCATCTCTTTCACCTTTTTTTATCACCATGATCCAGCCAACAGCTTTGCTGGCAACAGTTAACGATTTATCCCGTGTTTTCACGGAAGATTAAAACTGTGTTTCTGTAGCAATAAACATACCATGTATAGTTTACAAACGATGGCAGGTGAGTTTTAAATTGACTTGGGGGGAAATGGGGCAGGACATGGGAATTCAGAACATAAAATATCGGGCCGGATAAAAGCCCCATAAGAAGTTAAGGCTCACTCAAAAATAAAAATAAATATAAAAATAATTTTATTTGCAGACTTCTGTTTTTATTTTTTTAAAAAAGTTTTTTGTCTTTTTCCCTGAACTATAAAAAAGCCCCTTTCCAGAAAAATTGATCACTGAAAAGGGGCTTTTTAAAAAATTCATCATTTCCCTTTAAATGTCCGTGGCTGGGTGAGGTGTAAAATCGGGCCAGGACAATGCCAGCCAGCACTTCGGCGTTGATCAGGGTCAGCATGCCGGGCAGGGTCACAGGACCGGATGTACCACCAATGACCATGAAGAACACCTCAAAATTTACGTTCAGGCCCATGGGCACAGGACTTCAAATTAAATAATACAAACTCCGATGTGGAGTGAAGCAAGGGGTCATTAAAGCTACAATCTCGGAATGCAACCTGCATGCCATTATTTATTTTTTACGTCAGGTATTACAAAAACTGCCATTGCGGGTAGCCTTTTCCGTACCCTTGGATATCCACTGCAAAAAACGATTTAAAATGCCTGTTTTCTGGCGTTCATTCCCTTTATGCTCCACCTTGTTTTCTTCCTTAATATTTTTTTCCATGATTCCCCCAGGCTTAAGTATAAACAGTTACCTTGCTTGACATTGTGATATTTTATCACTAAAAAAGAAGATTGAACATAAGGATTCCCAAATAATGCTTGAGCGGGAAACCAGGCACATAGCAAAAAGAGATGGCACAACAGAGTTGGACCAAACAGGAGTAGCAGTGGCGATAAAATCAAAGGCATGGCATGACAACATGATTGAAACCCGGGTTCACATCGAAATTGAAGCCCGCTATCTCTTTCTTCTGGAAATTTTTAAAGACTACCCTGCCCTTGGCCAGGAATTAACCCTGTTTTTAAAAGAGTTGTGCAACCCCATGAGAAACTGGCATTTTCTGGTGACAGAGGCCCGGAAATTTTGTCTGGACAACCTTAATATCCTTCGGTCCCATCCCTTTGAAATAAGGGCCGTGGCCGGTTTCATTGATATCTTTCACCGGGGAGTGGAATGCGCAGATATCCGGGAGACCCGCCAGGAAGCAGTGGATCAGCTGATGCAGTTTCTCCAGCGTATTTTAAGGGAATATGGCACAAATGCCGACACCATATTGCCGGAAATAAATCGATCCCTGGTGAGTATGCATCAGTATGATGATGACCGTTTTTTGCTGTTTGTAGAGAGTTACTACCGCCTGAACCTCCTGGCTGCCACGCTGTT
>CAKZLA010000143.1 GCA_937124525.1 uncultured Desulfobacterium sp.
AGAAGCCTATGCGAGGTGCAAACATGGCGTCCCAAACCCCTTACAGTTTTTCAAAGCGATTTTTGACACACTGTTAATAAGCGCTTGCCTTGGGATTACGGGGCTGATAAACATCAAAAATATATATTGCTGTTTGGGCCATGGCGGAACCGGTAATGGTCACAGGTTATATAAAGGCGCTCGGAAGGTGATCAGAATACTAAGGCAGAATAAAAATATGAAATCTTGAAGCGTGAACGTGGAATCAGCTTTGAAGAAATTGCATTCCTGATTGAATCAGGGCATATAATTGAAATTGAAAAAAATCCAGGACACTCGAACCCAAAAATTTATGTCCTGGAAATTGAGAACTATGCCTTTATTGTCCCTTTTGTGGAAAATGAAAAAGAAATATTTCTTAAAACAGCCTTTCCGAGTCGGAAATATACAAAGCGTTACCGTTTAAAGGGGGAATGATGAAAAGAACAAGTAAAAAATCTTTTGAGCCAATTGATCAAGAAGAAAAAGATTTAATGGAATCAATAGAAAATGATGAGTGGAAGCCTGTTAACAATCTCAGTCTGGAAAAAGAAAAGGTAATGGCTGCTGCCCGAAATACCTTAAAAAAAGATAAACGTATCAACCTACGTCTTACTCAAAAAGATTATCATCAGATTCAAATAAAGGCTATTGAAGAAGGGATACCATATCAAACACTCATTTCCAGTCTTGTGCATAAATATTTAAATGGTTCCTTAACTACCAGAATATAGTCAGTAACCCAAGCCTAAAGGACTCACTGTAAAATGTGTCACCCGATACAACGATGACCCGGCCATCAGCCTCGAATCTATATCCAAGGCTGTAGGCCGAATGAATGGTCGACAGTGTACTTTTGGGAAGGATTTTCAACAATCAAAATGCACCGGGCGAGCCGGTGATTTGGGTGGTTCTCCGAGCTATTTGGTTGATTGTACCCTTTTAATCATATTACTGACATCGACAGATGTATTAATCGTTACAAGATGTACATCAGAATGCTTGTTTGTGAAAACTCTGAATGTTTCATCGGCAAAGGCTTGACCAATCTGAGTGACACCTTTAAAATCCAATATCACTTCAGTAAACCTGTCAAATCTTGATATAAGCCTTTTTGCCTGTGATCTTGAAAGCAAAGATTCTCCCTCGTGTTGCATAAGCTCAACTGGAATACGAGTTTTATGGAAACTCGGATCTTTATCTGGGTCTGCGTATTCATCAAAAATTTCTTTTAATAAGGTGACTGAATCTTTTTTGATTTCCATATGAACAGTCGTCCCCGGAAGATCACTTCTTTCATCAAACAAGAACCCATCATCATTTCCAAGCCCGACGAAGCGTAATTGGTATGAAAAAATTAAGAAGGTATCAAAAACCCTGGAAGTGAAAAATATACCTTCTCCGGAATGGTTTTCAGGATCAGAAGTAAATTTGCCTTTTGCCAACTCTAAAATTGCCTGCTTTGGATGTTCCAAGCCCAACGTTGTTTTGATTTTTTCAAAAATACCAATTCCGCTATCAGACACTTGTATTTTAAGGTTCAAATAATCTACAGATAACTGAATATTTAAAATATCGGAGTCTGAATGATCAATCACGTTGTTGACCATTTCTGTGTAACCATATTGACAAATTTCTTTAACATTGCTCTTAATGTCTTTCAACAGGGGGGCCACATCCTTTGACCACAGGATGTCTTCCTCTAAATTATTATTTCCATACTTCCAATTGTAAACGGTTTCAACCAATTGGTAATTGGGCGATCGATTTGACCCAAGCCTTTCAATAATTTTATCTTCAACCAGTTCATTGATATATTTATAGACAGTTGGCCTTGTAATTTGAAAATGGCTACAAGTGATTGATGTCAAAGTGTTTGGGTTGTGTGAGACTTTATTAATCATAAAAGTTTTTATCATTTCAATAACTTCTTTTGTAAACTTCATTTTAATTTCCTGCATTTTATTATAATGATAAATATTAAATTTTAGACATAATGATAAACATTAAATTGTAATTTACAAAATGTAAAGTAAAAATAAATAGAGTGTAATACCTGTTCATTTTTTTTAACAAAAAGTTCAAAACAGCAATTTTCCAGGAAAAGATGTCAATCAATGTCGAACTTTGACCCCAGTAAGAATTTATCCAAACAACAGGAGGTTTTATTAAAAAACCCCGGGTCTACGCCCGTATTGGCTTTCAAAGAAGGGAGTGATTTTTTGCTAAAGGGGTTAAAGTTGGACGCTGATAGGGGGTCAATATTCAACGCTGTTTGACACACCAAACACTACAATCTTTCGGCTATCATCGCTGTAGGCTACAAGGTCAACTCAGAACGCGCCGTGCAATTCCGCAGCAAATGGGCGACAACGATTATTCAGGAGTTCACCATCAAAGGCTACACAATGGATGATGAGCGTCTAAGAATGACGGATCTGTCCTTGGCAAACAATATTTTGAAGAGCAATTGCAGCGTATCCGGGAAACTCGTCTGAGTGAGCGTAAGTTCTCTCAGAAAATTACCGATCTGGGTTATCCCCTTTTTTACCAGTTTGAGCACCTTTTCAGAACCCGATTCCATGCCGCAGTATAGCTTGTTTAGGCCAACATAGCAGATCTCCTTGATGGCGGCAGGGGATTTCTTGGCCATGATCTGGGCCCGGCCGTAGGAGGATATCCGTTTGAGAGAGGGAAAGGCCTTATGGTACATATTCTATATTTTTTTTAAAAATTAGAAAAAAAGTGCAGAACACCCGTCAAATCTTTTGATAAAAGAAGCAGTGAGTGGATTAAAAAAAAATGTGTGACTTACAGAGGGTTGGGTTCAGGTATAAGGCGGGCACTTGCAGAATGGGATGGTATCGATTTTATTGATGATAGACAAGGATGTACTTTTACCGTGATTCTTCACCAAAATTTAAAGGTTCAAAATAGCAGTGGATGTGAACCTTTAAATGATATGCAAATTCAACTTTTAAGTTTGATTGAAACGAACCCTGGAATATCCTATCAACAGCTTTTATTAATACTTAAAATATAGGTTAAAGTGATATTATGAGAGTGCTATTCTGGTATTGTGATAAATTTGCTTGGACTCCCACAATCAAGGCACTTGATAATGTTCCAGAATCTGGGCAGGAAACAAAGGAAGATGTTGTGGTTGCTTTTGTTCATGTGGAGCCAAGAGATATTGAAAATGTATGATTCTACCCGGTGAAGAGCCGTCTGATCTGGGTCGTTATAACTACGACAGGCAAGCCCTAAATAAATTTTCGTTTATATATATATGAATAATTTTAACGATAAGTGCATATATATATGTATTGACTAAATAATATAGATCATATATATGTATATAAATTATTAATCAAAGTACATATAAATGTGATCATTATGCAAAAAAAACAAAAAAAATTAATTCGAGAACAATTAGATGAGACTCTAAGTCCTTTTTCAAGAATGATCTTGGTAAACAGACCGATGAAGGGTTGGATTCGAGCCATACGGGATGCTTTGGGAATGAGTATGCAACAGTTTGCAGACCGCTTAGGCGTCAGCAAATCTAGAATTCCCCGGATAGAACAGGATGAGCTTACAGGAAGCCTTACTTTGAAAACCATGAATCGAGTTGCAGATGAGCTTGATTGTGTTTTTTTTTATGGATTTGTACCTCGGACCAGCTTAGACGATACTGTCAAAAAGCAAGCTCGGATTATCGCACAAAAAAGAATGAGCCGCCTTACGCACACCATGAATTTGGAAGCACAAGGACTCTCATCTAAAAACACTAAAAAGGCATTTGATAATATGGTGGAAGAAATACTCGAAACTCCTTCTAAGTTGTGGAAGAAGATTGAATAATGATTGAGTATGCTAACGGGGCAACTCCTCTTGACTATGATGAACTCAAAGGGCTTTTGCCGACACATATTACAAGCCGTGGTGAACTTGATTTTTTGGAAATGGAAAATATTAATCAGGGGATCATTTGGAGTGGGAAACTGAAAACCAATGACATTTTAAATATCGAATTTATTTGTAAGCTTCACAAAAAAATGTTTTCCAATGTCTGGAAATGGGCAGGAAAATTTAGACAATCTCAGAAAAACATTGGTATTCCGTACATTCAAATCGAGGTGGAATTGCAAACATTGTGTGATGATGCACAAGCATGGGTAGATTATAAGACTTATGCTCCTGATGAGTTCGCAGCAAGGTTTCACCACAGATTAGTATTTATCCATCCTTTTTCAAACGGAAATGGAAGACATGCAAGGCTTATGGCAGATTTAATTCTTGAAAAAATATTTGCCATAGAAGTTTTCTCCTGGGGTGGGGGAAGTCTTACAAACCACAACCAAATCAGGGAAAAATATATTAAAGCTTTAAAATTAGCGGATGAACATGATTATTCTCTATTGCTTGAATTTGTTAGATCCTGAAACTGGTTAAGAGCCTGATAATTTTTAAACAGGCTCTAAGGCAAAGGAGAAGGATTCATCCGGCCAAACTCTTTTTATTAACGGTGATGCGGCAAGGTTGTCCTTTGCTGATAATTGTTTTGATATTGTCTGCTGCTCCCATGCATTATATGAGTTAAAAAACCAGGTGAGGACAAGGACGGGGTAAACAACCTTCGGTGGAATGGAGGTGGGTTTTAATTTTCTATTATTTTCCTATAACTGCCACGTATTGTGCGACAATTACCTTGGCCGATGACGACAATTATCTTGTCCGGTTAAAGATGTGATAAAACCCCCGACATTT
>CAKZLA010000144.1 GCA_937124525.1 uncultured Desulfobacterium sp.
ACCCGCATCGACCAGTTTGGCCACTGGCAGGGCAGCATTTCCGTTGAAGGTCGCAAGATTGCGGTAAACAGCGAAACCACCTTCGGCCTGAAAGACCGCTCCTGGGGCATTCGCCCGGTCGGCGACCGCTACACCGGCGGCGCACCGCTAAACAACTTTACCGCCAACCATTTTATGTGGCTACCGATTCACTGGCAGCACGAATGCTCGTTAGCCGGCTTGTTTGAAGATGGCGAAGGCTATCAGTGGCATACCGATCAGGGCTTTTTGCCGGTCTACCCATCGCAGGATGCGATACCCGGTACCGTCGATCCAGCGGCGACCATGTGGCAGGGCATTATCAACTACGAAGTCGGGCTCGAGCCGGGCACGCGCCGCGCTACCGGCGGCACCTACGTCATGAATCACCGCAATGGCGAGTCGATGCAGATCGATCTCGAACTAACCGGTTTGATTCACCATATGAAAGGACTAGGCTACCAGCACCCGGAATGGAGCCACGGTAAATGGCACGGCGAGCTACGCATCGGCTCGGAAAGCTGGACAACCGCTGATCTCGACCCCTTGGCACTCGAAAATATTCACTTCCAGCAAGTCGTCAAGGCCACTCGCACACTGCCATCCGGCGAGCGAGAAGTCGGCCATGGCGTGCTCGAACAAATGCATATCGGCCCGCATGCAACGCTTGGCTTCAAGGAATGGTTTGATGGCGCCTAAACTCGCCTCAAACCGGTGAGGGCACTGGAGGACACTGTATGGATTACCTCTCGATAGAACAGGGCCGCCGGGCCGATGGCTTGCGCCTAGTACTGGTCGCCGGCGCGCCGGGTGCATGGGGCGAGTGCATCAAGGCCGTTTATCACGTCAAAGGTCTCGACTACCAACCGGTAGCACAACGTATGCAGCAGTCCGCCGAGGCGTTGTTTGACTGGACCGGTCAGACCAGCGCACCGATCGCGGCCTATAACGATGAGCGCATTCGCATTACCTGGGAAAATATGCTCTGGCAAGCCGAACAGCTGCAACCGGAACCCCCTCTCATCCCGACCAATACGGCCGACAAGATTACGCTATTCGGTATGCTGCGCGAGCTGGTCGGTGAATGCGGCTTCGCCTGGGACCGACGACTGCACTCCATCGCCGCGTCCGGTGGGCCAGAGGCCAACGAGGTGCTGGCCTATCTCGCGGAAAAGTACGGCTACTCAAAACAAGAGGTCGACGCCTCTTACCAACGCTGTGACGACTTACTCAAACATTTCTCCAGCCACCTCACACAACAGAAGGCGGCCGGCTCGCGCTACTACATTGGTAACAGCCTGACCGCCCTCGATCTTTACGCGGCGGTGCTATTTGCCATTATGATTTAGTTAGGGAAAACAATCGGTTTTGTTTTTTCTTCTAAGTAAAACAGAAATGCTTTTAAGTACTTTCCGAAGTCGCAGAAATAGTAGGGCTACCAGGATTCGAACCTGGATTGACGGAGTCAGAGTCCGTAGTCCTGCCATTGGACGATCACCCAACGAATTATGAGGGTCTTTATACATCATGCCTTTGGGGGAGTCAATACTATAATTGATAAAATTTATTTTTTTCCATCGTTCTCTGTGATATTCTTAGAATAGATGCGTCAATGCTCGAATTTTTTGAGGTTGAAAAATTTACCGACACCCCACATGTTTTGGGCTGATGCTTGTTCTCATGTCGTTCATTACCCCAAAACAACTCCAAGATATACAAAATAGCCAAAGGTAGAGCCAGGTTCATTAAATTCGTATTCCTTAATTATTAAAAAGGAGGAAATTATGACCATTAAAGTCCTTATCAAAAGAAATATCCCCAAGACGGCTTCAAATGAACTGAATCTTATTTTCATGGAAATGCGTGTAGCTGCAATGCAGCAGCCTGGATACATTGGAGGAGAAAGCCTCAGGCGGGTCGATGTTCCAGAAAAAGCCTTGATCATCAGTAGATGGCAGAGCCTTGATGACTGGACAAAATGGCTTGTCAGTGATGTTCGTAAAAAATACCAGGATAAAATAGAAGCCTTGACCCAGATTGAAACAAAATATGAAGTTTATGAAAATTAAAAAATGGCAGCAGCGCCGGTTAACAGGTACTGCTGCCATGAATAAAGAAGATACTATTTTATATCAAGGTCCACCTGTTGATCATATGGTCAGACTTTAATTGTTAATTGTGTGACGATGTTTCATGGGTTGTTTCTTCATGAACCGGTGCAGCTTCTGCTTTTTCATCATGGGATGATGCTGCCGTTTCTTTCGCTGGGGCTATTTCAGGCTTTTCCTGCACGGCGGAATTGGCCACTGCCGTTTCCGTGTGAGTTGCCGCTTCTTTGGCGTGTCCTGTTTCCAGTTCTTGTTTAAGTGATTCTTCGAAAAAAAGGGTTCGATACTCATTGAGTGTTTCTGCATCCTTGGTATCTGTGGCGTATTCGGCAGCATTGTCAATGTAGGTACGGACACGCTCAAAATCCACTGTTCCTTCTGTATTTAAAAGATCGTCTGCCGCATTGATGTAGTGGAAAAAAGCCACAGGAAGGACTTCTTTGGCATTATAGCAAGCTTTTTTATCACCTGGGTAAACAACGCCTTCAAGAAAGGCAACTTTGTGTTTACTCACAGGGGCAAAATCTCCTTTCCAGATTTCCATACCTTGGAATGTGTTTTTAATATAATATCTGTGGGAATTGTTAAAGCTTGATATAACGATCATGGCAATGACAAGTATGAAGCATGCCCCGGCTATCATCAATGGTTTTCCAAAGGGCTTGTCAGTGGTAGTTGTCGGAGGGGAGGGGGGAGGTGTGTTTGAGATGTCTGATTCCATGGATTCCTTGGCTGCAATTTCTTTAATTATCTTATTTATTTCAGCCGTCCTTTTTAAGGCAGCAGCTTCTTCAGCCAGGCGTTTTTCCTCAGCAATCCTGGCCTCTTCCGCCAGTCTCTCTTCCTCAGCTTTCTTTGCGGCAGCAGCTTCTTCAGCCAGGCGTTTTTCCTCAGCAATTCTGGCCTCTTCCGCCAGTCTCTCTTTCTCAGCTTTCTTTGCAGCAGCTTCTTCTGTCAGACGTTTTTCTTCTGTTATTTTGGTCTGCTCAGCTAATTTTTCCTTTTGGGAGTTCTCAGCAGCTGCATCTGTTGTTACAGATTCAGTTTTTTGGGCTGCTTTGCTTTTTGCTGGTGTTTTTTTAACAGCCTTTTTTGTCGTGTTTTTTTTAGCAGCGGTGGTTTTTTTAGTTGTAGTCTTTTTAGCAGTGGTTTTTTCTTCTTTTTTTTTCACTACTTTCTTCTTTTTTGTTGCAGCCATGTCTCCCCTTTAATCGTATTAACCATAGTTCAAAATTATAATGACTTTAACTTTTACCCGAGAAGTCTCCCACCAAATCTTTGATTTTGGTGGGAGATGAATCGGCATATTTAGTAATGAGTCCGAAATAACATACCCATTTAAAAATTTGGGGAACACTATCCTTAAACAGTAGCGTGCGCTGAAATGGGCAAGTTCTTTAAGATTGGTTCCTTAATAGTTGTTTTTTCCTGCTGAACGCTCTATGTTAAAGTGAAAATTCAGTAAAAAAGGCTTTTTGTAACAGATACTCACAAGTACTGTCCTGAAAGCATGCAACCAGTAATCGCCCATCCATAATGTTATCCCAGGGTTTACTGTCCCTACCTCACAGGACTTTTACAGATAAACCGTAGAGTTCAGAACTTGGGTATCATTCTAAAATGCCTATATATTCCTGAGTAACCTAAGCCAGTCGGCTGAATGTAGTCAACTTGGGCTTTTTTTACAAGCCCCTTCTGAATCTATTGATTCAGTGGGGGGAGTTGACAGGATACCCCCTTTAAAATAAATACCAAAACATATACAATAATTTGAATTTTGTAAATAGTTTGTTGGGACAAAAGCAAGATGTGTATTTTGTTGTGTTAATTTAAATAATTAGGGGCACAAGTGTCTAAATGTTTATGAGGATGATAACAGAATGTCCAGTGCCCGTTAATCACTCTTTTATATGTTAAGGATAGCCGTGCGTAAAAAAATTGAAAAACTTGAGGCATTATTGTGCAGAAATAATGCCCTTGCCATTGCCTTTTCAGGAGGGGTTGACAGCGTTTTTCTTGCTGCCATGGCAAAAAAAATATTGGGAGATAAGGTGGTGCTCCTGACTCTGGCTTCGGATTTTCAGTCTAAGCAGGATACGGCGCATGCCATACATATGGCAGCGGAGTTAGGGCTAACCCATGAGATAATAAATTTTGATCCATGGATTAACGAAGAGCTTCTCAAAAATAATAAAAATCGTTGCTATCTATGTAAGCAAAAAGGATTTTTACTATTGCGCATGGGCGCAGATCACAGGAGCATCCCCACGCTGGCCCATGGCGTGAACCAGGATGATTTGTCCGATTATCGACCGGGACTGCAGGCCACCCACGAACTTGGTATTATTTCTCCCCTGCTGGATGCAGGTCTGACCAAGGAGGAGATTCGAATGGCTTCCAGAGAAATGGGACTCAAGACCTGGGATATGTCTTCCCAGTCTTGTCTGGCCACCCGGATACCCTATGGTGAAAAGCTTACAAAGTTAAAATTGCAGCAGATCAATAATGCCGAAATGGTGCTGGAACAATTTGGATTTGCGGGGGTACGAGTTCGTTACCATGGTGATCTTGCCCGGATTGAGTCTAATTTGGAAGACATTGAAAAAATATCATCTTTGGCATACAGAAAAAAAATTGTAGAGGCTTTGCACGCTGTTGGATTCAAATTTGTTTCCCTGGATCTTGAGGGATATACCAGTGGAAGTATGAACCGAGTGCTTAGGACCGCAGATGAAATAATTTGAGCAGAAATAGCGCAGACCAATCTATAAAATTTGGTGGTTCATCTACAAGGCGCATTAAAGGTTTAATAGCAAGCCAGCAGGCCTATTTGCCCTTTGATGCAACGCAGTAGATGGGCCAAAAGGCAAGCTATTTCGTCCAAATTATGAAATTTGCGGTCCTTAAATAAGGACGGATGACATTACAGGGGTTTAAGGGTATAATTATCATATCCCATGGTATTTAAAACTTCAGCACCGTTTTCTGTGACAAGAATCATGTTTTCAAGACGGATGCCTCCCCACTGGGGCAGATATATCCCCGGCTCCACAGTGACCACCATCCCTGATTTAAGCACAGAATTATCCAGGGAAGAGAGTCGGGGCCCCTCGTGGATGGCCAGGCCGACCCCGTGGCCAAGGCTATGGCCAAAGGTGCCTTTAAATCGGGAACTGTCAATATGATTACGGGCAATTTTATCTATGTCACTGCATTTTATACCAGGAACAATGGCATCCACTGCCATTTGCTGGGCTGTGTTCAGTACCTCATAGATTTCTTTAAATGTGTCATCCGGGGACCCAATAACAAGGGTTCTTGTGGTGTCACTGCAATATCCATCCAACCGGGCACCAAAGTCAAAGAGAAGGGGTTCCCCTGTGGTAAAGGTGCGATCCCCGGGTATGGCATGGGGCAGTGCACTGTTTTTTCCAGATGCGGCTATCACAGGGAAGGATAGAGCATCGGCCCCATTTTGCCGCATGAATTTTTCAAGAAGCCAGGCTGCTTTTTTTTCTGTCATGCCCGGGTGGATCATGGCCCTAAGCTCAAGAAAAGAGCTCTCTGCAATGGCCAGGGCTTTTTTTATAATCTTAATTTCAGTTGCATCTTTCTGGAGTCTTATCTCTTTTAAAAGTGTGTCTTCGGGTTGGAAACAGCATTCAAGTCCTGCCTCTTTTGTCTCTTTTTCAATCCGGGTATAAAGGGCATGGGGCAGCCGGGCAGATTCCAGTCCAATGGTTTGGGAGTGAATTTTTTTCAAGATATGGGGTAATTCACTGGTCATGCTTTTTTTATAACAATAGATTTCATAACCCTCTGCTTCCTGGGTCGCCTGGGTTTCAAAACGTGAATCCGTTGCAAGTATCAGATGATCCCGCGTGATGATCAATATACCTGCGGATTCATCATAGCTTCCATCTTCCCCGGTGAAGCCACTTAAGTATCGTCGGTTTTCATCGGAAGAAATAATAAGGGTATCTATTTCAGTGCCTGCCAGCTCATCTTTTAGTCGGGCAATTCTTTTTTTAATATTGGTGTTCAAATTTATGTCTCCTTTTTTTGATTTTCCTTTATATCATCCAGATATATGTCTCCACAATTATTTCTTTTTTTCATGGTGACAAATTATTTTATTTATTATACTCGATGATCAAGTTTTTCAGGCTGATTTGCGGTCATCCTTCATATCCTCTCCAAAGTACTTTGCGCTTTTGGGGGAGTATTTCCTGAAAAACTGGAGTATTGCTCCAAGACTGTAAAGCGGCAAATGAAGGGTGCTGGTTTGTGGGCTTGGTTTTAAAAGCTTTATGGGGTTAACGGAGGAAGCCGGTGAAAAAATTTGCACAGGATCTTGCGCCAGAGGATGATTTGCTGGAGGATATGCATCAATCGGTGGATTGGCCGTTTGTGGTGGGCAAATTGAGGGAAAAGTATAAAATTGCCGTCCAGGATGATGTGGCATATGTCGATGGAGGGATTGTTGTGCATCAAAAAGAGATTGCCTATCAGCTTGATGTTGATGTAAAGGTACGTCTTTCGGTGATTTGTGACAAATCAGGAAATTGCTTGAAACTCAGCACCGTGCGCCATAAAGCAAAACGTCTGGCAAAACTTTCTGGAAAAGAAGCAGGGTTTCAGGATGGACCCAATAATTCAAGGCGGCAGGACATGGCCCGCATGGCCACAGGTCTTGCCGATATGATTGCCGATATTAATCAATCAACGGTGTGATCTTAACAAAAAAGAAGGTATGATGTGAACCGTTTATTCCGTGATGATGCATTAAAAAATATTTATAATAAGGTGAAAAAAGGCATCAGGTTGTCCAGAGAAGATGGTCTGGCGCTGTATAAAACCCAGGATTTAAATGGGGTGGGACGCATGGCTGACCATGTGCGGCGTCAACGCCATGGCAACCATGCATTTTATGTGTATAACCAGCATTTAAATTACACAAATATCTGTAAAAACCGCTGTCTTTTCTGTGCCTATGCCGTGGATGAGGGGGATAAGGGTGCCTACCTGTGGCACATGGAAGAGATTGAAAAACGTCTCATGGCCCGCATTGACGAACCTGTTAACGAACTGCACATTGTGGGAGGGCTTCATCCCACACTGGATTTTGATTATTTCACAAGTTTGCTCCAGACGGTGAAGCGCATCAGACCCAATGCAAAAATAAAAGCATTTACCTCCGTTGAGATTGATTATCTGTCCACACTGTCCGGGCTCAGCGTGGAAGAGACCATTTCTGTACTTAAAAAAGCAGGGCTGGACATGATGCCAGGTGGCGGGGCTGAGGTGATGAGTGAACGGGTGAGGAAAAAACTGTTTCCCAAAAAGGTGAACGCCCAACGATGGCTGGAAATCATGGAGGCAGTGCATCGGGCGGGTATTCCCACCAATGCCACCATGCTCTATGGACACATTGAAACATTGGAAGAACGGGTGGATCATCTGATCTTACTGAGAGAACTCCAGGACAAAACCGGGGGCTTTTCTGCTTTTATACCCCTGGCATTCCATTCCAAAAACACCGCCTTGTCCCATCTGCCTGCCACCACTGCCATGGATGATCTTAAAAACATTGCCATTGCAAGGCTCATGCTGGATAATTTTGATCACATCAAAGCCTATTGGGTGATGATCACTGAAAAACTTGCCCAGGTGGCCCTTGCCTATGGTGCCGATGATCTGGATGGAACCATCATAGAAGAACGCATTACCCACGAGGCCGGGGCCACCTCGGCCAAGGGATTGACCCGGGATGACATGGAAAGAATGATCCGAGATTCTGGTTTTGTTCCCGTGGAACGGGATACCTTTTACAATGTGCTCCGACGGGACGGCGTGGTTATCCCAGACAGCAAAGAAATGGGCCATGGAGAGTAATATGAGACATCTGGATACAATCATTGATAAGGTTTACCAGGGTGAAAGAATCGGCATTGATGAAGGACTTGTTCTTTTTGAAGAGGCAGATTTGTTAACCCTTGCAGGCATGGCGGAGCAGAAACGCTTTGATCTGCACCCGGATAAAATCATTACCTTTGTGGTGGATAGAAACATCAATTACACCAACATCTGCATGTCCGGGTGTCGGTTCTGTGCCTTTTATAAAGCACCAGACAGTGGTGATGGCTATGTCATTTCCCGGGAAAGTCTCCATGAAAAAATCCAGGAGACTCTTGATCTTGGAGGAACCCAGATTTTACTCCAGGGGGGCATGAATCCTAATTTGCCTTTGGAGTATTATATTGATCTTCTGCAAGATATTAAGGCCAATTTTAAAATTCATATCCATGGATTTTCTCCCCCGGAAATTGCCTATATTGCTGAGAAATCCTCCCTGTCCATTGAATCTGTGGTATCCCGTTTCCGGGAGGCAGGGCTTGATTCCATACCCGGCGGTGGCGCTGAAATCCTCTGCGATGAGGTCCGCCAAAAAGTGTCCCCCAATAAATGCATGTCCGGTCCCTGGCTTGGGGTGATGGAAACCGCCCATAATATGGGTATGAAATCCAGTGCCACCATGATGTTTGGCCATGTGGAAACCCCCCGCAATATATTTGAGCACATGGATAAGATCCGAAAACTCCAGGATCGCACCGGTGGGTTCACAGCCTTTATTCCCTGGACCTTCCAGCCGGGAAATACCCTTATTCAACGCACCGGAACAGCTGCAGTTGTCTATTTGAGGGTGCTGGCCATGGCACGTATTTTTTTTGATAACATTGATAATATCCAGGCTTCCTGGGTCACCCAGGGAGAAAAGATTGCCCAGACCGCGCTTTTCTACGGGGCCAATGATATGGGAAGTACCATGATTGAAGAAAATGTGGTGGCATCGGCCGGGGTGGATTTCATGCTGCCTGAAAAGGAGTTGCGGCGTCTCATTGAAACCGCCGGGTTTACCCCCCGCCAGCGGGATTGTTATTATAATTTGATATGATTTTTTATAACTGCCACGGGCGGACCTGATTGTTATTTATATGAAACTCTGTCCAATATACTGGAATGATTGGAGTTTTAATTTTGGTTGTGGCAGCTATTTCTGCCATGTATGTTTATAAAAAAAGAGCTCTGCAAATGAAAGAATCAACCCTTTTGATGGGTAAAATTGACTACATCAACGCCTCTCCGGTTTATTACGGCCTGGACAATGGATTGCTGCCTGACTGGATAGAGATGGTTCCCAACCCTCCTGCCATATTAAATGGAATGATCCAGGACGGCAAAATTGCCATGAGTCCGGTTTCATCGGCTTTTTATGGCATGAATCACAGGGAGCTTTTGATCCTTCCCGATCTTTCCATCTCTTCCCATGGTGAGGTGATGAGTGTTATTTTAATGAGTAATCATACTTTGGATGAGCTCCATGGTCGAAAAATCATGCTCACCCGGGAGTCTTCCACCTCCGCCTGTCTGGTGAAATTGATAATGGCGCAAAAACACATGGTGCCGGTGTATAGCACTGGAAAATTAAAATGCCTTGAAGATATTCCCGGGGATGTTGATGCTGCCATGATCATCGGGGATGCCGCCATGACACAGCCCTGGGAATCCCGGTTTAAATACCGTTTTGATCTTGGAATGGTGTGGCATGGGGCAACCGGGCTTCCCTTTGTGTATGCCCTGTGGGTGGTGCAAAAAAAATATGCCCAACAGCATCCGGATGCGGTAAGGGCTGCCCTTGAACTTTTTCATCAATCAAGGAGCATGGGATATGACCATATCAAGCAGGTAATAAGTAAGGGCGCTCAAAAACTTAACCTTGAAGAAGCGTATGTGGAACGGTATTTTAAAGGCTTGATTTGTGATCTCGATGCTCCAAAAATCAAAGGGTTAACCTATTTTTTTGATTCGCTTCACCGCCATGGCGTTTTTTCTGAAAAGGTGAATCTACGGTTTCTTGAATAGGATTGGCAAATAGGTTTGAGCCACGCGTTTCTTAACTCATAAACCATGAGGCCGGGCCCTGGGGCAGGATATCCGCCTTCCAGGCCTTTTCGAAAAATGTCATCACGGCTTTTTCACCTTCTGTGCCAAGATCCATGGAAAAATCATTAACATAGAGTCCAATGTGTTCCTGTATCACATTATTCTCCAGCTCCTGGGCATGGTGGCGGATATAGGCAGCACCCGCTGTGGGGAAGTCTTTTGCATGGGAAATACTCTGCCGAATCATGGATTCCAACTGGTTTGCTGTTTTCTGTCCTATTTTTTTTTTAACGGCAATGCATCCCAATGGAATGGGCAGCCCAGTGTGCGTTTCCCACCATTGACCTAAATCCTGGATCAATTCAAATCCCATGTGTTCATAGACAAATCGACCTTCATGAATGATTACCCCCACATCGGCCTTTCCTGTTTTCACCGCTGGCATGACCTGTTCAAAGGGCATGGAAATAAGGTCTGGCGCCAGGCCTGGAAATCGTTCTTCAAGGTAAAACCGGAATAAAAGACAAGCCGTGGTGCCAAGGCCGGGAACAGCCACCTTGAGTTTGTGCCGGGAATGAATTGAGTGATCCGGCATTGTGATGACAAGGGGGCCGCACCCCCGACCCAGGGCCGCACCGCTTCTTAGAATGCGGTATTGCTCCCCCAGACGGCCCATGGCGGCAAAGGAAAGTTTGGTAATGTCATAGGTGCCCTTGGCTGCCCTCTGGTTCAGGGTCTCCACGTCGGCAATGGTGGTATCAAAAGAGATGTCTGCGGTGTTGATGAGGCCATGCACCATGGCATGGAAAATATAGGTGTCGTTGGGGCAACTGGAATAGGCAAGACTTAAAGATTTCAATTTTATCTCCGAATAGCGGGTTATAATGTTTTATAAATGGTTTCTGAAATTTAATGCGTTTTTTGGAGTGTGCTTGTTGCTCTTATCAATGGCATCATCCCCTGCCAGTGCAGATGAGGTGTTCATGGATTTCAATGATGGGGTGTATCTTGAGAATGAATGGATTGTCACTGATCATAATCTATCGGCACGTTACATCCCCTATAAGAGAAGCCCTTTTACATATCCATTGAATAAGGGGGGGTATACCAAAATAAAGAGGGTAAGTATGGATATGCAGTTGCGCACCACCACTGGGGTTGCCAGGGCCAATGTGTACATGGAGTGCGGTGGAATTCGAGATGGCTTTAAAATGAATACTTATCCCTATCCACAATTATGGAAGAATTTACGGCATTGGGAAATGTCCGACCATTGTTTGGAGATACTAAACGCAGCTGGGGAAGTAAAATTGCTTGTTAAGGTATATTGGGATGGTCATGGGACTTTCCATTTTCTAAATTTAAAGATGGAAGCAGAATAAGCTAAAAAGGCCCAGACGTCAAAATGACTCCTGGGCCTCTTCGTAACTGCTATTCAACTCTTTGCAATCTAATAATTTGGGTGGTCGGGATGAGAAGATTCGAACTTCCGACCCCAGCGTCCCGAACGCTGTGCTCTACCAGACTGAGCCACATCCCGACATCCAAAAGACGCATATTAATAGTTTATTTTTTAAGCGTTGTCAAGTGAATGTTCCCCCCCTGAATAACAGATTCAGAAGGGGGATAGATCTGGTTAAATTTTAAAAAAACGTATCCAGAACAATGGTGGCTTCCCGGCCCGGTCCCACGGACAAAATTTTGATTTTTACCCCGGACAGCTCTTCAATCCTGGCAAGGTATTTTTTTGCATTTTCCGGGAACTGATCAAAACTTTTAAATTTTGAGGTATCTGTCTGCCATCCTGGATGGGTTTCATAGACAGGGGTGCAGTTCTCAAGTGCCTTAATGCTGGCCGGGAAGTCTTCCATGACGTCCCCATTATATTCATAACCAGTGCAGATTTTAAGCTCTTTCAGTTCATCTAACACATCCAGTTTGGTGATAACAAGGCCAGTGAGGCTGTTGAGACGGGCCGCATTTCTCAGGACGACCATATCCAGCCAGCCGCAACGTCGTCGTCTGCCGGTGGTGGCACCGAATTCTGCTCCCTTTTTTTGGATGGCCTCTCCAATGTCATCAAATAGTTCTGTGGGGAAAGGTCCTGCTCCCACCCGGGTGGTATACGCTTTGACAATGCCGATGATTTCATCAAGCCTGCAGGGCCCCACACCTGAACCGCAGGCGGCATTGCCGGAAACGGTGCTGGAAGAGGTGACAAATGGGTAGGTGCCGTGCTCAATGTCCAGGTGAGTTCCCTGGGCACCTTCAAAAAGAACTTTTTTGCCCTCATCCATACCTTTATTCAAAACAACAGACACGTCTGCAATATAAGGCAGCAGTCGATCCCTTAAAGCCATGTACTCTTTGATCACCGTTTTGGGATCAAGGGGCTCTGTATTAAAAAATTTTTCAAGATAGAAGTTTTTCTCTTCCATGATAGTTGTGACTTTGCCAGCAAAAAAGTCAGGATCAAGAAGGTCTGCAAAGCGGATGCCTCGACGGGTGGCACGGTCTTCATAACAGGGACCAATGCCGCGGCCGGTGGTACCAATTTTGTCGGCTCCCTTTTTGATCTCCCGGGCCTTGTCGATGGCTTTATGGTAGGGCATGATCATGTGGGCTCTGTTGCTGACTTTCAGCATGTCCGGAGAAACATCCACCTGATTGTCCTTGAGATAATCCATCTCTTCCAACAATACCATGGGGTCCACCACCACACCGTTGCCGATGAAGCACTTTTTTTTCTGGAGGATACCCGACGGAACCAGATGACTGATGATTTCTTTGCCATCCACCACCATGGTGTGCCCTGCGTTGTTCCCTCCTTGGAATCTTACCACATAGTCGGAAGATCCACTTAAAATATCAACAATTTTACCTTTGCCTTCATCACCCCATTGGGTGCCGACAACTACGATGTTTGACACTGTCTTCTCCTTTTATTTCTAAAAAAGCTTCTGATAATATGGCGTGTTTCGTCTTCACAAATGCCGGATACAACTTCAAGATTGTGGTTCAGCCGAGCATCAGAAGCAAAATTGTATATTTAATATCTTTTAAATATAAAAAAAACGTATTAATAAATTAATTAATGATACCAAGCGTTCACCATTTGAAGGTGTTGGTAAACCTGAGTCACTAAAAGAAAATTTATCGAGCTTTTGGTCTAGACGAATAGATGAAACTAATCGTTTAGTTTATGCCGTATCTGATTCGTATTTAACTATAATTTCCTGTCGCTACCATTATTAGTTTAGGCGGCAGCTAACAAGCGCCTCAACTCCGACAATGTCCTAGTTATTACTCGTTATTATGCTCATATTTCACCCATTGATTGATTTTTAAGCTTGAAGCCTGTTTTTGTCTGTGATCTAATAGATATTATTCGCCGACAGTAAAATATTATTGTTGATACATATATTATGGCTCTGGTTTGTAAAACTAACCCACGTTTAGAGGCTAGTATCTCGCGGGGAGTTATTGTGTCTATTTTGGCTTTCAACCATATGATGAACATTAAAAT
>CAKZLA010000145.1 GCA_937124525.1 uncultured Desulfobacterium sp.
GGTTGCCATCAATCCAGCCGCACGCCAGGTGTTTCCTGCCTGAGACAAAGTGAATGCTGTTTCGATTGTTTGAGTTGGGTTCTTGTCGACGGTGACTTTGACCGGAAAACAAACACCGATTGCCTTTCCTTCTGAGATTATAGCTCCGTCAGCTTTTCGATTATTTGTCTCATTTTTAAATTCCGTTGTGAGATTATAATTTGGACTCGGTTTAATTGTATACCCTAGAATTTTCACAAAAAGCTCATTTAAGAAAAGAGCTTGAAATTCTTCTTCTTTTGAATTTCGTATGTTTTCCTGAATTTCGGAATTCCCAAAATAGCTTTGAAAATTTTCTGTTTTTCTCTCGGTCGCATTTCTAAACTGTAAAAATCGACTTCTTTGATAAAATTGACATTAATCATTCCAACCGGCCCACCTGAAGCGCCTTGGGTTGCAAAGTGGTTGATATTGGGTACTTCTACATCATCCAGATAAAAACGATTTTCATGGAATACACCAGACCTGAAATCGAAAATTTAATATTAAAAAAAGATGGATTTGGCAATTCTTCTGGTATCTAATGTAGATAACGATCAACTAAATACCAAGTTATTGGTGAGATCCCCCCGCAAACTCTGGATGTCCATGAATCACCCGTTTTTCCCCAAAAAGGAAATCTCACTGGAAGATGTTTCGCAAGTTCCCTATATTCAACTATTGGTAGATGAAGCAGACACCTCTCATATGAAATATTGGCAAAAATATAACGCCACCCCCCAGGTTCTTTTCCATGCGGAATCTGTGGAAGCAGTGAGAAGTATGGTGGCCATAGGCTCAGGGGTCACCATTTTATCAGATATGGTATATCGTCCCTGGTCTCTGGAAGGAAAAAGGATCGAATCCCGTGAACTGGTTAACCAAATACCATCAATGGATGTTGGACTGATCTGGAACAAAGAAATCCCCCCCACGTCCTGCGCCCAGGCATTTATTGATTTCTGCATCATGGAATATTCTCCAGGAGGTCCCATATCCAGCTATCCTCACAGGTAAAAAAGGGGCTTGGTCATAAGATGGGCCACCCGTCACAATTGCTGTGCCAATGGGGTCAGGCTTGTGTTATTGTGCTTTTGACAACTGCCTGTGTTTCAAGATGAATTTCAACAAAAGCGCCAATAACGCAAGCCTGACCCCTCCCCAGCATGGCCCATCTTATGACCAAGCCCAATTACTGTGTTGCAATAACTTGGATGTAATAAGAAGTCAAGACTGGGAAATAACAATTACCGGGCTTGATCAAAAGGGCTTGGTTACAACATGGGTCACTTGCCACAATTGGCCCCACCAACTGTTTGTGCTCCTGCGAGCCGCCCATGGCCGCCATTCCCCCCTATTTTGACACGGATCGGGAGGGCATTGAAACGGCTTTGAAAACCATCGGTCTCAAGTCCCCGGAAGCGGCAAAGGTGGTCCATATTAAAAATACCCTTTACATGGAGATCATGTCCATTTCCCCGGTCCTTGCAGATGAAAATCAGGATCTTTCCGTTTCCGGTGGGACTCTCCATTG
>CAKZLA010000146.1 GCA_937124525.1 uncultured Desulfobacterium sp.
GATTCTCCATCGTCAGGTGAACCAAATAACACGACAGCAACCATCTTTGAATTGCAGAAAGACCTGGGTTATCAGGTCGTCGCCAGTGTTTCTGCCGGCTTTGTCGAGCTGAAAGACCGTTATGAGACCGACGACTCCAGATACAGTGCAGATATCGACCAGCGTACTTTGCGCATCGCGATCGATCGTTATTTTCAGATCTCCCCAACCCTGCACATCGTTCCGGGCTTATCGTACAGTGAAACCAAATCTGACGTTGAGACCAAATACCAACGTACTGATGTGAATTTCTTTTTCGAAGAATCCTCAGTGACCTACACAGACAGCTCGGCGTTTAATCTTGAAACCCGATACCGCTTATCTGAATATTCACCGCTGGAGTTATCCGGGACCGTATCTTATGCAACAGGTGAGGAAGAGGATTCAATCATCGTTGACCTGTCAGCCGAGCTGAATATTTCAGATATTATTTCTGGTCGTTTCTCTTATCAGAAAGACATTGAAAATTCTGCTCCGGCCTACATTTACGGTATTCGCGTTTACTTCTGAGTATCGCCTGCACAGGATGTCACTCAGCGATATGTCGAACATTCCTGAGTGTCATCACAAATAGAAAGACGATTATTGTCCCGCTCGTAGGTTCCGGTGTGATCATAAGCATTACACCCCGGATCAGCATCCGAACTTCCTACCCTGTAGCTACATTGGCTAAGCACGTAAGAGCCTGATATTTCATCACCGAGAAAAGTCAGACGACAGTCACAGCGAGAACCATCTTCCTCCTCAAGGTAGTACGCGAGGTTGGTATTTAAAGCTCCGCCAGTCAGGTCGAGAAGAAAGCCACTACCGGTTTCTGTCCATTCGCGGAACAAACCGGCATCAGTTTCATCATCATCGCCGCTGATCAACGCTGTTGTTGGAGGCACCGTCAATTTCAAAGACGTCGGCGGCATTGCCGGAGGTGATGGCGGTGCAGGATCGGCAGACATTGCAGGGCACCGGTATGGGGCCTTCCTTGCAGTTCATGGCCTTGGCAAGAATTCTGGCAATGCTGGTTTTACCGGTACCCCGGGGGCCGGAAAACAAAATAGCATGGGCCACCCGACTGGACAAAATAGCATTGGACAACGTCTGGGTAACGTGGGTCTGTCCAATAACATCCTGAAAAGTCTGGGGTCTATATTTGAGGGCTAATACGCGATAAGACATGTTTTCCGGGGGTGCAGGATAAGAGTGGCGGAGAGAGAGAGATTCGAACTCTCGGTACCTTTCGATACACACGCTTTCCAGGCGTGCACCTTCAGCCACTCGGCCATCTCTCCGCATTGATAATGATGAGAGGGTAGATATCCTTTTTTGGGGGGCGTGTCAAGCATTAAAGCAGGAATTTTAATCTTTGATATTTCCAGGCATGGTCAATGGGGGCTAACATTGCTGGGTCCTTTGAAGGGCTTTGCTCTGTTGGCCACCTGCGGTGTGGAGGTAAAGGGGGGGCAGAATTAAAATTTCACTATTTCGATGCTTCCTGGCCTTGACCATGAATAATTTTGCATTTTTTGTTTTTCGGGGATGTATGAATTTCAACGTTTCAGGGGCCAGTCTTTCCCTTGCAAGGGCAGTCAGAAGCTCAGGCAGCCTTAAAACAGGGTAGATGGCGTGGAAAACACCATTGGGTTTTAAACATTTTGAGGTAATTTTTATCAGTGTCTCAAGGGTGAGGGTTAACTCGTGGCGGGCCATGGCCTTTTGGGGATGGGGGTTGATGCGACCATGGGCCTGTTTTTTGTAAGGGGGGTTGGAGATGACCATGTCCTGGGATCCCAGGAGTTCTGGAGATATCATCCGTCGGATATCCTTGTGGAGCACGGTAATCTCTTGTTGTCGTTGATTTTTCTTAACATTCTCCCGGGCAATGAGGGCCAGTTCTTCTTGTATTTCAACGGCGGTGATGCAAAGATCCGGTGTTCTCAGGCAGAGAATCAAGGAAATGATGCCGCAGCCGCAGCCGATGTCCATGATTTTATCCCCGGGGTGTGGCTGGGCATGGGCTGAGAGCACAAAGGGGTCCACGGAAAATCGATAGCCATTTTCGGGTTGGCGAATGTTCAACTTTCCGTCAAAAAAATGTTCAATTGTGCAGGGCTGCAATTTTGAACTTCATCTCCTTGACAAGGGGGGTGCCCAGGGCATGATTAAGGTTTGCCATAAGGGGTGCTTTTAGAAATTTAAGCTGGTGCATCCACACGGAGCTGGAGACGTGAACAATGAGAATACCATTATTGAATGCACCGGGTTTTGCATTTTCCGAAAGGGGGGTTCCTGCCACGCTTTCCCACAGCTCCCAGATGGCGGTCATGCCCGTATCAGCACTGGGTCTGAATTCATCCAACGCCTGGGTCAAAATACTGCCTATGTGGGTTAAATCCGTTTTCATAAAGCAGGCCTCCTGTTGGTGGCTCCATGGACATGATGATCCGGTTGTTTTTTGGGGTGGGCTGTTTGTCTCGGTTACCTGGAAGTGATAAAGCTCCTTGCTATGGTTGTTGCACGCCGATTTTTGCTTTTTTAACATTTCTAACCCCAAAAGGTCAAGGGCGGAGAGAAGATGTAAATTCGTTTTTTCCTTGAAAATATAGGGAAAGCATGTAAAATAATAAATTTAACAAATGGGACAGAGTAAATGTTCGGCCAGCACTCCATATTCATCTATGTTTGGCCTGCTCACATAGCAATAGTATGCTACGCAGTCCCAAATACGCGAATATGGGGCACTGGCCAAAATTTACATTACCAACCTTACCAACTCGATAACCCGAATATTTACGGGACAGAAGAAGAAGACGAGGTGGTGGCAGTTGGAATCGGGCCCATTATGGTTGATCTTTATGAAGGTTCGCAGATTGTCATGGATAAAGACTCCCAGCTTTTGAGTTCGTCTTAATCATTGGGTGGTTGGATTTTTTCCGGATGGTCTTTATTTGATCTGATTTTAAGTAAAAACAGGAAGCTGACTATGAACTGGGATTGGGATAAGCTCAGAGAAAAACAGGAACAATACGAACAGAAGCGTTCGGGTAGTGGCGGTGGTATACCCCGGCCACCCCAGATGGATGAGGTGTTGAATCGATTTAAAAATTTCAAGTTCCCCGGTGGCATATTGCTCATTGTGGTGCTATTTTTTCTTTTTTTTGGCAGTTCGATTTTTTTCACCGTGGACATTGATGAGGTGGGGGTCATACAACGGTTTGGCAAGTACAGCCGTATCTCCCAGCCGGGCTTGAACTTTAAATTGCCAGCCGGGGTTGAGAAGGTCACCAAGGTTAAAATAAAGCGGGTATATAAAGAAGAGTTCGGATTTGAAACGGTAAAAGGGTATAACAATGCCCGTTTCTCCAACGATAATGCCGATGCCGGGGCTGCCCTGATGCTCACCGGGGATCTCAATGTGGCCGTGGTGCCCTGGATTGTTCAGTATCGGATCTCCGACCCTTATAATTACCTATTCAAGGTCAAAGATGTCCGTTCCATCCTGCGGGATATGGCCGAAGCCACCATGCGCACAGTGGTGGGGGATCGCAGTATCAATGAGGTGATCAGTAAGCGGGAAGAGATTGCCGTGGCTGCCAGAAAATTGCTCCAGGACGAGATGATTCAGGCAGAAACCGGGATTCACATTGTCACCATCGAGATGAAGAAAACCAATGTGCCAGAACCGGTGCAGCCATCCTTTAATGAGGTCAATGAGGCGGTCCAGGAAAAGGAGCAGCTCATCTATAAGGCCAGGGAAGGTTATAATAAGGCCATTCCCGCTGCAAAGGGTGAGGCCATGCGTCTGGTAAAGGATGCCGAAGGGTTTGCCCTGGACCGGGTGAACCGTGCCTTGGGTGATGCCGCACGCTTTACCTCGGTTTATCAGGAGTATGCCAAGGCAAAGGCTGTCACGGAAAAACGCCTTTATCTGGAGGCCATGGCAGATATCCTGCCCAAACTGGGTAGTAAATATATCATTGATTCCGATCAGAAAAACGTACTTCCGCTGTTGAACCTTGATGGGGCAACATCTGTGGTGCCAGCCATAAAAGCATTAAGAGAAGGTGGGGTAAAATAATGAACAAAATAAAAGGAGTAACAGCCGTTGTGCTGGCCGGCGTAATGTTTGTTCTGTTGACGTCGGCCTATATAGTGGATGAAACCGAACAGGTGGTCATCACCCAGTTTGGTCGGGTGGTGGGAGAACCGGTGGACTCCCCCGGGTTGAATTTTAAGGTACCATTTATACAAACGGCCACTTATTTCCCCAAAAACCTCCAGGAGTGGGATGGGGATCCAGGCCAGGTGCCCACCCAGGACAAAACCTTTATTTGGGTGGATACCTTTGCCCGATGGAAAATTGTGGACCCGGTGAAGTACTTTCAGACCGTGAACAATATGGTCACAGCTCAGGGACGTCTGGATGACATCATTGATCCTGCGGTGCGGAACTTTTTGACATCCTTTCGACTGGTGGAAAGTGTGCGTAACAGCGATCGACCCATGGACACCTTTGAGGAGTTCAGTGATGAGCCAAAGGGCGAACAGCACTCCCAGTACAAAATCGAAGTGGGTCGCAGCGAAATCACAAGGCGGATTATGGCCCAGGCTCAGCCCAAGCTTGCACCGTTTGGTATTGAACTTGTGGACGTTAAAATTAAACGCATCAACTATGTGGAAAAGGTCAGGGATGCTGTTTATGGTCGTATGATTGCAGAAAGAAGGCAGATTGCGGAAAAATATCGTGCAGAAGGGAAGGGAGAGGCCAGCAATATCATGGGTGACAAGGAAAAGGATCTTCAGCAGATACGATCCGAGGCCTACCGCGAGGCAGAAGAGATCAAGGGTAAGGCCGATGCCAAGGCCACTGAAATCTATGCTGCATCCTATGGGGTTGATCCTGCATTCTATTCGTTTTTAAAGACAATGGATGTGTATCGAACTGTGTTGGATAAATCTGGAACCCTTGTGCTTTCAACGGACTCTGAGTTTATGAAATATTTCAAAGGGGTCAGGGGGGATAGATAAAAAAAGAGTGGGATAGGAAAGCGGAAGGTGTGGTGAACTCACTCCTCGGTTCCATATCCCACTCCACAATGCTGGAGGGTTATTTACCCTTACGTCTCTGATGCCGTGTTCTGGCAAGGAGTTTTCGATGCTTATGCTTTCTCATTTTTTTCCGTCTCTTCTTAATAACGCTGCCCAAAAAATCACCTCCTTTACAGGAATTGTAAATATCCATAGTTAAATGTCAATCTTGCCTTTATAGCATATGGATTCAGGAGATGTCCATTCCTTTTTCAGTAATTCTGGTTTTGGGTTTCCGTAATGGGTTGTGGATTGCCGGGGTATTGACTCAAGGTTGGAATTGCGGATCTTTTTTTACCTGGGAGGCGTACCATGCCCAATGTCCGTTTTTTTAACAAAGCACAATTATATCAAGTTCGGGAAGCGGTGTCTGTTTCAGAGGACCTGGTGAGCGATTATTATAAAATGTCCTCCATCCAGTGGCTCCGCAGTCGATATGAAGTGCGCACCGCCAGGGATCTGGATATCCATGAAGTAGTTGAGGGACCCTTTGCCCAAGTCCTGGGGTACCGGGGATACCCCAAGGATAGCAGTCTTGGATCTGCAAGCTTTGATTATTATCGCATCTGCATCCAGGATGGTTCCATCCTGCGCGCCATCGCACAGTCCATTATCGATTTGAAGATTTTTCCTTTCCTGTTGTATATCATTGTCCATGAATTGGTTCATATTGTCAGATTTGCCAGGTTTCAGCAGATCTATAGCTGTGCCTGCGAGGCGGATTGTGCCAAGGACGAAGAGCGGATTGTTCATGATCTCACAAGGGAGATTTTAAAGGGGATAACAGTGTCTGGACTGGAGCAAGTGTTTGTATATTATAGAAAATGGTGCGTGGGTAAGGGGTGATCCTGCTTTGTTTCAAAATTTTCCAGGATATCCTTGACAAGGGGTAAAGACTGACTATTTTATCCTTGAATTTGAAATGGATAAAAACACCACAGATGGAGAGTAATGCAATGCCGATTTATGAATATGAATGCAGCGAGTGTGGACAGATAGAAGAGGCGTTCCAGAAGATGTCAGATCCCCCGCTTTCTAAATGTAAACATTGCCAGGGAAGTCTTCATAAAATTCTTTCCCAGAGTTCATTTCATTTAAAGGGTTCCGGGTGGTATGTAACCGATTACGGTGGAAGAAAATCCGATGGATCATCTGCCGGAAAGTCTTCCCAGAAAGAAGCTGCCAGCTCTTGTACCAAAAAACCAGCCAAGACGGATTGCGCCAGCACCGGTAACAGTGCATCAAAATAGCAATTCTGAGATAAAACATTACGCCTTAAAATTTAATGTATTTTGTGGGAAGTGGCCATTTATTTATGGTGAATTTTGATCTGCAAGCTTAGTCATTGTAATTGATGACGCGCTTTATTTCCCCGAAGTGAGTGGCATAACTATCAAAGAACCTTAAATAACCTATATCTGATGAATGTATACTTAATTTTACTAAAAGGAGAATGAACATCATGAGTTTAAGACCATTGCAGGACAGAATTCTGGTTGAGCGTATGGAAGAAACTGAAAAAACCAAAGGTGGCATCATTATCCCCGATACTGCCAAGGAAAAACCGGCAGAGGGCAAGGTCATCGCCACTGGAAATGGTCGTGTGGGGGAAGACGGCAAATTGATCCCCATGGATCTTAAAGTGGGTGATAGCATCCTTTTCAGCAAATATGGTGGAACAGATGTTAAAATTGATGGTCAGGATTATCTGATCATGCGCCAGGATGATGTTCTGGGTGTGATTGAGTAGCATTCTCTCAATTCCCCCTTGTTCGTTCGTTAAAGTTTGAAAATTAAAAATATTAAAACTGAAATTAAATATATATGGAGGCCCTGATCAATGGCTAAAGAGATTAAATATGATGCAAAAGCCCGTGAGGCAATGCTCAAAGGTGTTCAGACCCTTGCTGATGCAGTTGTTGTAACCCTTGGACCTAAGGGCAGAAACGTTGTCATCGATAAATCCTGGGGTTCCCCCAATGTTACCAAGGACGGCGTCACCGTTGCCAAAGAGATTGAGCTTGAAGACAAGTTTGAGAACATGGGTGCCCAGATGGTGAAGGAAGTGTCCAGTAAAACCAGTGACATGGCCGGTGACGGCACCACCACAGCAACTGTCCTGGCCCGGGCCATCTATGAGGAAGGTCAGAAACTGGTTGTGGCAGGTAATAACCCCATGGGCATCAAACGGGGTATTGACATTGCGGTTTCAACCATGGTGGCAGAGCTTGAAAAGATGAGCAATCCCACCAAGGATCAAAAAGAGATCGCCCAGATCGGCACCATCTCCGCCAACAGTGATGAAACCATTGGAAACATCATTGCAGAGGCCATGGGTAAAGTGGGTAAAGAGGGTGTTATCACCGTGGAAGAGGCCAAATCCATGGATACCACCCTGGACGTGGTTGAGGGTATGCAGTTTGACCGCGGTTATCTCTCCCCCTATTTTGCCACTAACGTTGAAAAAATGGTTGCAGAGCTTGACAACCCATTTATCCTCATTTGTGACAAAAAAATCAGCAGCATGAAAGACCTCCTTCCTGTGCTGGAAGAAGTGGCTAAAATGGGAAAACCCCTGGTGATCATCTCCGAAGACATCGAAGGTGAGGCCCTTGCCACACTGGTTGTGAACAAAATCCGTGGCACCTTGAATGTGGCGGCTGTAAAAGCCCCTGGGTTTGGCGACAGAAGAAAAGCCATGCTGGAAGACATTGCCATTCTCACCGGTGCCCAGGTGGTTTCCGAAGAGATGGGTCTTAAGCTTGAAAACGTCGGTGTAAATGATCTGGGTCAGGCAAAGTCCGTTGTCATTGACAAAGACAATACCACCATCATTGATGGTGCCGGGTCCAGAGAGGCCCTTGAGGGCCGTGTGAAAATGATCCGTGCCCAGGTGGAAGAGACATCTTCTGACTATGACCGTGAGAAACTCCAGGAACGTCTGGCAAAACTCATTGGTGGTGTGGCTGTTATCAGTGTGGGTGCTGCCACAGAAACCGAGATGAAAGAGAAAAAAGCCCGGGTTGAAGATGCACTGAACGCCACCCGTGCCGCCGTTGAAGAGGGGGTTGTGCCTGGTGGTGGTGTGGCCCTGGTTCGTGCCAGTGCCGGTCTTGCTGCCATTGAGGGTGACCAGGAAGAGCTTCTTGGCATCAAGGTTGTGGCACGGGCCATTGAAGAGCCCCTGCGTCAGATTGCCAATAACGCTGGTGTGGAAGGATCTGTTGTAATCAATAAGGTTAAAGAAGGCGAGGGGTCCTTTGGTTATAATGCAAGAACCAACGTCTACGAAGACCTGATCCTGGCCGGTGTTATTGATCCCAAAAAAGTGGTTCGTTTTGCCCTGCAGAATGCAGCCAGTGTGGCATCTGTGATGCTCACCACCGAAGCCATGATCGCTGAAAAACCCGAAGAGGGTGGCGCAGCTGGTGGCATGGGCGGTGGAATGCCTGGCGGTGGCATGGGTGGCATGGGCGGCGGAATGCCCGGCATGATGTAACCTAAAAGGTGTTGTGTAAGCCTTTTGTATAATAAAAAAACCCCTGTGCAGATTTGCGCAGGGGTTTTTTTGTTTTGGAAGTACAAGCTCTGCTTGACATGACAATGTGTCTAATATAGCATTGGCAATGGTTTGAACCTTATCTGTGGTAAATGTTCTGCCAGCACCCCATCTTTACCTATTTTGTCCTGATAGCATATGCACTCCCAAATGGGCGAATATGGGGCACTGATCAAACATTTACATTACCAAACCTGAGAATATTTACCATCTGTGCTACATGGACGGGACGGCTTGACGGCTGGGAAATGAACTTGGCTTTTCTAATATTTGCTGTCTATTTCAATGCCGGATGTCTCCACAGTGTAATTTTTAACATGGAGTATGATATGAGTCCTGAATCCGCTGGTGTATTCCACATGTTGACCAGTGCAGGTCTGGTGGTTAAACTGGTGCTGCTGCTGCTGCTCTTCTTTTCCATTACGTCTTGGGCCATTATGTTTATTAAATTTCAATATATTCGCAAGGCCCACCACTCTTCTGTTGCCTTTATTGATCTTTTCTGGCAATGCCGAAACCTTGGCGATGCCTTTGCCCGGGCACGATCCCTTAAGGCAAGCCCTGTGGCGCGTTTGTTCATGGCAGGTTATATGGAAATTAAAAAAAATGGTGAGGCAGAGCTTGATCTTGCCACTCCTGCACCAGGCAACGACGCCATGACTGGGTTTCAATTGATGGGAAGTGTGAAACGAGCCCTGCGACGTTCTATTGATGTGGAGCTTCGTCGTCTGGGGCAACTGGTTCCCTTTCTGGCCACGGCGGGAAACACCGCCCCTTTTATTGGTCTGTTTGGTACGGTGTGGGGCATCATGAACACCTTCCGGGGAATTGGCTTGAGTCAGTCGGCAAGCCTTGCGGTGGTGGCGCCGGGTATTTCCGAAGCCCTCATTGCCACAGCAGCCGGTCTTGCCGTGGCCATTCCGGCGGTTATTGCCTATAATTATTTCATCACCCGGATTCGCGTCCTGGATTCTGAGCTCCAGGGATTTGCAGCGGATTTTTTAAATTTAATTGAGCGTGACATTCAACGCAATAAGGGGGCATGATGCAGTCAGGCTTCAATCGTGATGAACTGGTTTCCGAAATTAATGTCACCCCTTTTGTGGATGTGATGCTGGTATTGTTGATTATTTTCATGGTGACCGCTCCCATGCTGGTCCAGGGCGTGGATGTGAATCTTCCCAGGACCGCAGCGGTCCCCCTGGAGGAAAAGGTCGATCACCTGGTGGTTTCTGTCAGGCAGGATGGCCAGGTTTACCTCAACGAACAGGCGGTTGGGGTGGATTATCTCACCCGCAAGCTGGAGTTGATCCTGGTTGATATGGGTGCCCGGGATGTCTATTTCAGGGCAGATAAAGCGGTTCCCTATGGTCGGGTGGTGGATATCATGGCCCGGATTAAAAAGGCCGGAGTCACTTCCCTTGGCATGGTCACGCTTCCAGAAGTCGATGAAGCGTCCTGACCTTACACCATGAAATCCTTTAATACCACAGGAGCCTCAAAACAGAGGGTCCCCCGTAATACCAAAGAAACACACAGCCAGTTTAACCCCCTGCTGTTCGGGGTTTCTCTGGTAGTTCACCTTATTGTGTTCTTTGTTTTTTTTCTCATCCAGGACCTTGCCCCTCCCCCCCCCGTGGATCTTCCCATGGTAAAGGTAAATCTGGTGTCTCTTGGTGAACTTGATCTGCTTGAGGAACCTTCCCCGGAGGCGCCCATTGATATGCTGGATGAAACGGCGGAGACGTTGTTGCCTGATGAGGTATCAGTGGAGCCCGTGCCCCCGGAACTTCCTGGGGTGGTTGTGCCGGAGAAGATCATTGAGCCTGCTCCGTCAACACCGGTGGTATCATCCCCAGAACCCGTGGTGGAAACTCCCGTTAAAATTCCCCTGGTTGTGAAAAAAAAGGTGCCCCCGCCCCGGAAACCTGCTCCTTTAAAACCGGAGCTTCCCCGGAAAAAGGCGTCATTGAAGAAAAAAACCTATCGTCCGGAAAATGTACTTGCCAGTGCCAAAAAGCAGATGTCGCAATCGGTGAAAAAACAGGAAGTAAACTCCCTTGATACGGCGTTGAAACGTTTGCGCAAAAAGGTGGCTGCCCAGGGCAATAAGCGCGGCGGAATGTTTGGTGTCAATGAGGCCAGGATAACAGGCAATGGTAAAAAGGCCCGGGCCATTGATCTTTATAATCTTGAATTGATGTATCGCATACAGCAGAACTGGGCATTTAGCCCCCAGCTTGCCGGAGGTAAGGACACAAGAGAAGTGCGGATTCTCATCAAAATTTTAAAATCGGGACATATCCGGGATGTCTGGTTTGAAACCCGTTCTGGAAATCGCCTGTTGGATGAATCTGCCCTGAAGGCAGTGAAGAAATCCAACCCCCTGTCACCCCTGCCAGGGGGGTATGATTACTATGATGTGGGGTTGATTTTTACGCCGTCCGGGTTAATGTAGTGTCGGGACAACCTGATTTGATGATGCGGTAATGGCCTGAAAAGAGGAGAAGATCATGGCAAACAGTGGTGGGAAAATCCTGAAATATGGTAAATGGTTTTTAGCGTCCGGGATCATTGCTGTATGGCTCTTTGCGCCCATGCCGCTTTGTGCGCGGCAGCATACCTACATTAATATAAAAGATCCCTTTATCCAGAAAGTCCCCCTGGCCGTACCGGCATTCAAGCCCTTGTCCGGCACCGAGGCCGAAGCCCTCCATGGTGAAATGGCCCAGAGGATTCTGGTGGAGGGGATGACCTTCACCGGCTACATTAATGTGATGGATTCAGCCACTTTTCCGGAAAAGCCTGTCATTTCCGGCATCACCGCTGCAAATCTTCATTTTAAAAAATGGACACGCATAGGTGCAGAGCTTCTCGTCACTGCTGGCATTGTTGAACAGCAGGGGACTATCCGTCTGGAAATGCGGCTTTTTGATCCTTTTAAAGAAAAATTGGTGGTGGGAAAGGTGTATACGGGAAGAGTATCGGACCTTCGAACCATGATCCATCGGTTTTGTGGAGAAATCAGTCTTTATCTCACCGGGAAGCGGGGGGTTTTTGGCAGTCGCATTGTGTTTGTTTCCCGTGTGGGGGAAAACAAGGAAGTTTTTATCAGTGATTTTGACGGATATGCTCCCCGGCAGGAGACCCATCATGGGAGTATTACTCTGTCCCCTTGTCTTTCCCAGGATGGCCAGTGGCTGGCATACACCTCATATGTGAATGGAAAACCGGATATTTTTGTTCAGAATTTGAAAGCCCGTACCAAATCCACCATTTCTTTCAAGGGGATGAATATCACACCGGGCTGGGTGCCGGGTAAATTTGAACTTGTGGCCGCCTTGAGCCTTGATGGAGACCAGGAAATTTACCTGCTTTCCGGCAAGGGTGAAATTCTCAAACGCCTTACCCGAAGCTGGGGGATTGATGTCTCACCCCGGGTTTCCCCGGATGGCAGGAGGCTTGCCTTTGTGTCCCGTCGGGGGGGGACCCCCCAGATTTATGTTAAAAATCTTGATACCGATGGGGTGATGCGGGTGAGCTTCCAGGGTAAATACAACACCTCTCCGGCGTGGTCTCCATCAGGGGATAAACTTGCCTATGTGGGCATTGTGAAAAATAAAATTGATATTTATGTCACGGGCTTTGACGGGGCTGCTCCCATGCAGCTCACCCGTGACCAGGGAGACAATGAAGATCCCTCCTGGTCCCCGGATGGGGCCTTTATTGTTTTTTCTTCCACCCGGGATGGGGCTTCAAAAATTTATGTGATGACGGCCCGGGGAAGTGAACCAAGACCTTTGATCAACCTGCCCGGTGCCCAGACCGATCCCCAATGGTCCCCGGGGGGGGGGATGTAAGCGTCTGAAATTTATTCTTGACTATGCCCTGGCTCAAATATGAAGGATGCCCTGTACTATTTGATCATTGAGTGTCTATAAAACTATATGACAGTAACCTCATGCCATAAAGAATATTGAAACTCTTATGATTCCAATATATTGGGCGGAATTTTATGTAAAAATACTTATAACCCATAAAGGAGACGACATGAAAAAACGAGTGATGCGGAATCTGGTGATGGTGATGATGGTTGCAGGCCTTGTATTGACAGTGTCCTGTGCCAAAAAAAATGTGATGGTAGGCCCGGTAGACTCGGCGGATTTGACACAAAAGACAGGTGAGATCTCCACAGAAGAGGCAGCGCGCATGGCAGCCCAGGAAAAAGAAAAGGCCCTGGCCCAACAGCGTCTCCATGAGGAGAGCATGAAGCAAAACGCCGCCCAGGTGGCAGCTATGGCTGCCCGGGAAGATTTTGAAAACCAGGATGTTTTGTTTGGCTATGACAGCGCCGTACTCTCTGCTGAGGCCCGGCAGATTTTGAAAGAAAAGGCCCGGTGGCTTGAAGCCAATGCCGGTAATAATATTGTGGTCCAGGGCCATTGCGATGAACGGGGAACCACAGAGTACAATCTGGCCCTGGGAGATCAGCGGGCCATTGCGGTAAAGTCTTTTCTCATGAATATGGGGATCTTGGGGAGTCGAATTACCACCATCAGTTATGGTGAGGAAAAACCCATTGATTCCGGATATGGAGAGGCAGCCTGGAGTAGAAACCGACGCGCTCATTTTGTGATTTTGTAAAGGAAGGGGTATGATGGCCAAGTGTATTTTTCAGATTCTTTTGCTGGGTCTTCTGACAGTGGTGTCAGGGTGTGTGTCAGATCAAGATATGGTTACCCTTAACAATCGGGTGCATTCCCTTGAAATGGACAATGCCCGGCATTTGGAAAAGCAGAAGACCTACGATCAGAAGCTGAACAAAGAGTTTGCAGAAATAACGGGGCGTGTGGGCACCAATGATCGCAAGACCCGGGAAAAATATGCTGAAATAAATGCCCTGTTGGATGGATTCCGGGATGAGATCAGGGTGTTGGCAGGGCGCATGGAAACCCTTGAGTTTCTCATTGGCCGGGATGGGGGAGCCCCCACGGCCACGGCCTCCAACGAACTCAAGCGCCTTGATACCGCCATTTCTCGAAATTATCAACGGGTGATGGCCCTGGAGGCCCATCTGGGCATGGAACCCACGGACAGCGTTTCCAGTGCGCTGGTCACCGATAAACCAGATGCCAGTGAGGCAGGGATGTATACGGCGGCTAAAACCCTTCTGGATAACGGGGATAACAAAGGGGCCAGAAAAGAGTTTGAAACATTTATTAAAACCTTTCCCGATTCTGCCAATGCCGATAATGCCCGGTTCTGGATTGCTGACAGTTATTACCGGGAAAACTGGTATGAAAAGGCAATTCTGGAATACCAGAAGGTTATTGAAACCTATTCGTCTGGAAATAAGGTGCCTGCGGCGCTGTTAAAGCAGGGGTATGCCTTTGCAAATTTGGGGGAAAAGGGCAATGCCCGTTTGATATTAAAGGAGCTGATTCGCAAATATCCCGGAACCAGCGAGGCAAAAATTGCCAAGGAGAAGCTGGAGGCCCTCAAATAGGGGAGCGGATAACTTCCATGGGGATGATTAGGATGATCAAGGTGGTGGGCATAGACCCCGGGCTTGCCGGTACCGGCATTGGGATGGTGCAGGGTCGGGGCACCACCCTGTCAGGTTATGAATTTGGCAGCATTAAAACCACACCGGAACAATGCCTTGTGGAACGACTGGAGATTATTTATTCTCGGACACTTGCCTACCTGTGCCGTCAGAAACCAGATCTTGTTGTGATTGAAGATATTTTTTCCCTGGGAAAATATCCGGCATCGGGGATTACCTTGGGAAAGGTCACCGGAGTGTTGTTGTTGGCCGCAGGACGGGCCGGATCACGGGTGCAGGAGATCCAGGTGCGCGAAGCCAAAAAAGTGGTCACCGGCAGCGGAGCCGCAGATAAGCATCAGGTGGAACGATCGGTGCGGAATTTACTGTCCCATGAAGGGACCATCCGGCCTTTTCACGCCTCGGATGCCCTGGCCCTGGCCCTGGCTGGATTTTTTCGGAAAAACTGGGGATGATGGCAATAGTTCATGGGGTTGAGCTTGCTCAATGGTGGCTTGGATAGTCAATGGTGAAGCAGGACGAAAAAAGGATATAAAGAAAGTAAAGATGATCGGATATATGGAAGGAAATGTTTTAAGAATCGCCGAAGAGGGGATTCTGATGCTGGTGGGTGGGGTGGGGTATGAGATTGTCCTGCCCCTTTTTGTGCTTGAAAATATTAAAAAGCACCCCCCAGAAGAGACGGTATCTTTGTTTATCTATTATAACCAGACAGAACGTCAGCCCCGGCCGGTGCTCATAGGTTTTGAGTCTGAGATGGAAAAGGCTTTTTTTCAGCTTTTTATCTCCGTGGATGCCATTGGTCCCTTAAAAGCGGTGAAAGCCATGGATCGACCAGTGTCAGACATTGCCCGGGCCATTGAAAACCGGGATGAAAAGATGCTGGCCACCTTAAAGGGCATTGGCAAACGCACGGCCCAGAAAATTATTGCAGCCCTCCATGGCAAGGTTTCAGGGTTTGTGAAACATGCCCCCGGAGAGGGAGCGGGGGATGCCCCGGAAATGCCTGTCCAGGAAGGGGGGGGGATTTCCGACCAGGTATCGGCCCAAGTGGTGGACGTTCTGGTCCATCAATTGGGGTATGTCGCACCCATTGCACGGAAGATGGTGAACCTTGCCATTGCCGAAGCCCCTGACATGTCAACACCGGAAGAACTATTTGATGCAGTGATAAGGAGGGCTGGCTCATGACATCGGATGATGACATCATTGCCTTTAGCTCGGCGGAAAAATCCCTTGTTTCCCCGGAGGCCCACCCCGTAGACCGAGAAATTGACGTGAATGTGCTACGGCCCCGGCGGTTCGCTGACTATGTGGGCCAGGCAGAAACCGTTGAAACCCTTAAAATTGCCATTGCCGCCGCCAGAATCAGGGGAGAATCCCTGGACCATGTGCTGCTTCATGGTCCCCCGGGTCTTGGCAAGACCTCCATGGCCCATATTATTGCCACGGAAATGGGGGCCGGGGTGACCATTACATCGGGACCGGCTTTGGAAAAAGGGGGGG
>CAKZLA010000147.1 GCA_937124525.1 uncultured Desulfobacterium sp.
CTCGAGGCTGTAGACGACGTCCTCGACGGTCACCGGAGAGTCGTCGTGAAAGGTCCGATCCGGGGCGAGGTGGCAGCGGAGCGCGCGATCTCCGGGCTCGATCACGCAACGATCCGCGAGGGCCGGCTCGGCGAGGCCCGGCACGCCTCGAGCACGGACGGGCACCCGTCGATGCAGCGGGCGCAGCCGTGGACCGAGGCCTGGTCGGGCGGGTACGGCGGCGGGTCGTCGGGCGGGAAGGGATTTCTCTGATGGCGGTACGGGGATTTTTACCGTCCATTGGGGCATCAACGATGCGGTTAAACCCCATGGCGGCGGATCGTGCCCCCACCATGGCCAGAAGCACGGTGTCCACCATGGAATCAGAAGCGGCCACAAGGTAGCCTGCTTCCCCCCATAAAATCTCCACCGGGGTGCTCCTGGAAATAAGGGCTTCAAGTTCCCGGGCTTTTTCCCGGCTGATTTCAAACCCGATATTCCGGTTATTATTAAAACGCAGACAGGTGTAAACCGGTTTGTTGCAGCCCTTTATCATGGAACGGCAATTACAGGGCCACAGATAAATTCGATCCACATGGGTTAAGCTCTCCAGGGCCTCATCCAAAAGCAGATACCGGGGGCTGCCGCTGACATCGTCCGGCTTTTGGGTCTTTCTAACCTTTTCAAGTTCTGTTTCATGGTTCCGGCAATACTGCTGGAACTCCCAGTGATTGAGCTGTTGCCCAATGTCATCGGGAATATCCTTGAACCCTTCAAAGGTGGCCCAGATATCGTATCGGGTGTGGAAATTTGCCATTTTGTAATGACCATTGCCATCTTTTTCCAGTACGCCCCGCACATAAGAACGTTCAACGGCTTCAGTATCCATGGAAAGACTATCCTTAAAAAAGGCAATGGGTTTCCATTTCTGTTCCATGGCCAGGGCCATTTCTATTTCCGTGGCTTCATAAAATCGCTCCAGCCAGGGCACCACAAATGGGGGTCCGTCAATGATCACACATAATTTTTTCAGTGCATTTTCCATTAATCACTCAACTTTCAGGCTTGTCAAAACATCAGTCAAATCGGGAGGGGTATAACATCGGCCATCCACAATGTATAGTGCGTTTCACATGACCTAACCTGGACAAGCCAGAACCAAAAAGATTTTCTAATTCTCTTGCCCAAATAACACGAAAATAAGAGATAAGAATCTAATACGAACTCATTTGCTTAAGTGTTAAAATGATTTGCTTTAACGGGCGTATTCCCATTTTCCCGGTTGGAGATTCAACTCTTTGATTTATTAAGATATTTTGTTTTAGATCAATGGGATGCTGACTTAATGAAGTCAATGGGTTATATGATGGGCCGGGAAAATGAAAATGCACCCGCTTTAACTCAAAAAGACAGTATGAAGTCATATGCAATGCACTATAGTCCATAAAATCCCGCCGTCAACCGCCCCAACCAAAACACCAGCATGGCCAAAAAAGAGGCCATAAGCATGAGATCGCAGGCCATGGTGATCTTGTCAAGACCTGGCCGGGCAAACCCAATACCAATGAAAGGTTTTTCCACCAACTTTCCATGGTAATAATTGGGACCACCCAACTTCATGGCCAAGGCTCCTGCAAAGGAGGCTTCGGGATACCCGGCATTGGGACTTTTATGGCTTCTACCTTCCCTTAAGGCGGTGAAAAACCCCCGTTTACCCCTGTGCCATGAAAGCAGGGCCGCTGAAAGAGAAATAAAAATCACCGACAAACGGGCCGGAATATAGTTGGCCACATCATCAATGCGGGCTGCAGCCCTGCCAAAAAAAAGGTATCGTTCATTTTTATACCCCACCATGGAGTCCAGGGTATTCACCATTTTATAGGCCAGGGCCAGGGGCACCCCGCCCAGGAAATAGAAAAACAGGGGGGATAGAAAACCATCCACATAATTTTCCGCCACCGTCTCCACGGCCGCTCTGACCACGCCGGTCTCATCCAGGGTGTCCACCTCCCGGCCCACGATCATGGAAACTTGTTTACGCCCAGCAGCAATTCCCCCGGTTTCAAGGGCTTTTCCCACAAGGGTGGCTTCTTTATCCAAGGTTCTTGCAGAAAAGCAATAATAAAGCAGGATTATTTCTACCAATGTACCCAAATTGGGGTGAAGTATTGAACAAAATCGCACCACCAAAAAAGAGATGACCCAGGTGGCACTGATGAGAAACAGGGCAAAGAGCAGTCCGGCTCTAAATTCACTTTTAATCCAGCTTCGAAATATTTTTTCGCACCCGGAGATGGCATTGCCCATCCACACAATGGGATGGGGCAACCACCGGGGATCTCCCAGGAGCAGATCCAGACCAAAGGCAAGGGGCAGGATGATCAGACTCATGTCAAAACTCATTTGTATTCCTTCCCCCAATTTAGACCACACCCTTCATGATTTGAGCCAAATGCAGATTGGTTTCCCTGTCCCTGAGGGAAAACCTCACAAACCGATCAGACAATCCATGGAAATTGGCACAATCCCGTATGAGAATCCGCTCATCCCCCACCAGTTGGCACACGTCAACGGAATTCATACTTCCCAGGAGTTCCGCAAGCATGAAATAGGTATCCGAGGAATAGAGTTTCACCTTATCAATTCCGGCCATGGCCCCTTGAAAGATCTGCCGTTCCTTCATTACAAACTGCCGGGTGGTTTCCATGAACGGGGCAATGTGTTCCGGATTTTCCAGGATATGGACAATGGCAGCCTGGGACAGGGCATTCACCGACCAGGGCTGATAAAATCGCATCAGTTTTTCAATCACCCCGGGATCGGCACACAAATATCCCGTGCGAAGGCCGGGAATTCTGAATATTTTAGACATGGAGGAAAGTACAATGAGGTTGGGAAAACGGGTTTCCGCCACAAGGGAAATCTTTTCGGCATTTTCCACAAAGGGAAGATAGGATTCATCCACCACAAACCATGTATCCGGATGATCCTTTACAAGGGAAATAATCTCTTCAACGGGACTCATGGTACCTGTGGGGTTGTTAGGATTGCAGATAATCACGGCATCCACGTCAGGTGCCATGGAAGCAATCTTTGAAAAATCCTGCTGAAATTCATTTTCATTGGATGACATGCAAAATGAATAATCGGCATCGTGCATGATGCAGCCATCCTTGTAATCGGCATAGGTGGGACCGGCAATGAGCACCCGTTTAAAGGAAAGTGCCCGGGGAAGCGTATATATAAACCAAGTGGTGCCATTGCCCCCCATGACTCTTCCTGCATCCACCTGATAATAGGCGCTGAAGGCATTTACCATGTCCAGGGCATCGGCCTGGGGCAGGGAACGTATTTTATGAATATTTTCTATGATGAACGCCTCAAGTCCCTCCGGGGGACCCAGGGGGTTGATGTTGCTGCTCATGTCTATAATTTCATCCACGGTACAGCCGTTCCGCTGCGCCAGGGCCTGGACATTGCCGCCATGGCCTGTAATCATCTTAAAACTCCTGTTAAATTAAAATATTGACATCCCGGCACCCAGAAACAGCACGGCCTCGGTAATTTCGGTCATGGCTCCCAGCATATCGCCGGTGATACATCCCATTTTTTTCTTGTAAAACCACAGCAGCAAAAAAACCGTTGCAGCAAAAAACACATTCAGCACAAGCCCTCTTACCCCCATAAAAAAGGAGAAAAAAAGCGGTATGCCCATCCAAATAAAATCTTTCAGGGGAAGTCGTTTTTCAAAAAGATCATGCCCGGTGCCGGTGTTTTGTCTGCCATACTGCAGATACCGTATACCAAAAAGCATCCCCCCCCGGGCATAGGCCGGAACCATGATCATCAACACCAGAAAAACACCTCCTGTGCACACGGTTTTGGCGGCATAAATACCTCCTACTTTAAGGGAGAGCACGCAAAAAATGGCCACAAGACCCATCATGCCGGTGCGGCTGTCCTTCATGATCTCCAGGGCCCGCTCCCGGGATCGATGGCTGAAAAGACCATCCGCCGCATCCCCAAGGCCATCCAGATGAAAGGCCCCTGTCACACCCACCAGCAGCAGCACATCCACAAGGGCCACCACCGCCGGGGGCCAGAGCTGGGAAGCCAGCGTATCCACAAGGGCCAGCAGCACGCCTGCCATTAGGCCCACCACCGGAAAGAACCGGATCATACCCGTGGGGGAAAAGGTGTTGCCCCTGCCTGCGGGCAAAATGGTGATGAACATGATGGCGGATCTTAAATCCACCCAGAATCCTTTTTTTTCTTCCATAATACTTCCCCTATGCCCGGTTACTGCTTGCAGGTCTGATAAAAAACCCCTCTTTCCTGGCGAAGGGATTCAATGGTGCCCTCAAGTTCCAGGACGGAAAGATATTTATTAATGTCGTTTATATGGGTGCCCAATATGGATGCAAGATCCTCGGGGGTACATGGCCGTCGGTGAATGGTCTCTAAAATGGCAGACTCCATATCTTTTCGATAGGA
>CAKZLA010000148.1 GCA_937124525.1 uncultured Desulfobacterium sp.
TGCAAAATCGGGACACCACCAACCTGCACCAATGGTTTTGGGATTGACTTGGTAATATCGCCTAAGCGCTTACCAAAACCAGCCCACACATACCCCTCAACCAGCTTATCTATCCCGTCCAATATCACACATCGCCACTTCTTCGTAAAAGAAGTCTGACTTCGGCTTTTCGGATGCGCTCTTCCTGCTCGTCCTTTCGTTTCCTGGCATTTTCCAGTTTCACCCGGATATCGTCAAAATCTGCAGGCTTCATGAGATAGTCAAAGGCCCCCAGTTTCATGCCATCCACCGCTGTCTCTGTGGAGCCATGACCGGTTAGCAGAATCACCTCCACCAGGGGATATAATCGTTTAATTTCCTTTAAGGTGTCAATGCCGTCCATGCCCGGCATGCGGATGTCCAGAATCACCACATCAATGGGTTTTTTTGCAAGCACATCAAGGGCATCTTTACCACTGGCTGCGGTGGAGACGATTTCTCCCTGTCCCTTTAACCTCAGGGAAAACATGTCAACAAAATCCTTTTCATCATCCACAATCAAGACCTTGGCGGGTATTTTTATCATTTTTCTTCTCCTGTGTTTTAGGTTTTGTTTCTCTTTATAAGAAACTCCGTCCAATGATTTGTAATAACTGGAGTTTCTATATTTGTTGTGGGCAGGCAAAATCCCCAATACGGTCTGCCCGTGGCAGTTTATATGAAAGAGTAGGTGTGCCTAATATTCTTTCATGCTTCGTTGTGGGCAGTCCCGGGTCCCCCATGCGGTCTGCCCGTGGCAGTTATATGAAAAGGTAGCCTCCAAGTTTGCCTCAGCAGAGCCCCCCCGATGGGCAATAGGAACCGGCCAATTGGGCCGTCTACGGTTCCGGGCTGGGCCCATTGCCCGTCGGGGGGGCGGCATGATAGCCTTTTCAATATTCGTTGTGCCCGCCAGGGCATGGGTGTTATAAAGAAATGCTGCCCAAAGTATCGACAGTAGGGGCTCCGTTGGAGGTGGCATGGTTCCATTTTCATTGTTCGATGCTCAAATTCATTGGCAGTTTAATCATAAAGACGGTTCCCTTGCCCGGCTGGCTTTCTACGTCAATTTCTCCGTTAAGTCCGGTGATAATTTTATTCACCACAAAAAGCCCAAGGCCCGTTCCCTGGTCAAAGGATTTGGTGGTGAAAAAAGGATCAAATATTTTTCCCAGATGATCCTGGGGAATCCCCACGCCGTCATCTTCAATACCTAAAACCATGAACACCGGTGTTTCAATGATGGACAGCGTGAGGGTTCCATTGGTACCCATGGCATGGATGGCATTATTTATCAGATTCACCAGGATTTGTCGGATCTGATAGGGATCACTGATAAGCATATGCTCTTTTTTCGGGGTTTTCCAGAAAATCTTTACCTGTTTTTCCTTAATTTCACCCTTTAAAAGGGCCAAGGTCTCCAGGACCAGCAAGGTCATATCCGTTCGGGCCAACCGGGGACCCTGTTTTTTCACATGCCCCAGAAGTTGCTGGGTAATTCTGCCGGCTCTTTTAATGCTGGTTTCGATTTTACCAAGGGCCATTAATAAATCATCATGCTGGGGAAGGCGCTCCATGTCTGGTGCCTCCAGGATCTGCTTCATAAAACCCGCAGATTCATTGATAATGGCAAGGGGATTGTTGATTTCATGGGCAATGCCCGTGGACAGGGTCCCCAATGCGGCCAGCCGTTCGGTATCAACCATTTTTTTTTCCAGCTTGTCCCGGTATTCCAACTGCTGGCGTTTTTCTTCTTCCAGTTGGAGCATTTCAAAAGCCTGGGTAATTTTATTGAACAAATGGTCAATTTCCACTGGTTTTGTCAGATAATCAAAGGCCCCGGACTTAATTCCTTCAATTCCGTCGGACACCGCCACATTGCCTGTGAGGAGAATCACCTGGGTGCATTTATGGCGTTTTTTAATGGCTTTTAAGGTTTCAATGCCATTCATGCCGGGCATTCTCACATCCAACACCACCACATCCATGGAAGAGGTTTCAAGAATGTCCAGGCATTCTTCCCCGGAGGATGCCTGGGCAGGTAATATCCCTCTTTTTCCCAGTCTTCTGGCAATTGCAGCACGAAATCCTTCCTCATCATCCACCAGCAAAAGGCGGATTTTATCACCAGTGTGCATTGTCATCTTGTGTTCTCCTGTCAGAATTGGGGTCAGGCTTGGCTTATTGGTGTTATTCATAGGGCAGTAATTTTTCAAGACTCATAAGTTCTCACGATCTATAAGGCAAGCCTGACTCTACTTTATGACCCCATTTTATAAAGGGCTAAACCAGCCCCAATATATTCCACCAGACCCCTGCCACCAATACCAATACTGTTAACAGGATCGGGGTGGCCACCAGTCCCACCTTGGTGAGGTCTGACGATTTGAAATATTTATAACTATAGGCAATGGCATTGGGAGGGCATCCAATCACCAATAACATGGCAAAGGAGGTAGCCATTCCCAGACACAGCGCCAGAACTGTGGGGTCCACCCCTTCCAGCTGGGCCATGGGAATCACAATGGGCAAAATCAAGGCAGCGGCGGCCACATTGGCCATGGCATTGGTCACCAGGGCTCCGAACACCCCCACACCAATGAAAAGGACCAGCCATCCCTTGCCCTGGATTAAGGGGAAGAACAGGTGTGCAAAATAGTCGGCAGCCCCGGAATATCCCATGGCAAGACCCAGGGAAATACCGCCCCCAAAGATAAACAGGGCAGTTCCCCACTCCAGGTTATCGTTGATATCCCGCCACCGCAGGACTTTACACAGAACCAGAGCTGTTACGCCCAGCATACCGGTTACGGAATAGTCAATCCCATGGAGTCCCTTGGTTAACCACATTGCAAAGGAGAGCGCAATGATGGTCACGGTTTTTTTCTCAAGGGCTGTCATGGGGCCCAGATCTTCATCAAAATCAGGCAATTGATATTTTGGATCGGGTCGATATACCATATACACAATTAAAACCGCAATGGGCACCGTAATAACGGCGGCTGGCATGGCATATAGTATCCATTGAAAAAAGGTGATTTCAATGCCCGTAAACTCCTTTAAAAACGCAGCTGAAACCATACATCTTCCCCCACCCACCAAGGTTCCCATGCCACCGCAGGAACAGGCAAAGGGAAGGGATAGCATCATGAATTTTGCCGTGTTGGTCTGGGGCTCTATGCCTGCTGCCCGCATCAGGGGCAACATGGTTATAATACCGATGGCACAGGCGGCGGCATCGTGCATGAACGAGGAGGAAATACCCAGCCCGATGGCAATGATAAAGGTGAACCGGGTGATACTATTACCCGCCTTTTTAATGATATAATATCCCAGACGTTTTGTCAGGCCTGCTTTATCAAGGGCAATGGCAAAAATTAGACAGCACATGATGAAGATCACCACCGGATGCATGTAGGGAGCCCAGGCACTTTTCACATCGGTGATGCCCATGATTACCAGAAAAACACCAATGCACACTGCCGTGATTTCCAAAGGGATGGGTTCAATGACAAACAACATCACCAACACCGCCAGAATGGCCAGAAATCGTTTTGCCTTGGGAGATAATCCGTCCACATAATCCACCTGAACGGAATCAAGGTTCAGGTCAACACTCCTTTGACGTAAATATTTTACGCTGGCCTCCAGAGATCCCGGTGTGTTTGCCTTTAAAATATAAAATCCTGTCTCTTTTTCCCCGGGAGGAACAGCCACAAAATGGCTGGAAACCCCCTGCAAAACCTTTTGACTCGTGTCTCCTGTAATTTTAAACTGTGTGCCTTCGGGTCTGGGCAGTATAAATACGATAATACCCAGAAGTACTGCCACACAAAGTTTGAATCCATTTGTTCGATACATTATTTTTTCTCCTTGCCGCTTCAATTGTCATTTACTATTGTGCATATCTCATTTTTGGGGCCTGGCTATAACGTCGGCCATTGGAAGAGGGTTGATACT
>CAKZLA010000149.1 GCA_937124525.1 uncultured Desulfobacterium sp.
AAACTCACGCCCCAAAGCTCGCGCGATCGAACGCCCAAGAGAGGTTTTACCCACCCCGGGAGGCCCCACAAGAAGCATTATCGGGCTCTTCGAATCCGGACGCAGCTTGATCACCGCCAGGAATTCTAAAATTCTTTCCTTTACGTCGTCCAAACCATAATGATCTTCATCCAATACCTTTTCGGCATTGGCAAGGTCGTTGTTGATTTTGGTTTTTTTCTTCCAGGGCAAACCCACCAAAACGTCGATGTAATTGCGAATCACAGTGGCTTCAGCAGACATGGGTGACATCAGCTTGAGTTTTTCAAACTCCCGGCGCACCACGGAAGCCGCCTCTTTGGGCAAACGCTTTTTCTTGATATCCCGCTCAAGATCCTGATATTCCTGGGGAGCAGACCCCTCGTTCCCCATCTCCTTCTGGATGGCCCGCATCTGCTCATTGAGATAATGCTTTTTCTGGAGTGCCTCCATCTGCTCCTTGACCCTGCCCTTGATCTTCTCGGACATGGTCACCACCTCACTCTCCTCTTCGATCATCTTCAAAAGCAGAACAAAGCGCTCTTCAAGCTTTGGCGTATCCAAAAGCATCTGCTTATCTGCAACCTTCAACGGAATCTGGGCCGCCATGGTGTCCACCAATGCACCGGGGTCACCTGCCAGGGCAGAAAGATTCTGAATAAAGCTTTTGCCAATGGTCCCTGATATCCTGGCATAATTTTCAAAGGCCTCAATCAAGGTCCGTACCGATGCCTTGGTCAAAGAAGGGTCCATGGGTACATCGGTCAATGGTAAAAACTGGGCCGTCACATACCCGTCCATTTCACGCAGCCGGGAAATTTTTCCCCGGCATTGTCCCTCCACAAGGACCTTCACCGTTCCGTCGGGAAGCCGCAAGAGCTGATTGATCTTTGCCTGGGTTCCCACCGGATAGATATCGTTCATCTTGGGTTTCAGGGTTTCAAAATTTTGCTGGGTGACCAAAAAAATCATCTTGTCTTTGGCCATGGCTTCGGAAAGTGCCTTGATGGAGGGTTCCCTTCCCACAAAAACCGGGGAAATCATGTGGGGAAACAGAACCAGATCCCGTAAAGGCACCATGGGCAACTCGCTGGGATCGGTCTCGGAACCATCGGGATTAAACAATTTGGTGATATTGATCATTCTTATTTTAATTCCCTGTGGTTATGCTTTTTTCTGGGTCTGTTCAAACAAGAGGATGGGTTTTTCGTTTTTCATCACCACCTCTTCCCCCACAATACACTCCTTTACGTTTTTAACAGAAGGCAGCTCATACATGATATCCAGCATGATTTCTTCCATGATGGCCCGCAGCCCCCTGGCACCGGCCTTACGACCCACAGCTTCCTTTGCCATGGCCACCAGTGCCTCATCGGTGAACTGAAGGGCAATCCCGTCAAGCTCCAGCATGCGCTTGTACTGTTTCACCAAGGCATTTTTGGGTTCCTGGAGAATCTTGATCAGCGAGGCCTCATTGAGTTCTCCAAGGGAGGTGACAATGGGAAGTCTTCCAAGAAACTCAGGAATCAAACCAAATTTAATGAGATCCTCGGGTTTGAGCTGTTCCAGAAGCTCTCCAATGGGGCGCTCCTTTGTATGGGTTATTTCAGAACCAAACCCCATGGATTTTGTACTGATTCTTCGTTGTACCACCTTTTCAAGCCCCGTAAAGGTTCCCCCGCAAATGAACAAAATATTGGAGGTGTCCACCTTTACAAAGTCCTGCTGGGGATGCTTACGACCTCCCTTGGGGGGAATGCTTGCCGTGGTCCCCTCGATGATCTTCAACAGGGCCTGCTGAACCCCCTCACCTGAAACATCCCGGGTGATGGAAGGGTTGTCCCCCCGCTGGGAAATCTTATCCACCTCATCAATGTAGATGATCCCCCGCTGGGCTTTTTCAATGTCATAATCCGCATTCTGAACCAGGGAAAGAATAATATTTTCCACATCCTCCCCCACATAGCCTGCCTCGGTGAGGGCTGTGGCATCGGCAAGGGCAAAGGGTACGTCCAAAAAACGGGCCAGGGTCTGGGCAAGCAGGGTTTTACCGCATCCTGTGGGCCCAATGAGCAAAATATTGCTCTTTTGAATCTCCACATCATCCCGTTTACTTTCGGCATCAAGACGCTTGTAATGATTGTACACCGCCACGGAAAGCACTTTTTTGGCCTGATCCTGTTCAATCACATAGGTATCCAGCAGCTCCTTGACTTCCCGGGGTGGCAACCGCTTTGAAACGGTCTCCTTTTCCGGGGCATCAACCTCACTACCATCATCCTCGATGATCTCCTCACACAGACCCACGCACTCATCACAGATATAAACGCCTGGACCTGCAATGAGTTTTTTTACTTCTTTTTGATGTTTCCCACAGAACGAACAATGCAGTTTGTCATTGCCATCTTCTTTTTTGGCCATATTACTTCTCCTTTGGCGCGTCTTCCTTTTCCACGTCCGAGCGGTTCAGCACCACATGATCCACAAGACCATAGGCCTTTGCTTCCTCACCGGACATGAAAAAATCGCGATCCGTATCCACAGCAACTTTTTCAAGGGGCTGGCCGGTATGGCTTGCCAGGATTTCATTGAGAGAATCCTTCATTCGAAGAATCTCATTGGCCTGGATCTGAATATCCGACGCCTGCCCCTGGGCGCCTCCCAAGGGCTGATGGATCATAATTCTTGAATTGGGAAGAGAATAGCGTTTGCCATCGGCCCCTGCAGCAAGGAGCAGTGCCCCCATGCTGGCAGCCTGACCAATACACACAGTTACCACGTCGGGCTTAATATACTGCATGGTATCATATACGGCCATACCGGCAGTGACAACGCCCCCGGGGGAATTGACATAAAAGTTGATATCTTTTTCAGGATCTTCTGATTCCAGAAACAGAAGCTGGGCCACAATGAGATTTGCAATCTCATCATTAATGGCGGAGCCAAGAAAAATAATCCGGTCTTTCAGAAGCCTTGAGTAGATATCATAGGCACGCTCTCCCCTGTTACTCTGCTCAACTACCATTGGAACTAAAGGCACTTTTCTCTCCTTGTATCTTTACTGATTGGCATCATGGAAACATCCATCACAAAAATTATGCCGTGGTATCCTCTGCCGGGGTTTGTGTTGCAGCTTCTGTTATTTCCTGTGCAACGTCTTCCCCAGTTGTTGTTTCAGCCACTGCTTCCCGGGCTGCGGCTGCTGCCTCCACTGCTTTGGCAGCTTCTGCATCCTGGGCAGCCTGGGCTTCCTCGGGGGATATTTCTGTGAGGTTTCCACTTTCTATAATAATATCAACTGCCTTTTTTTCAAGCAGGTTATGTTTGAAATACACAAGCTGGTCTTTTTGCATGTCAAAGAAATTTTTAACACCATCCACAGTGCCCTTCATGCTGATGGCCATCTCTTCAAAGCCCTTTTCCAGCTCTTCTTCTGTGAGTTCCAGACTTTCCTGCTCAATGATTTTGGCAAGCAACAGATGTCTTCTGGCCTGTTTTTCCGCAACATGTCGGTATTGGGTCTTGAGAAAATCCTTGCCAAGGCCAACAGCTTCCAGATCCACATTATTCTGGGCATAGGCGTCTTCGGCTTCTTTCACAATACCTTCAAGCTCTGCATCCACAAGGACATCGGGCGCCTCAAATTCATTTTTTTCCAGAAGTGCGGAAAACACCTGTTCGCTGAGCTCATGTTTAATGCGCTGGGCATATCCTTTGTCCAGGTTATCACGGATAACCTCCTTGATAGCTTCCAGGTCTTTAAAATCTCCGAGTTTTGCAGCCAGCGCATCATCCTCGGGGGGCAAGACCTCTTCCTGGATTTCTTTTAATTCAACCTTATATGTAATGGTTTGACCCGCAAGTTCTTTATCTGCGGCATCATCCCCATAGACAATCTCAACTTCAAGTTTCTGGCCGGGAATAACGCCGGTGAGTTTTGCAGAGAATTCCTCGTGCATGGCCGTGCCGCCAATGGCCATGACATAATTTTCCACCAGGGGGGTCTTATCAAAGGGCTGGTCATCCACAAATCCCTGGTAATCAATGAGCACAAAGTCATCCTTGGCAACCGGTCGCTCTTCGGTGACGGTTTCCTTGGTGGCCATGTTCTTTCTAACCATCTGAATCTGTGCGTCTACCTCATCTTCTGAGACCTTATACATGGTTTTTTTCAGGTCAAGTCCCTTAAAATCAACATCTTCAAGTTCGGGACGAACTTCCACCTCGGCATCAAAGGAATAGGGTTGCCCAGGCACCAGCTCCGGGGGTTCTATGCGGGGGGCACCGGCCAGATTGAGTTTGTGTTCTTCCACCACATCAACAAAGGCATTCTGAACCAAACGGGGAGTGAGATCGGCATGAATACCCTTGCCAAACCTGGCCTCCAGAACCTTGCGGGGCACTTTTCCCTTTCTAAACCCCTTGACATCCACCGTTTTTTTCAACTCTTTGTACGCATCATTGAGTTCCTTGGAGATCTGTTCTTCTGAAATCTCAATGTGAATCACTTTTTTGACAGTGCTTTTATCTTCAATACTTACCTGCATTTGTTTCCTTTCTGCAATCCTAAAGCATCAAATGACGGTTCATGGGTTTGACCCAGACATTTGTCACGCTTCATGAATGAACTTTTATTGTTTTTTCAATACATTTCCATGGGCTGAAATGCCCAGTAAAATCAGAAAATGCAAAGAATCTTCATACGCCAAATAAAATGTAATAAGTTAATCTTTAAATGGGGTGGTGTCAAGGCAATTGCGCCAAGGTTTTTTTTCGGAAAATGTTATTTTAAACTTGCATAATCCCAAAGACGGTGATAGTTTATCGTTCTGTGTTTGGCGGGGCGTAGCGCAGCCTGGTAGCGCGCCTGCTTTGGGAGCAGGATGTCGGAGGTTCGAATCCTCTCGCCCCGACCACCAAACCAAGAAAGCACTTACGAATATATTCGTAAGTGCTTTCTTGGTTTGCAGCCTCCATAAAACATCCACATCGTTATTTTTTAATCTATCTTTCCTGGTTGGACGGAATGTGCCCTGATCAAAAATCCTCCAAAAGACGTCGAAGTCTGAAATGGGCCTCAAACACCTCTGTGTAGGCGGTGACCAGGTTGAAGCTGGCCCGGGAAATACCAAAAATGGCATCCAGCACATCCGTGGAGGTGCCAATGCCCTGCCCAAAGGCAAGATCGGTGATCCTGATATTTTCCTTTGCTTCAACGGTGCCTGTCTTTGCCACGGCCAAATTATCAAAGGCCACTGCCATATCAAGCAGAATATTTTCAAGCTCTGTTTTCAGTGTCTCCTCAAGCTCTCTGATATCAAATTTTATTTTCTGCTGCTCAAGCCTTGCCTGTCGGGTGACAGCATATTTTTTCATTCCGTCAAAAAGGTTCATGGAGATCACCGCCTGACAACGTACTTCATCGTCGGAATTCTCAAAGGATTCAGGGAAAAATTCATCCCTGGTATGGGAGCTGTAGCCGAGGGACAGGTCTGCCCGGGGATAAAGGGATGCTCTGGATGCGGAAACGGTCATTTCAGCGGCATCAAAGGCCATTTTCAAGGCATTAAGGTCGCTTCGATTTGCCAGAAGCCGCGTTTGATATCCCCCAACAGACTCCCTTTCCGGCAGTTCATTGAAAATGGAAAAATCAAGCTCAGCCCCATTAATGGATCTTCCGACCTCAAAAACCAACCGATTTATTCCTGCAGCCACGGCAGCTTCCACCCGCCGACGGGTCTGAACAGCATTGTCCATCTCCACCTTGACCTTTAAATAATCAGTCCTTTTTAACACCCCCACCTTTACCTTAAGCTCAATCTGCCGCAACCTGTCGTCATATAGCTTAACTGCAGCCTCTGCCACCTTAAGGTTTTCCATGGACCGGTAAATCCCAAGAAAATCCATGGCAACATTAAGGCGGATATCCTGCTGGATTAAATCCAGCCTGAATTGCCCGGCCCGGGTCAGACTTTGCACCGATTTAAGTGTATAATAATCCTTAAACCCGGCAAAAAGATTCCAGGAGACAGCCCCGGAAAAGGTGTCATTCTCCCGAGTCTCTCCGGTGGCAGTGTCATGATTCAATTTATTCAGGGTGTATCTCAGATCCAGGGAGGGGAGGAATTCTCCCCGGACCTTTGTTTCCTCCTGCATAAGGATCTCCAGATCCGCCTGGTAGCGCTTTACCAAATCACGGTTTTCACAGGCACTTTTTTGCAGACTCCCAAGGGTTTCAGAGGCAAAAACCGGCCCACCTGAAATCAACATAACCAGTGTACAAAACAGTATGCAAACATTTTTTCCCATGCTTTTTGTCTCCACAGCCTCCTAACCTCCTGAATTATTAAAAACACTTCATATCATCCCAAAGGTAGTTCTCGCATTTGGCGAAATAATTCTCCAAAATGGAATAATCGCTCTGACAAGGGTGAACCGGCAAATGAAGTCTGCCACTTATTCCTGGGTGATCACAGTCTTTTCCAGCCCGATGAAAAATGCCAGCAGCGCTGGAATCACAAACAGGGTAAACACCGTTGACAGGGCTAACCCCCCAAGTATCACACTGCCAATGCCCCGATACAGTTCACTGCCCGACCCTGTGGCAACAACCAAGGGTATGAGGGCAAAGATACTGGTGCAGGCGCTCATGAAAATCGGTCGAATACGGGTTCTCACCGATTCGGAAATCGCCAGCATTCCCGGCATATTGGCATACCTGACATTATTCAAGGATTGATGAACAATAAGAATGGCATTGTTCACCACCGTTCCCACAAGGATAATAAATCCCAGCATGGTCAACACATCCAGGGGCTGGGGCGCAATAAACATATTCACCAGGCGAAGCCCCATGAGCCCCCCTGCCGCAGCCAGGGGAACACTGAACATAATAATCAATGGATAAAGAAAATTTTCAAACAGGGCTGCCATGAGAAGATAGGTGATCATCAGGGCCAGCAGCAAATTCCACTTCAGGGCATCAAAGGTCTCCTCCAGCTTGTCCGCATTACCTCCAAGATCCAGGGCAACATTGTTTACTTTACCCGATGCAATGAGATTATCACAAAGACCCTTGATGCTTTCAATGGCCGTCTGCAGGGGAACGGACAGGGGCGGGGTGATCTCCAGTCGGACATTTCGCTTTTTTTCCAGCCGATCAATTTGTGTCATACCCGAATCATAGGAGATGCTGGCCACATCCCCCACCCTGACCTGACGTCCAATATTACTGACAATGGGTGCGTTGAGAATATCCTCCGGAGTTTTAAAACTCTCCTTTGCCCCCCGGACCACCAGATCAATGCGATCCTTGCCTTCGGGACCAAACTCATCCACCTTTCTGCCGTTCATTAACACATCCACATAGATGCCAAGCTCCCGCTCGGTGAGCCCATTGGCGGCAAGCTTCATCTTGTCGGCCACCACCCGCCCCTCGGGATAGGAAATTTCCAGAGAGGGCACCGGACGAATCTGGGAGCCTGGGATGGTCTGGGACACGGCACCAAACAACGTCCGTCCCGCATTAACAATGGCGTTCATGTCTTCACCGGAAATATTTAAATCCACGGTGCGGCCTTTACCAATACCAGTTTCAAAAATACCCGGCTGGATACTGATACCGAACATGTCAGGCAGAGAATTGATCAAGGCGGTCAGGGTAGGAATAAAACGACTGGCCTGGGTCTCATATTCATCCGTGGCGGACAGCCCGAATCCCGAAAGAAAGTCCGATGAAAAATAAAACATATTTCGGATCAAGGGTATGTCATGATCACCAGGCTGCCTGTATTTATCGGTTTGGGCAAAAAGATATTCCCCCACCTCCCTTCGTTTTTCAGCGGAATATCCCGGAGGCGGCACCAGAATACTCATGACAAAGTTCCGGTTTCCCTGGGGCAGGTATTCAGCCTTGGGCATGAGACTCCAGGCTGCGGCAATGGACAGAGAGGTAAAAACAAGGATGCACAATATGCGGGTCATGACATTTTTCTGAAAAAAAGTAGACACGGCCATTACCAGACTTACGAAAAAAGCCCCCACATATGAAGCCAGCCCTTTTTTATTGGCATTGGCCTGGAGAACCGGTCGATTCTTGTAGATAAAATGCATAAATGAGGGAATCACGGTGACTGACACCAGAAGGCTCAGGGCAATGGATGCGGTGATGGCAATGGCAATGTCTTTAAATAACTGCCCTGCCTCCTGGCGGATGAAAATAACAGGTAAAAACACCGCCACCGTCGTGAGGGTGGATGCCACAACGGCCCCGAACACCTCGTTCGCCCCCTGGTAAACGGCATCAAATATTTTTTTCCCCTGCTGGCGATGGCGGTCAATGTTTTCCAGCACCACAATTGCATTATCCACCAGCATGCCCACGGCAAAGGAGATACCGGCAAGGCTCACCACGTTTAAGTTTCTGTTCAGGAGCCATAAAAAAATAAAAGATCCAATGGCAGAGATAGGAATGGCAAGGCTGATGGTGAGGGTGGAGCGAAGGCTACCAAGGAAAATCAGCAGCACAATAACGGCAAGGATGGCTCCAATGAGGACATTTTGTTTCATATTCTCAATGGAGGTTAGAATGTATGGGGCTTCATCATGGGCCCAGCTGATATAAAGATTTTTGGGGGCCAGCACCTCTTCATTAAGTCGATCCACCTCGGCCTTGACCCGTTGGACAATATCAATGACGTTGCCGCCTTTTTGCTTTTTAACACCAACTACAATACCCTCCCTGCCATTTTCCATAACAGAAACAAACTGGGGCTCGTAACCAATGTTTGTGGTGGCCACATCCCGTAAAAACACCCGGTTGATACCGTCATCATAAATCACCACATCCAGGGGGTCCTGAACCGTTTGAAATTTTGCCACGGTTCTGATGCGGTAATTTTTTCTATCAATCCCCAAAACCCCTGCGGAAATATCCTGGTTGGCCGCCACCAACCGGGAAATAACCTGGTTGATGGTGATGCCCCGACGGGTCATCTTTTCGGGATCAATGATAATTTCCAGCTGATCTTCAGTGCCGCCAAAAACCAGCAGAGAGGAGACCCCTTCTATGCGCTCCAGGTATTGACGGATCTCATTTTCAAAAAAAGTTTTGTACTTCAGGATCTCAGTATCAGGGCCGTCCTTGATCTTTAAAAGCATCCAAATAATGGGCTCGGAAGATCCCCCGGAACTGGACAATACCGGTTGCAGAACATTATCGGGATATTCAGATACCTCATTGAGCTTGTTGGACACCCTAAAAAGGGCAGTATCAATGTCAGTTTCAAGGTCAAAGGTAAGGGTAATGGTGGCATAGTCATTGTAAGAAGAACTCTCCATTTTCTGTAGATTCTGAAGGCTTTTAAGCTTATCTTCCTGGCGCTCCACCACCTCGCTTTCCATCTCCGTGGGACTGGCCCCGGACCACACCGTTCTGACTTCTATCTCGGGCAGATCCGTATCTGGCGCCAGCTGAATGGGCAGGCGTGTAAGCCCGATGAGTCCGAACAGCACGATCAGTATCACCATTACCGCCATGGTAACCGGCCTGCCAATGGCCGTTTTAATGACATTCATATGAGATCATCCTTTAAGTGCATTTTCGTTTTGAATCGCATCTTTTGCATTTTCAGGGGGTTAGGTACTGGGTGTTAGGTACTGGGTGTTAGGTACTGGGTGTTGGGTACTGGGTGTTGGGTACTGGGTTTCTGTTTGTGGCAGTCCACGGTGAATTGTCTTGATTTGCCCATGGCAGTTATTTCAAAGAGTTGATGACCTCAACACCCTGACCAGGTCGCAGCCGATCATTCCCGTCCACCACCAGGGGCATTCCCTTAACGATGCCTCCCGGGGCAATGGCAACATTTTCTCCCACATAGGAGAGAATGGTCACAGGAATGGGAGCGGATTTGCCCTGACTCACCGTATACACCATGTCCTGACCATTGAAATTTACCAGGGCATCCCTGGGAATCAACAGCATGTTCGTTTTTTCCCCGACTGGCATAGACACCGTGGCAGACATGTTCAGCACCGGGTGATCCATCTCCGGCAGTCTCACCTTTACAAAAACGCTCCGGGTCTGGGGGTCGGCCACGGGAATAATCCCGTCAATGGTACCGGTATTTTTGATCCCCAGCGCATCAATGGATACCGGAACGGTCTCACCCTTGCGGGCAAAGGCAAGAAGACTTTCTGAAACCGGGACCCTGACAAAAAGGTCATTGATGGACCCCACAACGCAAAGCTGAATACCCGGGGAGACCCAGTCTCCGGCATCTGCCTTTTTTTCAATGAGCACCCCGTCAAAGGGGGCCTTGATAAGGCTTTTGTATTTTTTAAGGCGGGCCAGGGCAAGCTGTTTGTCAAGCATGATGGTCTGGCGCACAAGATCCTCCCGGGAGAGCACAATGTCATCATACTCCGCCTCGCTCACCGCCTTTTGTTGAAATAGCGTTTCATAGCGGGCAAGGCTCTTTTCGGCCCTGCCAAGGCGCACCTTTACCTGCTCCATCCCCGCCTGCACCGACGCGATTTCGTTGTCAACAAAATCGGTATTCAGCCCAAACAGAACCTGGCCTTTTTTAACCCGATCCCCTTCCCGGACATGGACGGCATTCACCAGACCACTGACCTCTGCGGAAAGGTTGCTCACACGATCAAAAAAAAGGGTGCCCACCACCTGGGTGGTTTCGGCAACATTTTTTTCAACCACCTGGGATGTCACCACCCGGGTCAACGGCTTGCCATCCCCTGCAGCCATGAGATATCCAGGCCAGGCAATCCCCATGGCCAGACACAAAAAAAGCCATATTTTTAAATACTTATTTTTCATACTATCCCTGTTTTTTAAACCATTGGTATAATAACTTAAACTGCCTCAACCGCAAACCGACGATTTAACCGCATGGTGCTGAAAAGGCCAAAAACATGATGGCAGACATTGATCACCTTCAGCTCTCTGGCAGCCCTTGACAACTTGTTATGAATGGAGATAATTACTCCAATGCCAATGGAGTCCACCATCTCCACCCCCTTAAGATCAATGATAAGATCACCGGGATTGGCCTCAATGGTCAAAAGCAGTTCCTGCTTAAAATCATCTGCCATGGAAGCGACAATATCCATATTCGGCCTTACAATGGTTCGGTTTCCCTCTACAATGATTTCACTCATCCCTGCCTCCTGATTAAATTCCAGATCCTGGATCCACGTCCGGCCACAGCAACGCGGCTGCATTTTTACCACTGACCATGGCCCGCTCTTCCAAAGACATTCCCGATGCCTGAAAATCTTTATAATATCTTGCCGGTTTCAGCAGGGGAAAATCTGTACCAAAAAGCACCTTATCAATGACCCCCAGCGCCGCTGCGGCCCGGTAAATATTGGCATCATAGAGAAAAGGAGAAGCGGCGGTATCATACCATATATTTTTCAACACCTTTTTGGCATCTTTTTTTAGCAGGTGATAAAATAACACCCCTCCCCCCCAATGGGCCAACACAATTTTATTGTCAGGGAAACGCTGGGCCAGGCCATAAATCTGTTCAATGGTCACTGGCGTTTTCCCTGGATACATGTGCCCCACAGGCTCATTGGTGTGGATCATCACCGGCAGGTTACCGGCGGCAAGACAGATCTCCATGACGGGCTCAAGCCTGTCCAGGGCCTCTTCATCAATGCCGGAAAGATAAAAGGCAAGCTCCCCCACCCCGGAAAGCCCGGCTTTTATACACCGGTCCGCCTCCCCTGGTGCCCCGTCCCAGGACATATCAAAACAGGCAAATCCCTTTAAACGGTCTGGGTAACGGGCCACGGCCTCCAGAATATAATCATTGTTCAGCCTGGCCGTATCAGCGTTGATCCATGGAAACCCGAAAACCGCTGAAAAATCCACACCCTGCTCATCCATGGTGTCAATCAACGCCTCAACACCCACCAGTTGGGACTTGGGTGTATCATACAGCAGCTCAAAAGCTGGCTCATTGTCAAAAAAATCTTCCCGGGCATTGCGAATGCCTTCCGGGAAAATATGGGTATGAAAATCAATAATCATAATGCGAACACCTCCATCTATTAGAATTTCTGGAAAGTTGAGTTAAGCATTGAAAATTCAAATCACTTTACATATAATGACCCTCTTTTGCAAACAAGGAGGTTTTTATTGAGTTCTATTCCATACTATCCTGTTCATCTCAACGTCAAGGGAAAAACCTGCCTTGTGGTGGGGGGAGGAAGGGTCGGGATGCGAAAGGCCCGGACCCTGGCAAAAAGCGGTGCCCGGGTCAAAATGGTCAGCCCAGAGCTCACCCATGAAATCCCCCGGGAAATGGCAGATCAAATCATATGGATATCCGCACCGTACACCCCGGATCTTCTTGGGGGAATTACCCTTGTCTTTGCCGCCACTGACCAGAAAGAACTGAACCGGCAGATTGCCACTGATGCCCGGGATAAGGGCATTTTATGTAACATTGCCGATGATCCCGATGCCTCAAATTTTATTCTGCCCGCCATTGTTCACCGGGGGGATTTAATCATCACTGTTTCCACATCCGGGACCAGTCCTGCCTTTGCAAAAAAACTGCGACAGGATCTGGAGGCCCAGTTTGGCATGGAGTATGCCCGGTTTTTGATCCTCATGGGAAAAATCCGCTCCCGATTGCTGGCAGATGGACATGACCCGGACAGGCATAGAGCCATATTTTCCACCCTGATCCGTGAAGACCTCCTTGGCATGGTCATGGAAAATAACCCTGACAAAATAAACCATCTGCTGTTCTTAACCCTTGGCAGTGGCTATACCTATGAGAACCTGATTGCCGGAGACCCGACATGACACTGGACACCATAAGTACCGGACTTTTTTTTATAGCAACAGCATTGTACACGGCCAGCACCGTGGGCTATGCACTGTATCTTTTCATGCAGAAAGATAAGATGCAGCATGTGGCCTTTTCCCTCATTTCTGTCGGATTTATTATCCATGCCATGGCCACCTTGATGATGACCCTAAGAATGGGTACCCTGCCCATACATAATCTCAAAGAGACCTTATCCATTGCCTCCCTGGCCCTGTCAGGCATGTTTTTGCTGCTCAAGACCAGGTTCAACCTGAAAATACTGGGTATTTTTGCGGCCCCCCTGGTCACCTTGATGATGATGGCCATGGTGGCACTGCCCAAGGTCCCGGAGGCCGGCGTTTCTTTTTTAAAAGGATTCTGGCTGGTTTCCCACATTGTACTGATTTTTTCCGGTGAGGCTGCCCTGGCCCTGGCATGCGGCGCCGGTATTCTTTATATTTTACAGGAAAATGCCATTAAGGCAAAAAAAAGAGGCTTCTTTTTTAAACGCCTTCCGTCCCTGGATCTACTGGACAGCACCAGTTATACCTGTGTGGTCACAGGATTTGCCATGCTCACCGCCGGTCTTATCACCGGCCTTGTCTATGCAAAGGCCATCTGGGGCAGCTTCTGGAACTGGGACCCCAAGGAAATCTGGTCAGCGGTGACATGGCTTGTCTATGCCGCCCTTTTACATGGTCGACTCACCTCTGGCTGGCAGGGCAGACGTTCGGCCATCATGACCATCATCGGCTTTGCCGTCCTTGTATTTACCTTTTTGGGCGTCAATTTTCTCATTGGTGGCCACCACCGGGTATTTACCATGTGAAAAGCAGGTGCTGGTTTAATGGGTACTGGGTGCTGGGTGCTAATTCACCTTATTTTTTCATTATTTGTTGTGACAGGCCCCCTTGTCATACTGGGTTTATATGAAAGAGTAAGTATATCTAACATTCTTTCATGACTCGTTGTGGGCAGGCCAGATCCCCAATACGGTCTGCCCGTGGCAGTTATAAGAAAGCGCTCATCATTGCAGTATTTCAGACGGAGTTTTTTATAAAAAATGAAGATAGACACATCCCATGCGTTGTCCTGTGAACCATGCACTGCCCCCCATGACAACCCATGTATGAATAGAGGTGGAATGTCACAGATAACACTCATTGGGATCAATCATAAAACAGCCCCTGTGGCGTTAAGAGAGATTCTATCCTTCACCGGAGACGAGGCAGATATTGCCTTGCACAACCTTTTCCAACAACCTGAAATCGGGGAACTGGTACTATTTTCCACCTGCAACAGAATGGAAATTTTGTTTATTCCGACCCAGGGGGATGGACAGGATTACGTCAAAACATTCCTTTCCCAATTTAAATCCATTCCCGTGGAAAAATTTGAGGATTCCCTTTACACCTACACAGGAGATAAGGCCATCCAACATATTTTCCGGGTGGCCTGCAGTCTGGATTCCATGATGGTGGGAGAACCCCAGATTCTGGGCCAGGTAAAGAAGTCCTATCGGAACAGTGTGTCTGCAAAAACCTCCGGTGTCATCCTGAACCGCCTGATGCACAAGGCCTTTAACATTGCCAAAAAGGTAAGAAGAGAGACCGGCATCGGGGACAACGCCGTGTCTATCAGCTACGCGGCCACGGAACTTGCCAGCAAAATCTTCAGTGATATCAGCACCCGGAGTGTTATGCTCATGGGGGCAGGAGAAATGGCAGAACTTGCCGTGGAACACCTAATCTCAAGTGGCGTTAAAAAAATTGTGGTTGCCAACAGGACCTTTTGCAATGCTGTAACCCTGGCAGAAAAATTCAATGGCAAAGCCGTTAAATTTGAAGAAATGGAAGCCTTTTTAAAAGAGGTGGACATCATCATCAGTTCCACCGGGGCCACGGAATTTATCCTCACCGCCCCCCAAATCAAAGGCATCATGCGTTCCAGGAAAAACCGTCCTCTGTTCTTCATTGACATTGCCGTGCCAAGGGATCTGGACCCGGACATCAACCGGATCAGCAATTGTTTTCTCTATGACATTGATGACCTCCAGGACATTGTAAATGACAATATCGATGAACGGAACAAAGAAGCTGTCAAAGGTGAACGCCTGGTGGACGAGGCGGTGATCAAATTCAGAAACTGGATGGAAAGCCTGGAGATGGTTCCCACCATTGTGGCCATTCGAAAAAAAATAGATACCATTGCCCAGGCGGAAATCAAAAAGACCGTGGGTTCCATGCCCCACCTCTCCCCCCAGGACCACGAGGCCATCCAACGGATGACCCGGTCCATTGCCGATAAGATCATGCATGACCCCATACGGTTTTTAAAAAACATGGGCAACCACCGGGATGACGCCCGGTACCTCAATGCGGCCCGCCATCTGTTTAATCTTGATCACACAGATGACCTTTAAAGCGCTTACCCCCCTTCATAGCGGGGACAGGATGAACCAATCCTTAATTTTAAACTTTACTTTACCATTGGAACAGATTACAATATTGAATTCAACTTTTCAGGTTTCAGTCAACGCTCCTCCTGAATCAAAGATTGAGAAGGGGGTTGTAAGAGAGTCCAAGTTGACTACATCCAACCGGATGCCGGATGCGGCTACGTTATCAGGGTCAGGAATACACCGGCACTCTACTAATGATGCCCAGTTTCTGAACGCCATGGCAGCATCAACCCCGAAAATTTGAATTTGTTGATTTTAGTCTGATCAGAAGCAACCCAAAGTCGAAGGATAGAACCATGGACGAAAAAGAGATACAGTTTTTTAAAACACTTTTGACCGAAAGACTCAAAGATCTGCTTTCCCATGCTGATACCACTGTAAACGGAATGACTCTTCCCAAGGAGAATTTCGCAGATCCCACGGACCGGGCCTCCCACGAATCAGAACGTAACTTTGAACTAAGAATCAGAGACCGGGAACATAAACTGATTAAAAAAGTAAAAAAGGCCTTGATTCGCATTGAGAACAATACTTTTGGCATTTGTGAAACCTGTGGGGATGATATCTCCCCTGCACGATTAAAAGCACGTCCAGTTACCACCCAGTGCATTGAGTGCAAAACCAGGGAAGAAATGATGGAAAAAGCCCTTGGTATTTAAGGATACCATACCCGTGATTGATCTCCATATTCACTCCAGTGCCTCGGATGGCACCTGCAGCCCCGAAGAAATTGTGGAACAGGCCCGGGACCAAGGACTTAAGGCCATTGCCATTGCCGATCACGATACCATAGATGGGGTGTGCCAGGCCATGGATGCTGGCATTCCCCAGACCCTTGAGTTCATGACCGGAATTGAAATCAGTGCCCATCCCCCTGACCGCGTGAACGGGGGGAGCAGTTTTCATATTCTGGGGTATGGCTTCAGTATCTATGATAATTTCCTGCACAAAACCCTGGGAACCCTCCAGCAGGCCAGGGAGAATCGAAACCCAAGAATCATAGAAAAACTCCAGCAGGCAGGCATAGACATTTCCATTGAAGATGTTGAAAAAATATGTGGCACTGGACAGATGGGACGGCCCCATTTTGCCCTTGCCCTGATGGAAAAAAACGTGGTGTCCACCTTTGATGAAGCCTTTGATCGCTATCTTGGCACAGGTCGCCTGGCCCATGTGGATAAGGAAAGACTCTCCTGCCAGGAGGCCATCCAACTCATCA
>CAKZLA010000150.1 GCA_937124525.1 uncultured Desulfobacterium sp.
GGTCTTATATTAAATCAGTAGTTGAGCTATGAACATTGTATCAAACCAGGATTATTTGAGAAATTCAGTGAATACTAATATAGTCTGAACCCAATGTCAATTGGATTCTAAGATTTCCATGGGTGGTGATTCAATCCTTGGATCTGATTCGGGACACAAACATCCCGTAGATGGAGATCATCAATGAGAGAGACAAGCGTACTGTATAACTGCCACGGGCAGATCATGATTTATCCATGGTTCTGCCCACAACGAAGCATGAAAGAAGGTTAGGCGTGCCTACTCTTTCATATGAAAGTGTATTTAAAGCGGGGAATCAGCTTCCCAGGGAGATAACACCCGGAAGCGCCTCCCAGCCCTGGAGGTCAAAACGTCCCAGGCCGTACACGGTTTTGGAGCCTATGCCCAGAAAGAAGCCTGCGGCCAAAAGGGGAATAAAAGTGGTGGTATCTCCTTTGAGGATCAATTTGCCGGTCAGACCTTTTAAGGAAATGGGTTTGTTCCGGTGCCTGGAAAACCAGGATGCCTTTTCCAGGGTAAGGTAGCTGTAGGTGGTGATCTCCTCCGCTCCTTTGAAAAACGTCCGGGAAAAGCTTCCCATGTCGTTGTTTTCGGACTGGTACGTCCGTTTCAAATCTCTCAAGCGGGCAATGATGGATTGGAGAAAGGGGACAAAGGTAAACTGTTTTTGCATTCGTTTGAGTTGCAGGGGGGTGCAGAAACGGAGTTCAAGAAGATCGTCTCCAGGTCTTCCCGTGAGGCATTCCGGGGAGGGAAGGGCGCTGATCCAGCGGGACAAGGGAGCACCGGGGTACTCCTGCAGAATATTGTCTTCCTCTGAAATGGAGAATCCCGCAGGGCTGTCTCCCTTTTCCGGTTTAAAGGACTGCCAGGACAAAGGGGTGATGGACAGCTCTTTTCTCAGCGTCACTGCCGCATGGAACAGGGATTCCAGCATGGGCCTTCTGAAGCGGATGGCCTCTGGTCCGATGAGCGTCAGTACCAGGCTGCCCTCTTTCCCCTGCCGGACTATTTCATCCCCGGGTGGCAGAGGCATGGCCAACGTGTAGGGTCTGGGGGGATCGGCATGGCAAAGGCCTTTACCTTTATTCCCGATGGTCTCGCAGGTCGGGGCAAAGAGCATGGTGTAGCAGCAGGCAAAAGCCCTGCCGCAGCCTCCACAGGATCGTTTCTCGTAATCCGGGAAGGGGCAGAACCGTCCCTTGAGGATGGCTCCCAGCAGACTTCTGAATGCCGGCACCACATCCATGGGCCTCAGGTCCGTTTCTGCCCTCAAGGGGAGGCGGAAGACGGCGATTTCAAGATTCAACAGGGGAGTTATTTCGTAGGGGAGATCTTTTGGGGATAGAGGCATGTTGGGGTTCCTTTATAAGTAGATAGCCTTTTTGTCACGATTTTGGGATATCGAAGTTTGTCTACGGATGCCTGGGAGGTCCGATGGAAGCTGGCTTTTTTTTTGAAGCTGGCCATTCGTTGCAGTTTTGGTAAGCCCGCATTAAATAAAATCTACGAGAAAAAGTTCTCCGTAAAAAAGTGGTTGGGCCGGTGGCTTATAAACGGTTTATCAAATATGGAATTATTTGATTTGCGAAAAAAGGGATATGTTTTCCCAGATGTTGCAGCGACACGGTCGAGGATGGTTGGATATCACCTTCATAAGCGGTGTCCATTCCAACCGGTAGATCCGCTCGACAAGATGCTTGGATACGGTCTTAATCACCTTCATAAGCGGTGTCCATTCCAACAGATTAAAGGAATCAAAAGAGGATCTTTTAGTGAGTCTTAATCACCTTCATAAGCGGTGTCCATTCCAACGTTGGCTTACTTGGAATGACGAGTGTCTTATTTATGTCTTAATCACCTTCATAAGCGGTGTCCATTCCAACTTGATGATCTTTACGATTACACACCTTCTCCGCTGTCTTAATCACCTTCATAAGCGGTGTCCATTCCAACCCTCCAGAAAAATGAAGCGAACATTGTTGGAGTCTTAATCACCTTCATAAGCGGTGTCCATTCCAACTTCTAAGTACCCAAACTTGGGGTTTTGTAGTTCAGTCTTAATCACCTTCATAAGCGGTGTCCATTCCAACGAAGGTGTTCCGTATGTTACGGCGGAAATCGAACAGTCTTAATCACCTTCATAAGCGGTGTCCATTCCAACTTACTCTCAGGCGCTTACATGGAAATCGATCTTGGGGTCTTAATCACCTTCATAAGCGGTGTCCATTCCAACACGAGTTCGGCGTTGGATTTGTCGGTGAAACAGACGTCTTAATCACCTTCATAAGCGGTGTCCATTCCAACTCTATCCTATGTTGGAATATGAAATAATTTTAGATAGTTGCGATGTGAAAAAATATGTATAAAAAGTTAAAAATTGAATTAGTTTTTTCCTTATAACTTTGGCATGAAAAATGCTTTCTTGAAAAGTACGTAGTAATACATTGGAATCATAATGAATTTTTAATTTGTGAGGTATTGAAGATATCATGCAAAAATGTAATTTTGTGGTTAAATTGTAAGTGTTTAAAAAAATAGCTTACTTCAATGATTACAATAGGTTGTCAAAAAAAGGGTTTTTGTGTCTTTCCGTTAAGAAACTCCAAGAAAAGATTTTAATAATAAATTATTCTACATAAATGTCAGCAGCCGTCAACGTAAAACCTTTCTTTTTCATCCCACGGATGGGCTTTCCGGTCAAGGGATAAAAAAAATTAACAGGGGGCAGGTAGTGGCATCTCCTGTCCTGAAAAGCCTATATGAAAAATCAGCATCCCTGTTATATTTGTCAGAAACCTCCACGATTTTTGCAAGCATTCATATCCCTATTTATTCCTGGGTTTGCCGGGGAGTTTACGGCCCAGGAAGATCACCTTGGGGCTGGATGGAACGATCCTGGTTTTTTCCGGATGGAGCTGAAGGTCCAGCTTTTTTAAGCCGACTTCAACGCAGGTCCGGGCGGCGTGGGCATCTTTTTTGGACGGGGTAAAGACCAGGAAATCATCGGCGAACCTGACAAAGGGGAGGTTGTGGGCTGAGAGATGGCGGTCGAATTCCGTGAGGTAGAAGTTGCAAAGAAATGGAGAAATGACCCCACCCTGGGGAATGCCCCGGCGCCGGGCCAGGATGCCGGTTCTGGGAGCGCCGATATCGAGCCATTGGAGGATTAGGCTCAAAAGTTCCCGGTCGGACAGTGCCTTTCTCAGCTTTTTTTTTAAAGGTCCGTGGGGGATGTTATCGAAAAATGATTTTATGTCCCCGTCCACCAGCCAGTACCAGCCGCATTTAAGGTGCTCCCTTACCCTTGCCATGACCATGTCAATGGAACGTCCGGCCCTGTAACCATAGGAGTCATGGTGGAACATGGCATCCCCTATGGGATTGAGGACGGAGAGCACGGCCCGCTGGGCCAGTTTGTCTCTAAGGGTAAGAGCGGATATCACCCGTTTTTTTCCGTCTCCCTTGAGTACCGGAAACATCCGGATTTGGGCCGGACGGTAATTGCCCGAGGCAAGTTCTTCTGCCAGGCGGGTAATGTGGAAAACGAAGTCCTTTTCCATCTCCTTCCTTGAAATGCCGTGATCCCAGATCGCCTTGTCGTTCCTAAGCTTTTTCCAAGCCCGGTTGAGGCTGGCCGGGGATGCCGCCTTTTTTAGCAGATTTCCCATGGGTCAGACCTTTACCCGGTTGCCGTCCCGGTCTGTTTCCCAGGATTGGATAAAGCGGTTGGTGTGGGCCTTTGCGGTCCTGTATAGATCAGGGGGAACACCATCTTCTTCATTTTCAGGGGAATTGCCCGCGCCAAAGGGCCAATTGGCCTTGAAATCCTCCCATGCTCCGTAGAAAATACCTCTGGCTGTTTTGGATAGCCTGCATCCTTCCTGCTTTCCGGTTGTGAAGTCCCCGGGACTGAGGCGATCCGCAGCCAGGGCCAGGGCAAAGGCATCCACTCCGGGGCGCAGAGGTTCCATAATATCCAGGACCAGGGAGTCCCGGCCCGGGTAGGGCGTATGGAGAAAACCGATCCCAGTATCCAACCCCCTTGCCAGAACTGCTTTGCGCACCTCTCCTCCCATAAGGGTGTATCCCAGGGAAAGCAGAGCGTTCACCGGGTCTTTGGGGGGCCGTCTGTTTCGTCCTGAAAATTTCCATTCTTTAGATAGGAGGCCAGCCATGAAGGCGAACCATTCCCGTGCCGCGTTTCCTTCTATGCCCCTTATTTCATCTATGGAGGTGGCAATTTCCAGACGTTCAAGGCTGGTTTTGATAAAGGCGCAGTCCCGTTCAAGGCGGCTTGCCATCTCTTGCATGGCCATGAATTTTCCACGGATCGCCCAGGCTGCGGCCTTTTTGCAGGTTTCAGGATCGGACCAGGCTTTGAACTGAGAGATCCGGACCATGACAGCAGTGGAGGACCCCGGGGTGATCCATGCCCCTTCCCCTTTGCCCCTGGCCGGCAGAAGCAGGGAAGGGATGCCGTACTCAGCAAGTTTTCTCCAGACATTGCAGCCCACTTCCGGATTGCCATAGACCACCACCTGGCTGACCATGCCTAAAGGGATGCGCTGTAGCCCGGCACCGGGGCTGTCGATCCTCAATGCTTTGCCGTCCAGGCTGAGGCGCATGTCCTGTTTGTTCAGCACCACGCTCATTTTATCCATTTGCCGCCTCCTTTTTTGTTTACTGCCTACCTGCCAAAAAGTCTCTGCCACAGGGATCTTTTCTTTTTGACCTTTGTAATGTGCTGCGTTTTTGTTTGCCCGGGCATGACCAGGGGATAGCTATCGAGGATTCCTCCTGTGGTCCAGACTTTGTCTGGGCGCTCCACGGGATAGGCCCGGATATCATCTTCCTTTTTCTTGATCACTTGGGTAAGTTCATCCAGAAGATGGTTCATCTCCTGCTCATTGTGCTGGGTGAAGAAGACGGATTTCTGGACCGAAATCCCTTTTCGTTTCAACATTCGATGAACCCTGCCCAGCCGTAAGGGGTGGGCGATGTCGTAACAGACCATGTACCAGCCGGATTTTGCCAAAACACTTTTCCTTTAAGGGATATAGAAGAGGTTTTTTCCCATGGCTGTGCGCCGGCCCAGTCCTCTGGAGAGAATCTTTCGGCCCGGTGCCACCCATGCCATGAGGAGATTGTCCGTATTTTTGTCGATTTCGTGGCTTAATTGCATAAACAATTCTTCGGCTTGGGGCCGGGTCAATCGGCATTCATAGACGGATTTTTGATTGCTCAGGTTCCACTCCTTGAGGATCTGCCTTACCCTGGCCCGGATTTTATTTTTTGAAATGTCGTAGGCAACGACGATGGGACGGGGTCTGCCCATGGTGCCTCCTTTGAATGTGTTTGCCCTTTTTTCCGGAATTTTAGCATTGTCCAGATGATTCAGGTATTTTACTGTAGAGACGTCTTCTGTGCCGGGTTTGTGAGAAAAAAGACTAAAAGACTTTGACCCAGACGTCCGTTCAAATTAACAGGATCACCACGTTTTAGTCAAGGTTTGTTTTGTTACTTTTGTGAACGGTAAGCATCCATGCGCTATACTCTCAAATGGAAATGAAGAGGTATTCAAAGTTTTAATCATCTCCATAGTAGGTGAGCATTGCAACCTCTATCCTAAATTTGAATGAATAATAACGGATTGACATTGACTATACGAAAATATTTTATTTTAACAATTCGTCTTTCTCAAAGGTAAATTGATTTAATCTTTGCATCTCATTTTCGATTTCATCATAGACATGATCAAGTCTTTTAAGTGACCTTTCAATGACAGATTCAGGCAGTCTTCCTTTTTGGGATGTGATTTTTTCAAAAGCATCCGCGTAAATTTCCATCAAGCCATTCATGCGGTCGCTAATTTTTTTGAATTGTTTATCCTTGATGCTGGCGTATAAGTCTCTTAAACATTGTGCATATAACATATTGGCTTGTTCAATATCATTTTTGATTTTAATGCGTTGTTCATTTACCCGGGCATTGAAATAGTCTTTAACCCCCTCTTTTATCGCGTTGCATTTAGCTTGATATATTAAAATCAAACCTTCTGTTTGTGCTTTTTGTATCTTCCTCCGATCGCTTCGAGAGGCAGCCTTTCGAATTTCCAAGTGCTTCTCGTCATTTTCAATGTCTAAAGCTTTTTTTAGAATTTTTTCTTTTTCCGTCAAAGCTTTATTGTCAATGTATTGATTAGTATCATATGTGTTCATAATCGTTCTCCTTTTCATCATCATTGTTGTCAATGTCTTCCGCTATTCTATCAAATTCTTTACTTGCCTCTTCCATAAGTTTGTCATTCAAAAGATCATGTATCTTTTCTTTAGATTCAATCTTCTCCTTGAATAAAACTTGCCTGTCTTGAAGTTCAATTCTCTTTTCTTCAACATCCATTTTGGATGATACAAGCTTGAATACCACTTTCATGAGATCGTTGAGTAATGAATTGTAATAAGTGTCATAAAATTCTTCAAGGAAACGATACGTCCGGGTGTACTGGATTCCGGGTATAAATAATCGGTGGACGTCCTTAATGGTTTTTTTCTTTTTAAGATGATACTTTAAACCGAGCTGCAATATTATCCCGAACATACAGGCAGCCAAAAAAGAGTATAACATAAAGGGATAATAAAGCTGGATTGCTCTCCCTTGCTCCACATCTTTCATACCTGTGTGCTCTCCCTCCTTCAAGCCTTCCATTTTTCCCTCTATATGCCCACTTATTTTTCCTTCTAAAATGCCTTGCTGAATCCCTTTCTCCCTGCCTTTTTGGAAACCGTCGTCAAACCCATTTTCACAGCTGAAATTTGTTATTAGACTTAGACAGAACAAGCTCACTAAAAATGTAATTTTGTGCTTTTTCATGATTTTTCTCCACAGCAATGAATTGTTTGGAGTTAGTCCAATCATTTTTTTGTGGTGATGGTAAAAATTTCCCCGCAATTTTTACATCTTGCTTTTTTACCGGAATAAGAAGTCGGCACTTTAAAACGTTTTCCACATTGACATTCGGATATTAAAAACTTTTCAGTTTTTGGCAAACAAATTGATTCTTCTTCCTGCATTGTGTCTTCATTATATTCTGTCTCATCTTCAGATGGGCTGCCATTTTGATGAATGTCTTCAGATAGTGTATTCAATGGTTGAGGTGCGGTCATTTTTCTTTCAACAATTGTTTCCAATCTGCTTATGGAATTTTTTAGCATTTTATTCATATCAATTGACGAAATGTCGGATAAATTAATATCGTTTATATCCGGCGTCACCACGCTATCAATGTCATTGATATACCCTTTTTTTCGTAAAAACAAACTGATTGCATATTGCGTAAAGAAACCAAGAAGTATGAATATTAGAATAAAAACAATGCATTTGTAGATGTTGCGCCTATAATTTTTTTCGGAAATGCCTTTGTCGACACCATTTCTGTAACCTAAATCCAGATAATACTCTTTTGTCTCCTTTTTGACCTCATCATATGACATATTTTTACCTTCTAAGAAGCCTATGGCTTTTCCTTCCTCCATGCCCCTTTTAAAATTATCTTCGTACCCACATCCCTTTATCAAGCATCCGGGCTGGATGAACATCGCCATTAGGAGAAAAATATGTAAGATTTTGATTAATTTTAGCATAGTTGATTCCCTGTTTGTCACCTTAAAGTTACAGACGCAAAGCGACTTGCCAGTATTTTTGGTATGCCTGTAGTTTTCGGGTATTGTACCTTAAATCAGAATAGGTGAGGTCAGAGTAAATGAGGCCCAGTCTTGGTGCAGCTCCAGCATCTGGAATCTTTTAATTGATGGCTATATTTCCGTCTTAATCACCTTCATAAGCGGTGTCCATTCCAACCTTTTAGTTATTCGAACTGAATTTGATCCTTAGGTCTTAATCACCTTCATAAGCGGTGTCCATTCCAACGAAAGCTCAAAGAGGGTATGGATGAAGTTGAAGTCTTAATCACCTTCATAAGCGGTGTCCATTCCAACTGTTGATAATGTTTTAAAGATGCCGAATTAGAAGTCTTAATCACCTTCATAAGCGGTGTCCATTCCAACGTAAAAGACCTGATTGATTGATTGGATGGTTGATGATGAGGTCTTAATCACCTTCATAAGCGGTGTCCATTCCAACCCAAAAGTACTGCCACTGTTGGCAAGGCGATGTCTTAATCACCTTCATAAGCGGTGTCCATTCCAACCCCTATCCGATGTTGGGATATGGAATGATTTTAGATGGTTGTATTACAAAAAATATGTATAAAAAGTCAAGATTTGAATTAGCTTTTTTCTTAAAGTATTGGCATGAAAAATGCTTTCTTGCAAAGTGCATGATAATGCCTTGAAATTATAATAAGTTTTTAATATGTTTGATGTTAAAGATATCATGCAAAAATGTAATTTTAGGGTTAAATTATAAATGTTCAAAAAAATAGCTTACTCCAATGATTACAGTGGGTTATTAAAAAAATTTGGTTTTTGTGTCTTTTTTTAAAAACTGCAAAAAAGATCTTAATAACAAACTATTCCACATAAATGTCAGCAGCCGTCAGCATAACGTGAAACCTTTCTTTTTCATCCCACAGATGGGCCTTTCGGTCAAGGGGTAAAAAAAATAACAGGGGGAAAGGTGGTGGTATCTCCTGTCCTGAAAAGCATATATGGAAAATCAACATCGCAGTTTGATTTGTCAGGAGCGTTCACGATTTTTGCAAACGTTTCCATCCCTATCCATTCCTGGGTTTTCCAGGGAGTTTCTGGTATAGGAAGATTCCGATTGTGAAATCCCGGGGCCTGAGGCGATCGGCAGCCAAGGCAGGCTTTTACATGGATCAGGCCGTTGTAATCATGGCAACGAAAAGATCATTAAGCAGTTTGCCTTTGAAGTTGGCCAAAAAAACATTGGGGTGCGAGCAGATTCGGTTGACATCTTCACTTTTTATGTCACCATCGCCTTTTGGACAGTAGAGAATTAAAGCGCTTGTATCCTTTTTAATTCTCAGGATTTCATCTATTTGGCTTGCGAAAGGTTTATAATGAACCATTAGCAGCGAGTAATCTGCTGCGGTTCGGACGGAACCTTTACCGAATTGTTCTATATTCTTTTTTCTGAACAGTTTTGAACGGAGCAACATTATTTTCAGATCGGGGAATTCCGAATTTGCGAAAACAGCAATTTTACGGTTTGAGAGCCCTCTGCCCAAACGGTACCAAACCCTGAAATTTCCTTTGATGATGACGATAATCGTTATAATTACCCCAACCAGCGTGATATAGGTAAGCATTCCGCTTATCATATTGATAGCAGGGTTGCTGAAAATATCTTGTAATATCTGTAGCATGTAAAATTCTCCTGTGTAAAAATATTGGGAAACGAAATTTTCTAACATGTGAACGTTGAGAAAGACGTCCACAATTTTTTCTGGCAGGCTTATTGCCCCGGATTAACCTTCCGCGCTGCCCTTTCCGCCTTTCGGCTATCACTATTTTGGCTTAAGTTTTCCCCGGCTTCTTCCCCGGGAGCTGCATGGACTTTGACGTCAAAGGGTGCAATTTTTTCCACCAGACGTTGGTTCCGATTTGAGCGGGATACGTCCAGTTCCACCATGTCGTAGCCGTATAAAAGGTCTGCTTCAGTATTATCAGGATCGAGGCGGGGCAGGGCTTGTGCCCTGATCTGGTTTTTTCCGGCTGCCTTCTGTAATTCCCCCTTAGTCCATATGGTTTCAAGGCCTTTACCTGTTTTTCTGGGGGCGGCATGGCGGGCGAACCAGGACAGGCCGGCCCGGCTGCTCTTGTTTTGGTTTTTGGTTACCGCTCTGGGGTATCGTAGCTTGTCCACCGGTATCTGGGAGGCCCGATAGAGGGCGATCCTTTTTTCGAATCGGGCCACTCGCTTGGCAAGGGGCTGTGGTAAAGATAAGTTGCCCTCTTTGACCGGAGGGCCCAGGGGCTCTGTAATGTTTCCGTCTTCATCAATCTGCTTCAGGGAAATGACCCGGCAGTGTCCCAGGCCCAGGGGTTTGCCGCCGCCAAGTTTCCAGTCAACGGTGCAGGCGGTATACAGCAGGGCCAGTTCATTGGGCTTCAGCGCACGGAAGGAAATTCTAAGCGTTCCGTGCAATCCTTCTGCTAATAACTCTGCGGTTTTGTTGACGGCTTGCTGTTCAGGCAGTTTCAGTGCGCCTTTTTCCTTATAAACGCCCTGAACCTTGTATTTCCAGGGGGCGTTCTTTCCCCTTTCCCGGGTGTTGCGGTAGACCTTATATCCCTTGAGAAGGGCTTTATCGCTGATTTTGTCCAGGTCTTCACAGTCCCGGTAAAAGGCCAGGCAGCCCGGATGGGGTGTGGCCAGAGGCGCAAGGATCTCTTGGCAGGTTTTATCCGCAGCATCAAAAAAGATAAGGTTCCCCGGGCGAATCCGCGCGGCAAAGGGGCCTGCGGCACCATCCACCAGCGGAATCTGGCCGAATAGATCGGTGACCATGTCCACCCCCCGGTCCGGCCGGATACTGTCCGGCCAGACCACCGGTGGGATTCTTTTTCTTAAAGGCTCGCCCCGGCGCCCCCACCTGGCCCATTGCAGGGATTTGATTTCCCGGACCGAGGTGATTTTTTGGCAATCCTTTTGTTCAGGCTCCAGCCAGACCAAGTCTCCCTTTTGCAGGGTTTTTCTGACGGCGTGGCGATGGCAGCCCTGGTAGGTGGTCCAGTAACGGGGGGGCAGATCCAGAGTCTCGTCGCTGGGTTTGAACAATCCTTCCTTTTTGGATTTCTTGTTGACGGGACGGCCGCTTAACTTGACCTTCCAGGTGTCTCCCTTTCCGTCGGGCCAGGTAAGTTTATGTTTCCAGGGTTCGTTTCGTTTGCTGTCCAGATCCCTGATGCCGGATTTCAGATGATCGGCAAGGATCAGCTGAGTCTCTCCCAGGCGGATGATGCCGGGTGCATTGGCCGTGCCTGATTTTATCACTTCGGCCAGGAAAGCGTTGTCCGGGACGGAGGGTATTTTTTTGCTGGGGCCCAGGTGAGCATCCCTGCCTTGGGTCAGGCGTAGCTCCTCGTCCATGTATCCCAGGGTGCCGCCGCTGATGATGGTCATCAGCGTTCTCAGGGCACCCCGGACCCCGGTGGCAGGGACAATTACGTCCTGGCCGATGGTCAGAGCTTTATAGGTTTTGTGACCGTTCTTTTCCTCCGACACTGGTTCCGGGTTGCAGGACATCAGGGGGGAAAGGGTTTTGATGCTAAGTTCCAGAACTCCGCTTTTTCGGTGAAGTTCGGCTGGCTGTTCATCCGCAGTCAGGGCCGTGGGCAGGTACCGCGCCACCTTGTCCGGGAAAGGGATAAAGGTATAGGGGTTGTGGAAGGATTCTCCCATGAGACTTGCCGGGGCGGCGTTACGGTTGGAGCCTTTTTCCTGTGCTTCTGTTTTTCGTCTGGTGCGGTTGTATCCGGCCATATCAGTGTACCTCCGATGCAAATGCGTTGATGGCTTCCTCTTCCGGGCCTTGGGCTGAGATTTCTTTGATTTCAAGGCGGCCACCACCCTTGGATGAGCCCACCTGGAGGATGCCAAGGTGCAGCGCCCTCAGGGTTTTGACCAGCCATTCCACCTCCTTCCGGGTGGGGGTATGGATGGTAATGGTCAGGGGAAAGGAGATGTGGGCGCCTGCCAGAACCCGGGTTCTGAACAGGGCTCCTTCATGGGCCCCGCCTGATATGCGGTCCACGGCCACGTGCATCCTTTCCCCGGCATCCATGGGTCTGATTATCTCTTGGGAAAAGGCATCGGTGATGTGGATGCGTCCCTTTTTGTACATGGAGCCGAAGAGATCCATAACAGGGTCCTTCAGGGCGTTAGGGGTCTTTATGAACTCCTTCTGGGCCTCCGGGGTTTTCGCAAAACCCAGACCTGCCAGATGGGGGTTGTAAGCAAGGGGATCACCACTGTCTTCGGCCTCGTAGAAGCGTTCTATGGAATCCAGTATCCGTTGTTCGGCATCGTCTTGTCCCTGTTTGACGTTTTTTGCGATCTCCCGGGCGACCAGCCGGGTTATCCAGCTCCTGAAAATTCCCCTCAGGGTTGAACCTGGAATTCGCCAGTGTTCGCTGCCGTCGGCAAATATCACGGTCTGGGGAGCAGCCATGTAATCACCGGCCTGTCCGTCCCCTACCAGGAGATCTTCTCCCCTGGGAATGCCCAGTTTCAGGTCGATGGCAAGAATGTTATTCTGTGAAACGGACAGGTCAAGGAGATCTCCTTCCAGTTGGATTCCTTGCCGTCGTTCCCGGTACTCTGCGTCCAGGAATTTGGCCAGGCCGTCCCGGGTTCCGGTGTCAAAACTCGTCAGGTACAGGGAGTTGTCCGCCGTCATCCTGCCGATGCCCCGGTTGCTGCTGCCCCCCACCAGAAGGCCTCCGGCCAGAAGGCCTGCAATATCCAGGATGAATGCTTCCGCATTGCCGTCAGGGCTCCCGGTCAGGGTGAGGGCAAGCCGGGTTTTCGCCCCAGGCGGTAGCGTTTCCAGGGAGAACAGGGCGTTTTTTGCCGTCGCTCCGGTGTGACGGTTGATCATGTTGTGGGTCCTTGAGGTTTCTTCTGAACTTGTGATCAAGGCATCGCTCACCTTTAAAGGGGATTCCTGGTCGGTTTCGTCATCAGCAGCCGTGCCGAACCAGCAGGACACCTCCGCATTCATCGGATCTTCTATTCCTTTCAGCGCTGTATAGGCACTGCGTAATACGCCTGCCAGGGCGCTTCCCCGCAGTACGGGTTTGCCTTGGCCGTTTTTGGCGATGGTTTGGCCGTTGGAACTTGCCCCTGCGCCCGGGGCCGCTCCTTCGGGAAAGGTCGCCGTTGCCGTAAGCTTGTATATGAGGCTCATTGTGTTTCTCCTTTTGCCACAAGAAGATCCTGACATACTTTCAACACCTTGGCCATGTGGGCGGCATTCTTTTCAATGCCTGTTGAAATCGTGTTGATCACCGGTTTCCATCGCTCCCATATTTTTTCCGGCTGCCTTTCAAGGAAGTCCCGGGCCTTGCCCTTATCGATCAGGCTCAGCTCCCTGACCCGGGAGATCTGGCTTGGGGAGAGTCCGGCATTAACCACTTTTTTCCAAAGTTCAAATCCCTGTATTGCATAGTTGTTGGTGCTTGCGGTCACCTTGCGGATGCCGGGAACAGGGTCGTATATATCATCGACCACTCCCGGATGGGGAAGGACGGCACCAAATCCCTGTTTCCTGCCACTGCCAAGTCCTTTTATCAATTTGGCTTCCAGATTGTCAGTCGGTGCTGCCAGGCGGAATACCGAACCCGGAGCGATGATCGGTGTGGGCTGTATTCTGCCGTTATTTACGGTCCGGTTCCAGCCGAAGCGAATATCCATGGTTGCCCAGGCTTGGTCAACCTCTCCGAATTCCTCTTTTTGAATTATCGCTTTGAGGATTTCTCCTGCAGACCGGTCTCCAGGGGTGTCGGGGACAAGGAGTGGCGACTGGACGATGAATACCTTTGAACCGATTGGGTTTATGAATGGCAATGTGTCAATGGGTTCTGCTTTCAGAGCCCCCCCGCCCCGGATGGATCTGGCCTTGCCCATGTGGATAAAAGAATTTTTATTCAGGCTGTGCAGCAGGTATTCGCAGGCTTCTTCAGGCAGGGAGAGCAGCCCGGTGAAGCGCACAGGCGAAAGGGCCTCCACGGTAAAAAAATTCCGCTCCCGGGACAGGGTGCTGTTGCTGCCGTACCGGTTGTGGACACCATGGGCCGAGATGGTCCTTCCCATGCCCGAGGCTTTTTGGAATTTTATACTGTTATCGTTTGTGATCAGTACCCCGTCTGCGGATTTCATGGATACGGATTTCATGAATAGAGTATCCGGGATGTTGTTTGCTCCGGGAATAGCATTGTCACTGAAGATGTGACGACCGGTGGCAGTATCCTCTGATTTGCTGATTTTCAGGGTTAAAGGAGACCGTAGGGAGAAGCCTTTTTTCGGGTC
>CAKZLA010000151.1 GCA_937124525.1 uncultured Desulfobacterium sp.
GCGGCATGATAGCCTTTTCAATATTCGTTGTGTCCGCCAGGGCATGGGTGTTTATATGAAAGAGTAGGCACGCCTAACATTCTTTCATGCTTCGTTGTGGGCAGGCCCGGGTCCCCCCTGCGGTCTGCCCGTGGCAGTTATATGAAAGTGTTACCAAAATTTTGGAATTAAAAAACTTTCATTTTTCGTTAAGAGGCTTACTGCCATGTGCGTTTATAAGGGAATACAGCATTAAAGTACCGACAGCAGAGCCTTCGTCGGGGACGCCATGATTCCATTTTTTACCCTCCTTGTGACAGACAGCCCTGTCATGCAGGTTATGTAAAAATACAAATTTTAGCTCTGCACCATGATCCTGTTTTTTAAAAAACTTGATCGTGGATTACTTATCAGATAAAAAAGGCCATGGCAAGCAGGGAGGCTTATGGTACGTCCCCGACTTCCCATGGGCAATGGTTGAAAATTAATTGACATTTTACACTTGGGCTGTTAGAAATAAAGGTTTTATAAACTCAAACAAAGGAGACATCATAAATGACAGATCTTGATTTCAAAAAAACCGGCGGGCTTATACCGGCCATTGCCCAGGATTTTGAAACAGGTGATGTATTGATGCTGGCATATATGAATGAAGCGGCCTGGAAAGAGACCCTTGCATCGGGCATGGCCACCTACTTCAGTCGGTCACGTCAGTCGCTGTGGAAAAAGGGGGAAACCTCTGGAAACCAGCAGGTTGTCAAAGAAATTCGTGTGGACTGTGACAATGACACCGTGCTGCTCAAGGTGGAGCAAATTGGCGGTGCCGCCTGCCACAAAGGATACCGTAGCTGTTTTTACAAAAAGATGATTGATAAAAACAGCTTTGAAATCGTTGAACCCAAAATATTTGACCCCAAAAAGGTGTATAAATAATGGAAAACATTTTAAAACTGGGTATTCCCAAGGGAAGCCTCCAGGAAGCCACCGTGGCCCTTTTCCGCCGCAGTGGCTGGAAAATCAACATCAACGGCAGAAGTTATTTTCCAGATATTAATGATGAGTCCATTGAATGCGCACTGTGTCGTGCCCAGGAGATGTCCATCAACGTGGAAACCGGTGTGATTGATGCAGGCCTCACCGGAAAAGACTGGATTGCCGAACACCAGTCCGATGTCCATGTGGTGTCTGATCTCGTCTATTCCAAGGTCAGTGCCAGACCTGCCCGATGGGTTGTTGCCGTTGCCGGAGATTCCCCCATGAACTGTCTGGAGGACCTCCAGGGAAAAACCATCTCCACAGAACTTGTCCAGTTCACCCGTAGATTTTTCCAAGAGCTGAACATTGACGTCAATGTTAAATTCTCCTGGGGGGCCACCGAGGCAAAAATTGTATCGGGTCTTGCCGACGCCATTGTGGAAATCACCGAAACCGAAAGCACTATTCGGGCACACAACCTCAAGGTCATTCACGAAATTATGCAGACCAACACCCAGCTCATTGCCAACAAAAAAGCCTGGGAAAATCCGGTGAAACGGAAAAAAATCGAACAGATTGCCCTGCTGCTCCAAAGCGCCCTTGTGGCTGACAAACTGGTGGGACTTAAAATGAATGTCCCTGAAAATAAAATGGAAAAAGTAATTGCCCTGTTGCCCAGCCTCAATGGCCCCACCGTGGCGTCTATTTACCAATCTGATTGGTTTTCCGTGGAAAGCATTGTGGATGCCGGTGTCACCCGGGACCTCATTCCCGAACTTATCCGGGAAGGGGCCGAAGGTATTATCGAATACCCCTTGAATAAGGTACTCTAAATATGAGACCCATAAAGGCTGCCGGGCGAACCCGGGAAATCACCCCCTTCATTGTCATGGAGATCCTTGAAAAAATCCATGAAATGGAGTCCAGGGGAATTGATGTAATACACATGGAGGTGGGGGAACCCGACTGTAATATTCCAGAGTGTGTACAAACGGCTACATCACAGGGATTTTCCTGCCATGAAACCGGGTACACCCACAGCCTGGGGGATATCCGGTTTCGCCGGGCCATTGGCGAGCATTACCAGGAACAATATGGTGTCACCGTGGATCCCGGCAGAATCATTGTTTCATCGGGTACATCCCCTGCCATGCTCATGCTTTTTTCCGCCATGCTGGACCCCGGGGATGAGGTGATCATCTCCGATCCCCATTACGCATGTTACCCCAACTTCATCCGATTTGCCCAGGGCATACCGGTGAGTGTGCCGGTGTTTGAAGAACAGGGATTCCAGTACACCCCCGAAGCCATTGAGAAAAAGATCACAGATAAAACCCGTGCCATCCTGATCAATTCTCCATCAAACCCCACAGGCCAGGTCATCGGTCTTGATCGCATGAAAGAGATCCATGACCTGGCAGACTCCCGGGACATCTGCATCATCTCCGATGAGATCTACCATGGACTGGTGTACGAAGGCCGAGAACACTCCATTTTGGAGGTCACGAATGACGCCTTTGTGTTCAATGGATTTTCCAAGAAATTCGCCATGACCGGCCTTCGGCTGGGATACCTCATTGCGCCGGAATATTTCATCCGCCCCTTGCAGGTGCTCCAGCAAAATTTTTTCATCTCAGCCAATTCGCTCATGCAGATCGCCGGCACCGCTGCATTAAAGGATGCCCACAAAGAGACCCAGGCCATGAAGGTGGCCTATGATGAACGCCGTAAATACATGATCCAGCGCATCAAGGCCATGGGACTTGGCATCTCCGTAGAACCCACCGGGGCATTTTATGTGTTTGCCAATGCAAAACACATCTCCATGGACTCCTACGCCCTGGCCTTTGACATCCTTGACAAGGCCCATGTGGGGGTCACCCCGGGCATTGACTTTGGGGTCAATGGTGAGGGGTATCTTCGTTTTTCCTATGCCAATTCCATGGAAAATCTTAAAATCGGACTGGATCGTCTGGAGGCCTATTTCAGGAATCGCCATGATCGTTAAGCAGGCTGAATTTATCAAAAGTGCCACCAAACCGGTCCAGTTCACCGAGCCTGTTCTCCCGGAAATCGCCTTTGCCGGAAGGTCAAATGTGGGAAAATCCTCACTGATCAACACCCTGGTGAATCGAAAGAACCTGGTTAAAACAAGCTCAAAGCCCGGATGCACCCAGCTGATCAATTTTTTCACCATCAATGATGAAATCTCCTTTGTGGATCTTCCGGGGTATGGGTATGCCAAAGTTTCCAAAAGCATCCGGGCCCAGTGGGCCCCAATGGTGGATCGGTATCTTGCCGTGCGAAAGAACCTCATGGGAGTGATCCTGCTCATTGACATCCGAAGGGACCCCGGTAAAGAAGAGTTTGAGTTAATGAACTGGTTTGTAAAACGCCGGATTCCCTTTTTAACGGTACTGACCAAGGCAGACAAGCTATCCCGGACAAAACAGCAAAAACGGCTGTCAATTCTGACGAAAACTCTGGGAAGGGGAAAAGAAGACCTCATCCTCTTTTCATCCAAAACCCGCCAGGGAAGAGACATTGTTCTGGACGAAATCACGGCCCTTTTACCCTCTGATACACCCGTGGATGTCCATCCTGATGATCAAATCTTTTAGGCTGATTTCCGGGGGATTGCCTGCAGCAGAGCAGTGCCCCCGGCACGCACCTGGCCTCTGCCGGATATATGTCAAAATAAAAAAGATTGGGCTTGACCATCAAGCACAAGGAAAAATAAATGGAAACAAATGAACACAGCGATTTCACCTCGGGGTTTATTGCCATTATCGGTGCACCCAATGCAGGTAAATCCACCCTGCTCAATCGGATTATCGGTCAAAAAATATCCATCACCTCAAAAAAACCCCAGACCACCCGGGACAGGATTCTGGGGGTGGTGGAACGCCCCCTTTCCCAGCTGGTTTTCGTTGACACCCCGGGGATACATAAAGCAAACTCCCTGCTCAATCGAAAAATTGTGGATCAGGCCCTTTCTGCAGTCCAGGATGTGGATGCCATACTGCTCTTGGTGGATGTGACCTCCAGCAAAGAAGAGGGCCAAACCCTCATCATGGAACAACTTGCAAAAACAGGTAAACCCATTTTTCTGGCCCTTAACAAAATTGATCGCGTGGAAAAGAATAGGGTCCTGCCCCTCATTGAAAAATATTCAGCCCTGCTGGATTTCAAGGCCATCATTCCCATTTCTGCCAAAAATGGCACCCACACCGATACATTGCTTAACGAAATCCAAGGGCATCTCCCCCGGGGTCCCAGACTTTTCCCCGAAGACACCCTGACAAATGTATCAGAAAAATTCATCGCCGCTGAAATGATCCGGGAAAAGGTATTTCGACTCACTGGCATGGAAGTCCCTTACTCCATCGCAGTTTCCGTGGACTCCTTTAATGTGGAAAAAAAATTAATCGAAATCCATGCCAGCATCCATGTGGATCGCAATTCCCAAAAGGGTATCATCATTGGCAAGGGGGGGAGCATGCTCAAAAAAATCGGCACCCAGGCCCGAAAAGATATTGAGAGAATGACGGGGTCAAAGGTATTGCTAAAGCTCTTTGTCAAGGTGAATAAAAACTGGAGTCAGAATGAAAAGTCGCTAAAAGAGTTTGGGTATTAACTGAGATGATTGATATGGAATATTACTTTTCCCAGGATGAGGCCGTTCTGAAAAAAGAGAAACAAAAGGCAAGGGAGCTGCGAAACAGTCAGTGGTGGAAGAGAAAACGATCCCAGGGGATCTGTTATTATTGCCATGAATCCTTCCCACCCAAAACTCTGACCATGGATCACATCGTCCCCATGGCCCGGGGGGGGAAATCCGTCAAGGGAAATGTGGTTGCCTGCTGCAAGGACTGCATAGGGATGGTGAGCATAGTTCCGATTGATGGAGATGAAGAACAATGAGTCTAACAGGAAAGTGT
>CAKZLA010000152.1 GCA_937124525.1 uncultured Desulfobacterium sp.
GAAGAAAAAACAATCAGGAAACATCACTCAAGGTGGGCCCTGAAGACCTATTTTCAAAGCAAAAGACTCAAACCATATGGCTTCGTTTCAATTTCACGGCAACGCGGTCTGGACCTAACTCAACCTTGTCTCCAATCCGAGGGTTACATGACCAATAAATCCGCAGACCCCGGCAGCTTCCTCGCCATTGGCCGCCGCGACGACACCAACGAGATTATCGTCTCAAGCTTCAGTGATGTTTCACCCCGCCCGAAACTCTCTGAGCTTTGTCGGCGCGTTCTTCTGGAAATGGGCCAGAAAGACCCATTGGTCTATGAGTTCATTGCTCTCGTTTATTCCAACCGCCGTGGCGGCTGCAAAGTGGTTCTCGACCAAATGACCCTGCGCCGATTTGTTTATGCAAACTGGGGGAGGGCCCGGAAATGAGTCTTACAAAATTTCGCTACCTTATTTCCGGATTCCTGCTTCTGGTAACGGTATTCTTCTCAACGATGCTTCCGGTGGCGGAGTGGATTTGAGTAACATATCCCTTTCCGATGTAGCCTCCATTGAAATTTTTCGGGGAAGTGCACCCATTCAATTTGGAAATGCCTCCATTGGCGGGGTGGTTAACATTAAAACATTAGGCCCCTCAGACTCTCCCAGCGGCAACATTTCCGTGGGCTATGGATCATTCAACACCATAAAGTCATCGGCATTTATCAATCATAAAATTAAAAACTGGGATTACCTGCTCTCTGCCGAGTACCTGAACACGGACAATGATTTTGAATTTAAAAATACCAACGGTACACTCTGGAATACATCTGATGATAAATGGGAAGACCGTGAAAACGCCCAGATCGAACAGATCAATCTTATGGGTAAGGTGGGGGTGGATCTGAATAATCGGGTCCGCATTGATTTCATGAACCAATGGTTTCAAAAAGACCAGGGCATTGCCAGTTGGAATAATAACCCGGACAATGATACGACTTTGGACACCCAGCGAAACATATCCACACTCAAACTAACAATGGATGACATTACCCGTTTTCATATCAACACCGCCACCAAGCTGAATCTGAGTTGGATGGAGGAGGAGTATACCGATCTCCATGGTCAGGTGGGGCTGGGCACACAACATACCCGGAACCAGACATTGAAATATGGTATCAACTCATTTGCTGAAATGTTAACCGACACTCATATTTTTTCCGTATCCGCAGATCTGCGCCACGAAACCTATGAACCCGAGGATCTTACCGGGCAGCAGGAAGGGCATGACAGTAATCGCACCACATTTATTCTGGGCATCGAAGATACGCTTATGTTGATGGATGAAAGGCTGAAAATCACACCGGCCCTGAGATTCACCTACATGGATAATCAATTGAAAGGTGAAACCACAGACACAGGTGCCACCCTGGAAGAGATGAACAGCGACGAAACCTATGTAAAGCCCCAGTTGGGTTTTAAGTACCAGCTGCTGAACTGGTTAACACTAAAGGCCAATGTGGGCAGCTACGTCAGGGAGCCCTCTTTTTTTGAACTCTTTGGGGACCGGGGATTTTTCATCGGAAATATGGATCTTGAGGCTGAAGAGGGGACAAACTGGGATGTGGGAGCTGAAACCCTATGGAAATTCAAGAACAGACCCGTTCAGCGCATTGCCTTTAATATAAACTACTTCCAAAGCGATGTGGACAATCTCATCACCCGGGTCTATGACGCCAGGGGTATTGGAAAACCTGACAACATCTCAAGCTCCCTCATTCACGGTGTGGAGGCGGGATTAAACGTTCAATTTTTAAAATTTTTCACCTTTGCCGGAAACATCACTGTCCAGCACACGGAAAATGAGAGTGAGGTGACAGCATTTGACGGGAAAGAACTGCCGGGACGTTTTGAGAAATCATACATGGCCAGACTGGAAGCTCAACGATGGAATACAAAGATCTATTGTGAATATCTTACTGACAAGGGCATGTATTATGATACTGCCAATCTTCTGGAGGCAAAGGACAAAGAGAGCATCAACCTTGGAATTTCTTACCTGTTTGCCCAATCATGGCAAATCCATGGGGAAATAACAAACATCCAGGATAATCATTTTGAGGATTTCTATCGATATCCTCTGCCGGGGAGAAGCTTTTTCCTATCAACGAAGTACATGTTTTAACTTTTTTTTAAAAAGGAGTGAGGCAGATGAAAAAAAACGGATTAACAATTTCTAAAACCTTTACCCTGTTAGCGCTGAGCATGGTTCTCACCATTCCCGGCATTCAAACAGCCCGGGCTGACATCCAGCAAAAGGCGGTCTCTATTAATGCCGCTGCAGATTACACCAGCGGTACCCATTCAGTAATATCAGTTGATCCTGTGGGCGGCCCCAGGGATATACAAAATGACCTGCAGCCCACTGTCTCGGATCTGGGACTCAATGCCTATGGCCGTTATTTTTATGTCATAGAACGATATTATGGGGATAACGTCACCAAATACGATATTTCAAATCCATCAACTCCCATCTGGCAATTTTCCACCATGGATGAAAATGATGCAGTTGCCACATCCAACCCCCACAACATTGTCTTTGCCGGTCCAACCAAAGCCTACCTTCTTCGTCACAATTCCGCCAGTGCCTGGATTATAAATCCAGGCACTACAGATGAACAAGGTTTCAGGACAGGATATATGGACCTCAGCGCCTACAACGATCAGGATGAGTATGGTCCTGAAATGACCGACGGTGTCATTGTTGACAACCAGCTTTTCGTTGTGCTTCAGCGGTTGAACCAAGACGATAGTAGTGCACCAAACACAGCATACCTGGCTGTTATTGATATCACCACGGATCAGGAAATTGATACCGGTATGGGAGGAGATCTCAAAGGTATTGAACTTCCCGTGAAAAATCCATCTGCCATTGAATATGATCCTGAAACCGGCCTGATTTTTGTTCAGGGTGTGGGAAAATATGCCAGTAGCTGGTCAGGCACACCTGCTGAATACTCCGGGGGCATAGCCACCATTGATCCCACTACATTTGAAACCACGCTGCTGATAGATGACGGAGACGATGAAAATCACCCCTACGGCAACATCTCCGGGATGACCGTTTTATCCGCAACCAAAGGATATTTTGTGGGATATGCCGGTTGGGGTGATAACACAATGTATGAGTTCAACCCCACCAGCGGCGAAGTTGTGGGTGAGGCCAATGAATACCTGAAAAACAAAAATATTGCCGGCATGAATGCCGGAGCTTCAGCAGATCAAAACGGAATGGTCTGGATCACCAATGCCACGGATGCTGAAATCGTTATTCTCAACCCGACAGACAACACCATTGATGAAAAAATCAACACCAATATCAATCCCAGCAAGATTGTATTCGTCACTGGTGATGATTCTGAAGAGGACTCTTCCGGTGGCGGAGGGGGCGGCGGATGCTTTATTAACACGCTCAGCAGTTCCCGGACATCATCAGGTTCCATGCCCTTGTTCATGGGCGGACTTCTGGTTGCAGTGATGTTGGTTGCAATCAACAGAAGAACCCGTGTCATTAATAAAAAATAATCGCTAAAAATAATACAATGGCAGCATACCGCCCCCGACGGCCGGTCAGCCCAACCACGGGGGGATATGCTGTACACTGCTATGTCACATTTTATTATAAACGCCATGGGCGGTCCCATATTCTAAATTGAGTCCGCCCACAAAAAAATTTAAAAAAACTGTAGCGTTTGCTATGGTTTTTTCTTATTTAAACTGACTACTTAATAATAAATACAACAAGTTGCTTTACAGGATTGGCCCCATATCTATTTCCATGGTAACATGACTGAATCATCAAGGATAAACCAATGACAAAAAAAATATCAATATTATTTCTACAGCTCATGACCATGGTGCTGATAATGGTGGCCACGGCAGCCGCAGGGATTAACATCACAGATACCCGGGGGAAACAAATTCATTTTGATGCCCCGCCCGTGCATGCGGTGTCCATTGTACCCTCCACCACCGAGGTGATCTGTAACCTGGGGGCAGCAGATGCCCTTGCCGGGGTCACCTACCACAGCACCCTGCCCCGGCAAAAAAATGACAAACCCATTGTGGGGGGATTTTCATCACCGAATATTGAAAGAATAAAAGCACTGCATCCCGATGTGGTGTTTGTCTCAAGTTTTCAACAAAAAATCATAGATAAGCTCGAAATACTGGGCATCAAGACGGTGTGTCTGGACATCACCTCCTATGACCAGGGCATGAAAAACATTGAAATCCTGGCCGATATTTTTAACAAATCCCACCAGGGAAAAAAGATTCTATCGGCCATTGAAAGCGATCTTGCCGCTATTGCGGCCAAGCTTGATGCACTTAAAGGCAAGGAACGAAAACGGGTCTTCCGCCTCATGGGCAGAGACACTGTCATGACTCCCACAGCCAATTCTTTTTTAAACCAACTGGTCATCCGGGCAGGCGGCACCCCCATGGCACCGGAGGGAAAGGGCATGGTAACCGAGGTCTCCCTGGAGCAATGGCAACAATTCAATCCCCAGCTAATCTATGGATGCGGCGACGATAAAAAAGCCGCAGAAAATTACTTTGACCAGGATGGATGGAAGGATGTGGACGCCGTTAAAAACAATAACATCCTTTACTTTCCCTGTGAACTCACCTGCCGCGTCTCCTCCTACACCGGATATTTTGTCCAGTGGCTGGCGGCATCCATTTATAATGAAGAGTTCTTCCAGCCGGACAACCAGGTATTCCCCGATGAGCTCCTGAAAACAGAACCCATTCCCATCCCCCTGGACCTGGTAAAGGAGAGCCAGCGGGTCACCACCCGCCTGGCCGATTTCAAACAAAAAACCCTGATCATTGATTTCAAGACCCCCCAGGCGGTGCTCTCCACCCTGGAAGGATATAAAACCGGCATTACCACGGTGGCCAACCATTACCTGCCGCCCCCGGCATGGAACATGGCCCACACAACGGACATGGACAAGGTGACGTCCCGCATCCTCACCACCGTTAAAAGAGACCCTGCCACCTCAGCCCTGCTCATGACCGGCGCAAATATGGACCATTTGACGGTGACCGAAAAAAAGTATAAAGAGATGCGCGTCACTGCGGTTATCACCGCCGGGGTGTGTTCCAATGCCCAACGGGCTTCCCGATCCACCGGGTTTTACTATGATCCCGGCACCATCAACATCATTATCATGACCAACAGAAAATTGTCCCCCCGGGCCATGAGCCGGGCCATCATCTGTGTCACTGAAGGCAAAAGCGCGGCCATGGCAGATCTGGATATCAGAAGCTCCGATGATCCCCTGCATCTCCAGGCCACGGGCACGGGCACCGACAACATCATTGTGGTCCAGGGGGATGGCGTTCCCATTGAAGGGGCCGGGGGACACACCAAGCTGGGAGAACTCATTGCAAAGGCTGTGTATGACGGGGTAAAACAGGCGGTATTTCTTCAAAATGGCATTGCCGCCCACCGCAACGTGTTCCAGCGACTTCAGGAACGGGGTATTTCTCTTCACACCCTGGCCAAAAGTTCTGACTGTCAATGCAGCAAAGCCAAGGACAGCACCATGGCATCGGAACTTGAGCGCCTGCTTTTAATACCCGAATATGCCGGTGTGGTGGAACAGGCCTTTGCCCTTTGTGATGCCATGGAACGGGGTCAGGTGGAGGATATATCTGCCTTTTCCAGCCTGATATTGGACCTGGCCCAAGATATTGCAAAGGCCCCCATTGATGTGCTGACGGACTTTTCATCCACAAAATTTTTACCCGAACCACTTGAGCTTACCTTTAATGCTTTGATGACAGGTATTGCCACCCTGCATGACCTGGCTCCGGGTCCAGATGAAAAGGAAGATAACTCAAAAGACGAAACGGTCACGGCAAATGAATTAACAGATGACAAGGCCCCTACCACAGAGGCAAATACAAAGACATCGGCAAAGGCATCGACGAAAGCAGGGGCAAAGGCGGATCAAAAAGTGTCAACAAAGGCCCTGCCCCATGAGTTATATCCAAAAACCATGCCCCAACGCATCATCTCCCTGGGGCCGGTGCTCACCAAAACCATCTACCTCTTAGGAGCCGGGGATCGACTGCTGGCCGACACCACCTATTGCGATGATCCCCCCAATACACAACCCAAGGAAAAAATAGGGTCCCTTATCCAGGTAAATGTGGAAAAGATCATCAGTTTAAAGCCAGATCTGGTACTGGCCAGCCAGTTCACCAAAGAGAAACAAATCCAAGTTTTAAGGCAGTTTGACATTACTGTGGTGCCCTTTAAAAATCCCAAGACCTTTGAAGAGATCTGCACCAACACCCGACGATTGGGACAGCTCATCGGGGCAGTTGATAAAGCAGAAGAAATTATCTCAAAGGCCCGGGCAGAGGTGGCAAAGGTCCAGAAGCTCATCGCGGATCTACCTCCCAAAAAAGTGTTCATCCAAATTGGTATCAAACCCCTGCACACGGCCAATGAAGAGACCTTTGTCAATGAGTTCATTCGATTTTCCGGCGGCATCAACATCGCGGCCCATGAAAACTCCGGGGTGTACAGCCGGGAAAAGGTGGTCAAGGAAAATCCCGATGTAATTCTCATCTCCACCATGGGTTCCAGTAAATCCGCCGGTATCACAGAGAAACAGCAGTGGATGTCCTTTGGTACCATGGGGGCCGTTCAACACAACGCCATTCATCTCCTGGATTCAGAAATCATTTGCAGCCCCACTCCCCTGATCTTTGCCAGGGGGGTCAGGGAAATCACCCGGCTGCTCCACCCATCACTGGATTTCAAGGGATAATATGGGACGCTCCCGCTTCATCACCTGGGCCTGGGTACTTGGTTTTTTATTGGTGCTGCTTTTCTTAGTGTGCGTCCTGGCCCTGTGCACGGGCAGTGCCGGTATTGCCATGAAGGATATCCCCGGCATTATTTTCCATGGACGGGGAACCACAGATTACAATATTTTATTTAAAATCCGCATGCCCCGCATCCTGCTTGGCATTGCCACAGGCGGGGCATTGAGCCTTGCCGGGGCCATCTTGCAGGGGCTTTTCAGAAATCCCCTGGTGGAACCCTACACCCTTGGCATCTCAGGGGGTGCATCCCTTGGGGTGTGTCTTAACATCCTCTTTAAATGGCATATGATCATCGGCATTATTGCCTATCCCTTGTCGGGGTTTTTCGGGGCACTTGCCGTGATCACCATGGTGTATCTCATCAGCATCAAAACCGGCATGGTCAAGACCGATACCATGCTTCTCACCGGGGTGATGATCAGCTTTGTGTGCTCTTCCCTTGTGATGCTGCTCATGGCCGTGTCCAAAAGTGATGAGCTGCAGACCATTGTCTTCTGGATCATGGGGTCCCTTGATGAAACCAACCTGACATTGATTAAAATCTGTTGTTTTGGCTCCCTTGCAGGCCTTGTCATCTCGCTTTTTTTCTGTTTGGATTTAAACGCTCTTTCGCTGGGTGAAGAGGAGGCCATGAATCTGGGGATTAACATCGAACGCTCCAAAAAGGTGTTGTTTGTCACCGCCTCCATCCTAACTGGGCTTAGCGTTTCCGTGGGGGGGATTATTATGTTTGCGGGGCTCATCGTACCCCACTTCATGCGTATGACCGTGGGGTCGGACCATCGGATTCTGCTATTGGGGTCATGGATGGCCGGAGCTTCTTTTCTCACCTTGTGTGATGTCATTGCCCGCACCATTATCTCTCCTTTGGAACTGCCCGTGGGGGTGATCACCGGCATCATCGGCGGAGTGGTGTTTATTTATGTACTGACCAGAAAGAGAGCCATATCATGAATGACCCGGCAGCCATCTTAACGACGGACCATCTTTATTGCGGATATGGGAAAAACCCGGTGCTCAAGGATATCTGTTTTGAGGCACAAAAGGGGGAGATCATCAGCATCATCGGCCCCAACGGGTCGGGGAAAACCACCCTTTTAAAGACCCTGTGCGGGGTGCTCAAACCCTGGCAGGGCAATGTCTTCATTAAGGGAGAGGAGATCCGCCGTTTGTCTCGCTCCTCCATTGCCAGAACCGTTGCCCGGGTCTCCCAGACCATTGACATGCCCCCCATGACGGTGTCCGCCTATGTGCTCATGGGACGGTTGCCCTATTTTAAACGGTATCAATTTTTTGAACGCCGGGCAGACGTTGACAAAGTAAAAGAGATCCTGACCCTGCTTGGCATCGACCATCTTGCAGAAAAATCCATGGATACCATCAGTGGCGGGCAACAACAACTATCAGCCATTGCCAGAGCCTTGGTTCAGGAGCCGGACTTGCTGCTGCTTGATGAACCCACCTCCCATCTGGACATCACCCACCAGGCGGTGATTTTAAATCAAATCAGACGGCTGAACCGGCAGTTTAACCTGTCGGTGATCATGGTGCTCCATGATCTGAATCTGGCAAGTGAGTATGCCCATCGGTTGATTTTACTCAATGGTAAGGCCGGGGAGGTGTTCTGCACAGGTTCTCCGGAAACTGTCATTACCAAGGAATACATTGAAACGGTGTATAAAACACCGGTTATTGTGGATCGGCATCCCCGTTCTGGTAAGCCTTTTATTTTGCTGGATGAGTGAACGCCCAGAATCTATATTTATGGACTTTTACAGCTCTGGTAGATAAGAATTCTGGGTGAACAAAAAGAGGCAATAACTATCGCTATTGAGTATTATTCAAATAAATAGTTACGTATCATGCAATAAATAATGATTGTCAAAAAAATATGGCTCTACCCATATTTGTGGGAAAAAATCCCTGAAATTGGATGGGAATTAGATCACTCTTTCCAACCTGTATTTTTTGGTACAAGGAAAATGCTAAAAAGATGATCAAATACTTGACAATCCTTTGCCGGTGTGACTTTTTGGGAAGCAAATTAACAAAGTAAAATATTTTTTAACCATTGGCATCCTGACAGTGGATGCCCAGACATTGATTTAATCACGGGTGAACAAATGGATGACAAAGAAGCAGCAAAACGCACCAGAGACACGGCAACTCTTTATTTTAAAGGGGTAAAAAATGAAGAAAAACCCTATGGACTGTGGCAACATTTTGATAAAGAGCTGGCCAAGGATATGTCCCTTTACATCACCGGCAGAATGTATTCCCGGGAAAAAATCCCCCACCCCACCCGTCAGCTGGTAACAGTGGCTGCCCTGGCTGTGCTTTCCCGGCCCGAAGAGTTAAAACTTCATATCCATGCGGCCTTGAATGTGGGGTGCACCAGTGAAGAAGTGGCTGAGGTAATTTTTCAAACCAGCATCTATGGCGGAGTACCTTCGGCAAACACAGCCTTGAAAGTGCTGAAAACCGTAATAGAAGAACGGGAAAACATAGAGAAATAGGGCATCCTTCATATAACTGCCACGGGCAGACCGTATTGGGGATCTGGCCTGCCCACAACGAATATTGAAAAGGCTATCATGCCG
>CAKZLA010000153.1 GCA_937124525.1 uncultured Desulfobacterium sp.
TTGAATTTGCTTGTTTAGCCATGACTGAATTTTAATGGCTTTGTCATCCTTACCCGTACTTATTGAGAACTTACAAACTCTTGCCATAACAATTCAGTATAATAAGGGAACTCATAACAAATAATCTACCCAGTTAAAATTGAAATTTACCCGTAATTAAAGGGCTTTTGCTTTGAAAGTGGTAGTTTTATTATTATGAAGTCCCTAAGGACTCCAATGAAAAATTTTAGTTTAGGTTTAAAAATTACGTCAGGTTTTGTCCTTCTAATAATCATCGCCATGGCACTGGGTTCCATGGCCATCTGGAATATGGATAAAGTGGCAGGACAAATCACAATCCTGAGCCGTGAGTATGTACCGGAAATGGATGTGGCCATGGCCCTAAAAGGGGCGACCAATGACGTGATGTATGAAATGAGAGGGTATGATTTTACAGAAGATAAGGCATACTACAAAAAAGGTCAGGAAAAACTCAAAGACATGCATGCGGCTTTGGAAAATGGTCGTATCCTTCAGGCTGCATCACCTCATTTAAAAAAACTGGGAACTCAGCTTCAGAACGCCACCCAACCCCTTGAGTCCTATAAAACCATGATTCAACAAATCCTTGATCTTAATGCAAAAATGGCCATCAATAGAACGAAGTTGGATACATCTGCAGCGCAATACATGAGCAACTGTAGCGCCTTTCTGGCTGGTCAAAATGAAAAAATGACAAAGGAAATCAACTCTGGAAAGGAAGAAAACAGCAAAGCGATTCTTGAAAGACTGTCCAAGGTAACCTTGATCAACAATATAATCGATCTTGGAAATCAGGCCAGGATCGGGAGCTTCAAAGCCCAGGCTCTGCGCAGCCCTGAAATAATGAAACAGGCCATGGAGTCTTTTTTAAAAATCAATAAAAAGATTGAAGCTCTGAAAAAAATCACCCGCCTTTCCGAGGAACTCAAACGCATTGATGAGGTAAAAACGGCTGGAGCTTTTTATAAACAGGCAATGCTGGAGTTTCTTAACAACTGGGTTACCCGGAAGAAAGTGTCAGCACAAAGAACCATAGCAGGAGATGCTGTCACCGATGCCTGTAATGCCATAGCCCAGGCAGGCATGGAAGCCACACATAAAATTGCTGAAGAGAGCATGGATGCTCTTTTTTTTGCCTCCACCATCATGACCATCGGACTGATTATCGTTTTTGTGGTGGGTCTTCTTGTGGCATTTTTCATGATCCGCAGCATCATAAAACCAATTAATAGTATCATTGCAGGCTTGAATGAAGGAGCCGACCAAGTTGCCTCGGCCTCGGGCCAGGTATCATCTGCCAGCCAGTCCCTTGCGGAAGGATCATCTGAGCAGGCTGCTTCCATCGAAGAGACATCCTCTTCTATGGAAGAGATCTCATCTATGACCCGGCAGAATACTGAAAATACAAGCCAGGCAGAAGCATTGATGAAAGATGCCAAACAGATTGTGAATACTGCCAACGAATCAATGGGGAGCCTTACAAAATCAATGGAAGATATTTCAAAAGCCAGTGAAGAAACCTCAAAAATTATAAAAACCATTGATGAAATTGCTTTTCAAACAAATTTGCTTGCCTTGAATGCTGCAGTTGAAGCAGCAAGGGCAGGCGAAGCAGGAGCAGGTTTTGCCGTTGTGGCAGATGAAGTCAGGAATCTTGCCATGAGAGCTGCTGCTGCTGCAAAAAACACTGCGGCCCTGATCGAAGTTACCGTAAAGAAAATTAATAATGGTTCTGCCCTTGCGGCAATAACCAATGAAGCTTTTTTCAAAGTTACAAAAAATGCGGGCAAGGTCGGGGGACTGGTGGCTGAAATTTCAGAGACCTCCAAGGAGCAGTCAAATGGCATTGAACAGGTGAATATTGCCATCACAGATATGGATAAAGTGGTCCAGCAAAATGCGGCAAATGCAGAAGAATCTGCTTCTGCTTCCGAAGAAATGAATGCTCAGGCTGAACAACTCAGGGAATATGTCAGCCAGCTTGGCATGCTGATAACGGGTAAAAAAGAAAACAATGTTAGCACTGGAGGAGAAAAAAAAGCAACCCCGGTTGTTCGCCGTTCAAAATCATCAGGTCTTGGAAAGAAAAAAATGCTGATTCACAATCCAAAAGAGGTTAGAGCTGATCAGGTAATACCTTTTGATGATGAAGGGTTTCAAGGTTTTTAATAAACGTATTTAAAGTGTTCGCACAGGGCCTTTTTTTCAAAGCTCAAAGTTTTTCCAATTCGTTTAAATGAATTTTATTTTGCCCTGTTTTCGAGGCTTTTCAAGCGACGGCAATGGTACCATGACAATACACCTTTATGTTTATTTGTTGTTCTATTTTAGGACAACTTGACAAAAAATATTTTATATTTTTTAAAAAAACTTCGAAATCGTATATTTTTTTAAAAAAAAAGTGATATTGGCAATAATTTTTATCTCTTTTTACGATTTTAAACAATATGGCATGATCATTGCTTTTTGCTTATGCAAGTTCCGAAATATTATGACTAAAAAAAGGTTCATCCAGGAATCACGTATTTTTCTGTTTAGCCCATGCAATTAAGGCGCAATTTCAGCGTTTAAGAAAGGGGATCTTTCCATTGCGAAATAGCCCTCCAAACGCGTGTTTTTAGACAGCCCCAGATCTATTACTTTGAAGTCTTTCAAGCGAGTTCCTGGTTAAAAAATGTAAGAATTCGGGGCATCCTTCATATGACCCCAAAAGTACTTTACAGTCTTTTGGGAAAAAGTCCCTAAAAATGGGGAATGCTCTAAGAAAGTGTAAAGTACTTTTGAAGGATGCCGACCTCGGCATTCGTAAAATGTGTTTGATGACAAACAATCCCAAGAAAATAGTCGGCCTGGAGGGATATGGCCTTGAGGTTGTGGAACGGGTGCCCATTCAAGTTGAAGCAAATGATCACAACAACCATTATCTGGTGTGTAAACAACAGAAAATGGGACATCTGTTAAACTTGAATGCCGTGGCCTGAAATTAATGTTGCCCCAACTTTGGTTTTGTATGGCATGCTTTTTTCTAACAAAAAAGAGTGTTTGCGATTTCCAAACATTATCCCAAAAGGATACCGGAATTGGAAAATAATGATTAGGCGAAACCGCTGAAAACAAAAAGCACGCTCAAAAAACCAAAGAGGATGACAATCGTTGTGTTTTTATTTGTCGCTTTTGATGGCGCCTGATAATGGGCAAAATAGAACCAAGCCCCCTTCGTCGAATGGAGGCATCGTTTACATGCAGGTCAACATGCTTAAAAAAAAGCAGGCTGCCGGAAACGTCTTTGCGCTTATAAGCAGGGACTTAAACTCGGATTGTGAAGCCGCAAAACTGCTGGATGCGATTCCAGCCGGTATTGCAATCATAAAAAACGGTCGGTTTGATTACATTAATCAGCACTTGTTAAAATTATTAAATTTAAAAAAGATCAATGCGCAACTCGGCCGGCCGGTATGGGAAACGGCAGTGGCAGAAGACATTTCTCTTGTCCGATCTCAATATCTCGATCTTGAAAAAAATTTAAGGGAGCGGAAAAACTACACTTATAGAGCAAAGGCTGAAATCGGTGGCGACGTATTCCTTGAAGTGAGCAGCAATGCCATTGAATTTAACGAAAATATTATTGAGTTGGCTAACATTGTAAATGTTACCGATAAAGTCCTTAATGAATCGGAGAACCGTTATAACGCCATATTGGATGGCATTGAGGACGGCTACGGGGAAATAGATCTGACCGGTAAGGTGACTTTCTGCAATCAATCATTTCATCAGATTTATGGCTACCACAAGTTTGAGCTTATCGGCCTAGATTATCGTAGTTACCTTGATCCGGAAACGGCAAAGGAGGTCTTCAGAGCCTACAATCATGTCTATAAAACCGGTATTTCCAACAAAGCTTTTGCCTATGAAATCATCTGCAAAGACGGTGGCAGGCGCATTATAGAAAATTCGATTTCTCTTAAAAAAAGTAGTGAGGGAGAACCTGTTGGGTTTCGTTCAGTGGTCCGTGATATAACAGATCGGAAGCAGGCAGAGGATGAACGTTTTATGCATCGAACCCGTCTGATAGCTATCTTCAGTAGTGTTATGGATGCAATTGTTACAGTTGACAGCGATATGAAGGTGATTGAAGCCAACAAAGCTGCTGGGCGAATTTGCGGTATAGATCATACTATTACAAAAGAATATGATTTTATGAACAGTTACAATGGCTGCAATAAATGCTGTGTGAGCCTTCTGAGGCAGACCATGGATCGCAAGGTGAGCATTCAAGGGTACAGGATCGAATGCCGGGCAGACAAGGTGTCTGTACTCAACTGTTCACCCTTAAAAGACGTGAATAATCGAAGTTTGGGAGCAGTGATGGTGATTCGAGATATCACCCGCATCTATGAGCTTGAAGAGCTTGAAAAAGAATTCAAAAAACGGCATAAGTTTCAGAATATAATCGGTAAAAGTGCCGGAATGCAGGCCGTCTACAGCATCGTGGAAGATATTGCCAATATCAATACCACGATCTTGATAACCGGTGAAAGCGGTACAGGTAAAGAATTAGTGGCCAAGGCGATCCACAACACCGGCAATCGCAGAAATGAACCCTTTGTCGCTGTCAACTGTGCGGCCTTGACTGAAACCTTGTTGGAAAGTGAATTGTTCGGGCATGTCAAGGGTGCGTTTACAGGTGCCGTAAAAGACAGGGACGGTCGCTTTATGATCGCTGACGGGGGAACGATTCTATTGGATGAAATTGGTGACATATCCCATAATATTCAGGTCAAATTGCTGAGAGTGCTTCAAGAAAAGCAATTCGAGAGAGTTGGGGATGCCACTCCCACTAAAGTCGATGTCCGTATCATTGCTGCCACAAATAGAAATCTGGAGGAACTGATTCTCCAACAGCGCTTCCGTGAGGATCTTTATTACCGATTGAAGGTCATGGAAATAAAGTTACCATCTTTGCGGGAGCGACGAGAGGATATCCCATTATTGGTTGATCATTTCCTTGGTGTGTTTAATAAACAGTATGGAAAACAAATCCAGCATGTTTCCAATGAAATCCTGAATGTATTCATGAGTTATCATTGGCCCGGTAACGTTCGAGAGTTGGAACATGCCATGGAGCGAATTTATGTGCTTTGCCGGGGCGAGAACATTGATTTTGCCCATTTACCACCAGAAATTGAGCGTACACCTATAAAACGAAGGGATGGGGATACGAATGATGCTATTGATGAGGTTGAACAGTTATCCAGTGCGTTAAAGCAAACTGACTGGAATAAAGCCAAAACAGCCCGATTATTGAGAGTGGACAGGACCACGGTCTATCGAAGAATTAAAAAATATAAACTGACTAAATCTATCCAATAAATGGAGGCCATCCAAAGCCGAGGGGAACTTGATTGAGACCTTTACCCGGGGTGAAGGCCCTTTGATCCACCCGGTGTTCCTGAAGTTTTGAAAATGGCCATTGATCTCATCACCAATAACCATCACTCCCAGGGATACCCAGGTGCCAGCGTGAATCGCCAGATCATAGCATAGAGTTGAGAAACGGCGTTGAAACCGTCTTTATTCTTGTCAAGGCCGCCATGCGTAATAAACAGTCCATTGGCTGTCAT
>CAKZLA010000154.1 GCA_937124525.1 uncultured Desulfobacterium sp.
ATTTGTAATAACTGGAGTTTCGATATTTGTTGTGGGCAGGCCAGATCCCCAATACGGTCTGCCCGTGGCAGTTATATGAAAAAGGACATATCAGGATTTGAAAGTTATGTAAAACAATACTGAAAATCAAACTTTATAATATATAAAGTTAGTTTGCCGAGTTTCAACTTTATACATTATAAAATCCCCTTGACAAATCCACCACCAGTTTAATGTAATTCATCTCTGCCAAATCAGAGATACCGAGTTGACAGCCGGACCACAGGACGTAAAAGGCGTCTACATTTACATGTGAACGCTTTTTTATATTCTATGTGTGTCTTTTTTGGGCAGCATGGGGGATACCTGAGACCTTCGGGTATGCCGGTACCTGTGCCGGTCTGCCAACCTCCATTGCTGCCCTTTTTTTTTGATAGGACAATCAGGGCTTAATTCACGCATAGGAACCCTATCATATCATGGAAAAACACCGCCACCCCCACACCTTTACATTCCAAAACCACGAAATCCGAACAGTAAAAAAAGATGCTTCCATCTGGTTCGTCAACGTTGATGTTTGCCAGGCCCTTGGCATCGCAGATTCAAGAGAAGCCCTGGACTACCTCTATCCTAAAAAAATTGATGTTGTTGAGGGGCAGGATATCAACGACCCCAACGAATTTCTTTTATCCATCGTTTCTGAATCTGGTATGAAGAAGATTCTTCACCATTCCGGTAACCCAGAACTAACCAAATCCAGGCAGATCACCAGACCGAAATATCTTGTTTATGAGGATGATGTGGTCAGGGAACAGGCACCTGCCACCACCCCGGAACAGCCACAGCCAGCCAGGTTAAAGCCCCCACCAGGGATGAAGCCCGTAGTCCCGGTGCCCTTGCCATGTACATTGTAACCACCACCATTTGTATTGGTCTGTTTGTGAGCACGGGCGTTCTGTTTAAAATTACGGAGATCCAATTGTTCACAAAAAAATAATGGCCTGCCTCAAATCTTAATAATTTTTAAACAGGCTCTAATGTTTGCTCTGTGATTTAACCTTTGTTTGAACAATATTTCAATAAAATAATGAGTATTTTTTAATATTATTTAACAAAATTTAAATCTTGTGCTACACCTGCCGGAACATACAACGCTATCCCGTCAACAACCCCTGAGCTAAAGACTCAGGGGTTTTCTTGCCGGTTTTCTATAAAGGAAATCCCATGACATCCAGAAAAGGCACCCTTAAAAAAATCGGGGTGGCGTCTTTCATCATGATGGCCTCAGTGTTTGCAAGCCGCATCATCGGACTTTTTCGGGAGATGACCATTGCCTATGCAGGGGGTGCCGGAGGCGGCGTAGATGCCTACCAAGTGGCCTTTATCATTCCTGAAATACTCAATCACATCGTGGCCAGCGGTTTTTTGTCGGTGACCTTTATCCCTCTTTTTTCTGCCTACTTGACCCGGAAGGATGAAAAAGGTGGATGGAAAATTCTATCCATTGTTCTTAACACCTTTGGTGCTCTTTTATTTTTCTTTCTGCTCATGGCCTTTTGTTTTGCCCCCCAATTGGTATCCATGCTGGCCCCGGGGCTCACAGATCCAGCGCTTTTTGCCAAGGCCGTTCGCATGACACGTATCATTATGCCAGCCCAGCTGTGCTTTTTTTCCGGAGGGCTTTTCATGGCAGTGCAGTTTGCCCGGGAAAAATTCATGATTCCGGCCCTGGCCCCCCTGGTCTATAATCTTGGAATTATTCTCGGGGGGCTTTTATTGGGTCCCCGCTTGGGCATGGAGGGGTTTGCCTGGGGGGTATTACTCGGTGCCTTTGTGGGTAATTTTTTATTGCAATATATCGGGGCAAAAAAGTGCGGCATGCAGCTATCTGCCCTTATCAGCTTTACCCACCCGGACTTTATCAAATATGTCCTGCTGACCCTTCCCCTGATGGTGGGTCTGACCATGACCTTTTCCACGGAAATCCTGCTGAAATATTTCGGCTCATTTTTGGAGGAGGGCAGCATTGCGGCCCTGAACTACGCATTGCGGGTGATGTTCATACTGGTGGGGCTGTTTGGCCAGGCCGTGGGGGTGGCATCCTACCCTTTTATGGCAAAACTGGCCGCAAAGGGGAACATGGATGAACTCAACCGGCTTTTAAACGCCACCCTGAAATTTTTGATTCTGGTGATTCCCGTGTCCGTGTTGTTTATGGTGCTGGGCCGGGAAATCGTATTTCTTCTTTTCCAGAGAGGGCAGTTTGATGCCACAGCCACCCAGCTCACCTCCCAGGTACTTCCCTTTCTCATGGCAGGCACCGTTGCCTTTGCGGCCCAGACCGTTGTGGTCAGGGGATATTATGCCGTACAGAATACCTGGTTTCCCGCCCTTGTGGGATCTGCTGCCGTGGTGATCAGTCTGCCAGTGTTTTATGGTCTCATGCACGTTATGGGGGCACGGGGGATTGCCCTGGCTCTTACCCTGGGTGCCACCTTTCAGACCGGACTCCTGTTTGCCCTGTGGAACCGGAAAAGCCATAATCATGAAGGCCACACGGTTTACTTATTTTTCATAAAAATAGCATTATTAAGCATGGGTATTGGGTGGCTGCTCTTTAATTTGTCCCGTCCCTTGGGCCATATCTTCAATGGGTCCACCATTCCCGGTGCCCTGGCCATGTGCATTGTAACCACCACCGTTTTCATTGGGCTTTTTGTGAGCACGGGCGTTCTGTTTAAAATTGAGGAGATCCAATTATTCACAAAAAAAATAATGGCCCGCCTTAAATCTTAATAACTGCCACAGGTAGACCGTATTTGGGACCTTGGCCTGCCCACAACGAAAATCGAAAAAGCAATTGCTGGCAAAACCCAGCACCCAGCACCTGCTGTTTCATATAACACCCATGCCCTGGCGGACACAACGAATATTGAAAAGGCTATCATGCCGCCCCCCCGACGGGCAATG
>CAKZLA010000155.1 GCA_937124525.1 uncultured Desulfobacterium sp.
ATCCCCTGTCTGCGCCTGATTTTTTGAATCAGGATTACTCAATAATTTCACCGGTGGCTTATCTGTTGAAAACCATTCACATCAGGGATGTGGAACATATTATTGAAGCTCTGAATCCCGATAAAATGGCACAGGATCTGCTGAATCTTTCGCCCCATGAACCCTGTCTTATTCTGCATCGTCAAACCTGGGATAATTGGCGGGTGGCCACCCACAGCCGGATGACATATCCGGGAACCACCCATCGCATGGGTGCCCGGTTGAAACCGCTTTTTAAACGATATGTGGAACAGTACGGAAAAAACAAAATAAAATAGATGCCTTGAGTAGACCAACGGTGATTCTCCGTGGCCTGACCACAATAAAAAATGAAATTTTCATTATTGCAATATCTTAGGCGGAGTTTCATATGAAAAAAATAATGAAGGACCATACAAATGAAAAAAATAGTTGAATGTGTACCCAATTTTTCCGAGGGACGGGACAAAGCCGTCATCAATGCCATTGCCGATGCCATCCGTGGAACAAAGGGGTGCACCCTGCTGGATGTGGACCCAGGAAAATCCACCCATCGAACGGTGTATACCTTTGTGGGTGATCCCGATAGCGTCATTGAAGGTGCCGTGGCTGCTGCCCGGGTGGCCAAAGAAAAAATAGATATGCGTCTGCACAAAGGAGAACATCCCCGGTTTGGTGCCATGGATGTCTGCCCGTTTATCCCCGTGGCCAATATCACCATGGAAGAGTGTGTTGACATTGCAAAACGCTTTGCCAAAAAAGCCGCTGACGAGTTGGCTATTCCCTTTTTCCTTTACGAAGAGGCAGCCGAGCACGATTATCGACGAAAACTTCCCGATGTCCGAAAAGGTGAGTACGAAGCCCTGGAGGAGCGATTGAAAGATCCCCGATGGAAACCTGATTTCGGTCCCTCAAAGTTTGTTCCCACCTGGGGGATTACGGCCACGGGTGCCCGCATGTTTCTTATTGCCTACAATGTGAATATTCTGGGTACCTCCAACCAGGCCCATCGCATTGCGTTGAATCTGCGGGAAGCAGGACGGGGCGAGGAGCAACCCGGCAAATTAAAAGAGTTAAAGGGCATGGGCTGGTTTGTGGACGAATACAATATGGCCCAGGTAACTGTAAATCTTAACAACTACAATGTTACCCCCATCCATGTGCTGTTTGAGGCGGTGAAAGAGGAGGCAAAAGCTTTAAACCTTGCCGTGGCAGGTTCTGAAATTGTGGGTATTGTTCCTCTGGAATCGTTGATAATGGCCGCGGATTATTACATTGAAAAAGAAAACCTTTTTATCTATGAAGAGGATCAAAAGGTCCGGCTTGCCATTGAACGCCTGGGTCTAAACTCCGTGGCCACTTTCAATCCCCAGGACAAGGTCATTGAATATATTGTGGCAGAACCACCGGAGGAGCCCCTGGCCAACCTGACAGTGAGGGGGTTTATTGAAGAGATAGCTGCCCGAACTTCGGCGCCCGGCGGCGGATCTGCCTCTGCTGCCATGGCTGCGGTGGGAACGGGTCTTGGTTCCATGGTGGCCAAGCTCACCCAGGGCGTGAGAAAGTTTGAATCAGTGGATCTGCACATGCGTAACATTATTCCCATTCTCCATGAATTGACCAAAAAATTAATTCCCATGATTGATGCTGACACCTCGGCCTTTAATGAGTACATGGAAGGGCTTCGCATGCCAAGGGGAACAGAAGCGGAAAAAGAGGCTCGAATTGCAAAAATGCAGGCGGGACTTAAAACCGCTATCAATGTGCCCCTGGGCACCATGCGTCTGGGGGATGGGGCCTGGGATGCATTGTGTGAAGTGGCCCGGTATGGAAACCCCGCATCAAAATCTGATACCCAGGTGGGTGCAAGGGCATTGGAAACCGGTATCTGGGGGGCTTACCAGAATGTTTTGATTAATATCAAGGATGTCCATGATGAGGTGTATAAGGTAAAAATCCTTGAAGAAGCCAATGCCATGGAAAAACGTTCCAGAAAAAAATGTGCTGAAGTGCTGGCCATTTTGGATCAAATATAAGTTGACTCATCTCTTCTCATGGTCTGTTTTATAAAAAAATGGGGTTGACCTGTTTCACGTGGAACAGATCATGTTGAATGTGCCGGTTGAAAACGACTTCCAATCTTATGACGTGATCCCGGATAAATGAAGCGGCTTGTGGTTGCCACTTTATCGCTCACCCAAGTTCGGCGGTGGAGGATCAGGCAAGGCTCTGTGCGGGGGATTTCCAAAAGATCGCTGCTCCATTCATCCGGCATCATCGCTTCAATGATGTGCTCCACCTCCATTGCAGGAGAGATTCCCATCAAATAATCACTGGGAGTGATTCGGGTAAAGTCCTGCTCTAAAAAATCCGGAGCCATGACAGGGTTAATATAACGATCGGCCAGCTGAATGGGGATACCGTTGTCTCTATGAACCATGATGGCATGGTAAACAGGCGCGTTCGCTTCAAGATCCATTTCCGATGCCACCTCCGGGGAGCCTTTTTCTTGTTGTAACAGGTGGATGTCGCAGGAGTGTTTCCCCCCCCTTTCTGTTATCTCCCGGGCAATGGATCGGATTTCCAATAATTCAGACTGTGGTTTTTGACGGGCCACAAAGGTTCCCACTCCCTGGAGACGAACCAGTTTGCCCTCTGCTGTCAGTTCACGAAGAGCACGATTCACGGTCATGCGTGAAACCCCCATGGTTTCCACCAGGCTGTTTTCAGAGTCAATTTTCATGTCCGGCGTCCATTCCCCCGTCTCAATTCTTCCCAGGATATGGTCCTTTACCTGTTGATACAAAGGGCTGGGGGCGATGGCTGACCTTGTTCGTTTTATAACCATATATTATTTATTGCTCCATATATCCGAAGAATTTGGCAAAAAAAAGATTTTCAAGCCGGGCTTTTACAAGCGCCTTATGAATCTCTGATTCAGGAGGGGTAGTTGGTGTAAAAGGCCTGATATCCATGGGTTAAAAAAAGGCCATCAACTGTTTATTCATTGTTGTATATACATGTATACAACTCAAGTGTCAATTTAATACTTGATCGTCAATTTTTTGGAATAGGGGATGTTTGATGGGAGAACGGGGGACTACCCACTTAAGGCGGGACAGAAATCGTCTTAATAGTTTGAAATTTAGGGGATGAGCATCAAAAATATTATGCCCAATGGCTATATTTTACGGTGCTCATCCATTGACACATAGCCGGGGAACAGGAACCTCTTGTAGTAGTGTTTTCACATCTCCCGCCGAAATGGCATGGCCAGCCGTTAGAATGATTACATGGGAGGCCAGCTTGAGAATTTCGTCCCGGGAATGGCTGACATAGAGAATTGGCAGGGAAAATTCACGGCACATGCGCCGGATAAATGGGAGAACCTCCTGTTTGCGGTCATGATCCAGGGAGGCAAGGGGTTCATCCATGAGCAGCATGGCAGGGCTTGTTAAAAGTCCCCTGCCGATGGCCACCCGCTGCTTTTCCCCCCCGGATAATTTTGCGGGCCTTCTTTCCAGCAAATGACCTATGCCAAGGAGTTCCACAACGTCATCAAACTCAACATATCGTTGGGATACAGGAATCTGCCTCATCCCATAGGTTAGATTTGTTTTCACCGACAGATGGGGAAAGAGCCGTCCATCTTGAAAAATATATCCAATACGGCGTCTTTCCGGGGCCAGGTTTATTTTTTGCCGGGAATTAAAAAGGCAGTGATCATTGATGATTATGTGCCCGGCATCGGGTTTGACCAGTCCCGCCACCATATTGACAATGGATGTTTTACCTGATCCGGAGGGGCCAAACAGTGCCGTGACCCCAGAGGCTGCACCGGTGAAAATGGCATTAACAAGAAAGTCACCCTGCTGTCGTTGGATGTGAATATCAATCATAATTTATCCTTTTATAAAACGGGCAAACCGTTTGGCCATTATTTCAGAAAAGATCAGGGCCACCATGGCAATGACAATGGAAATAACGCAAAGCCGCATGGCTCCGGTTTCTCCCCCGGGCATCTGGGTCAGGGTGTACAGTGCCAGGGGAAGGGTCCGGGTTTGCCCCGGAATATTGGAAACAAAGGTGATGGTTGCACCAAATTCCCCCAGGCTTCTTGCAAAGGCCAGAATAAGGCCTGTTATGATACCCGGAACCATCAATGGCAGCGTAATGGTGAAAAAAACCCGAATTTGCCCTGCCCCCAGGGTTCGGGCAGCAAATTCCAGGCCCTGGTCGATGTTTTCAATGGAGAGTCGCACCGATCGAACCAAAAGGGGAAATGCCATTACCGCTGCTGCAACGGCAGCTCCCTTCCAGTTAAAGGCAAAGGTGAGCCCCGTGTATTTGTAAAGAAAGGCTCCCACCACCCCTTTTCGTCCCAGGAATATCAGAAGCAGATAACCGGTGACCACCGGGGGCAGCACCAGGGGCAGATGGAACAATCCATCCAGAAGGCTTTTTCCCGGGAAATTCAGACGCGCCAGCACCCAGGCCGCTGCAATACCCAGGGGCAGGCTAAAGAGCACAGCCCACCCGGATATGCAAAGGCTTAATCGCAGAACTTCCAGTTCAATGTCGCTTAAATGCAAAAAAGAGATCACTTGACACTGAATCCATATTTTTCAAAAATAATTTTGACGTCCGGGGATTTTAAAAATGCCATAAACGCCTGTGTCTCAGGGAGCTCCTGGCCTGCAATAATGGCTGCCGGGTAGACAATGGGAGAATGGGTATCTTCGGGAAACATACCGATGATTTTTACCTTATCTGAAATAGCGGCATCCGTTGCATATACCTGCCCCACAGGTACCTCACCCCGGGCAACCAGTACCAGGGCGGCTCTTACATCCTTTGCCCGGACCACTTTTTCTTTGATACCTTCCCACACGCCCAGAGTCTCCATGGCCTGTTTGCCATAAATTCCAGATGGTACATGATCCGGGTCTCCCATGGCCAGGTGACCGTCGCCGATGAGGCTGGCCAGCGGGAAATTTTTTTTAATGGTAATTGTGGACAAGGGGCTGTCATCTGGGGCTACCAGGACAAGGCGATTGCTCAACAGATCAAACCGGGTGTGTGATGCGATCATTTTCTTTTGTTCCAGGAAATCCATCCATTTTTTGTTTGCGGAGATATAGACCTGGGCTGGAGCCCCTTTTTCAATTTGTCTGGCCAGGGTGGAAGAGGAGGCAAATGAGGTGATCGCCTTGATCCCTTTTTTCTGGAAAAACAGCGTGGCAATGTCGGTGACGGCGTTGGTTGTTGAACCGGCACTGAAAACAACAATGCTATTTTCCTGGGAGATTGCAGGGGTGGATGATAGAAAGAACAGCAGAATACAAAGAATCCATGTCCAATAAGAGATCAATTTTTTTAATGAGTTCATTTTTATTGCCTTAGCTTTTGGGTTGTTATGAATTGACAAGACGTCATTTAAAATTATATATTGACGTCTTTAAATTACATATTGTCTGTAGTCAGTCAAGGAGATTATTAAATATTCGCTCATTTATTCCCAGGCGACGTCCTGTTTAGAGCCTGTTTAAAAATTCAGGCACTTAAAATGGGGGTTATATAGGGCGGTTCATGGGAACTTTCAGTGTCTGCATCAAAACTGGAATTGCTGCGGGTGATGTGATATCTTTGAATCTGGGCTCTTTGTCCACGCTCCGGGTTTGCAAAAACAGATAAAAGTATTTATTATGTCAGTACCCTGGGCTTGATGAGCACGCGCCTCCAAGGAACCGGTATTGTGATCAAAGAAAAAAACGGAAACCAGATTGTAATGCCCCTAATCCACCAGGCATGATAATCAAAAACCTCCATGGATTGAAAAATAATGTCAAAGGCAAAACCACAAATTACCTGTAATGTAAAGACCTACCGCCAATCAAAGGGGTGGTCCCAGTCCGAACTTGCAGATAAAATCGGTGTAAAAAGACAAGCCATTTATGATATTGAGTCCGGGCGTTATCTACCCAATACAGCAGTTGCCCTACAGCTGGCCAGGAATTTTGGCTGCAGGGTGGAAGATCTTTTTGTGGATGATTCGGTTCGGGACAAAGAGGCCGTTGTCATGGTGGGAAAAAACAATTCCCAACGAATTTCTGCCGCCAGGGTCCGGGGACGACTGGTGGGTTTCCCTCTGGATGAAACCGGGGACATGGCGAACATACTTACCTCTGCCGATGCCATTGTTTCCAAGGATGGTGACCTGGCAGAACTGCTGTGCCCGCCTGCATATCTGGACAGAACCATTGTGCTCATGGGATGTGATCCTGCCTTTGATATTTTAGGCGCCCATGTGGCACGCATTGCGCCTGATTCCCGCATCCATTGCCGTTTTGCCACCAGCCATCTGGCATTGGAACGCCTGGGTCAGGGCTATACCCACATTGCCGGAACCCATCTGCACAATTCAGACAATAATGAATCCAACGTTTCCAAGGCATCGGACGCGTTGTCCGGTACAAAGGGAGTTGTGGTGGGGTTTTCTTTCATGGAAGAAGGGCTCCTCGTGGCCCGGGGCAATCCCCTTAAAATAAAAGGAATACAGGACCTTGTCCGGACCGATGTCCGATTTGTCAATCGGGATGCCGGGGCCGCACTGCGGGTACTTCTGGATGATCTTCTTCAAAAAGCCGGGATTCCCGTAACTGCTGTAAATGGATATGAACGTCTGGCGTACAGCCATACCCAGGGTGCCCGGATGGTGAACTTTAATCTGGCGGATGCGGCCCTGGGGCTGCGGGTGATTGCCAATGCCTTTAATATGGATTTTGTGACCCTGGATGCAGTGCGATGTGATCTGGTCATTCCCTCGGATATGATGGAACTTGCCACGGTAAAAGTGGTTATGGATGTGCTGCAATCCCGGGCCTTTCGAAAGGAACTCATGTCCATACCCGGTTATGAAACCACCATGACAGGCAAGGTGATTGCCAAGATTTAACAAAATGAACCATGCAACCCTGGAAAACTTGAAAAAACGCCACACCGCACTGAAGCTGCTCAATGCCGACCACATGCCGTTGATGATCAGTTTTTTTCACAGGGCATTTATTGTCCCCAACCAGCGTGCCATTGCCATGGGAGAACTTTGCACCCTGCTGGATGATTATCTGTTCCATTTAAGAGAAGAGGTGTGGGAAAACAGGTACCCTCGAAGTGCCAGGAACTATCTTGAAGAGTGGGCTGCCGGAGACAATGCCTTTTTACGGAAATATTATTCAGACGACAGTGATGATGCCCTGATGGATTTGACCCCGGCCGTGGAAAAGGTGATGGAGTGGCTCCAGGGATTGCGTCAGCAGCAATTTGTGGGTACGAACCCTTCTCAACACCGGAACCATTGACAGCATTGCGCTGTTCCAGAATCAGCTGGATAAGAAGCGTCGGGAGATCGAGAAAAAAATCCACCGCATAAACACCTCTCTGAACAAGGTGGAATACAGTTCCGGCACTTTTATTGAGCTGATAATATCTGCCTCCCAGGACAGTGAAATCCGGGATTTTCAGTCCGACCTCAAGCAATGTCTTTCCCATTCCCTGGACGGCGAAGATATCTACAATGAAAAGAAATTTCTTGAGGTGAAAAAAATACTGGACCGGTTCAACGGCAGAGAGGCCCATGCCGATATGGACCGCCGATGGACCGCCAAGGTCACGGACGTGAGAAACTGGTTTGTCTTTTCCGCCGTGGAAAAATGGCAGGAGACAGGCAAGGACAAGGAATTTTACTCCGACTCTTCGGGGAAATCCGGCGGACAGAAGGAAAAGCTTGCCTACACCATTTTGGCATCGGCCCTGGCCTATCAATTTGGCCTTGGGTGGGGAGAAAAAAAATCCAGAACCTTTCGGTTTGTGGTCATTGACGAGGCCTTTGGCCGGGGGTCTGACGAGAGTACCCGGTATGGGTTGGAGCTGTTTAAAAAATTAAGCCTTCAGCTACTCATTGTCACCCCCCTTCAAAAAATCAACATCATTGAAGATTATATCAATTCGGTGCATTTTGTTCACAATGAAGAGGGTAAACGCTCGGTTTTAAAGAACCTTTCCGTGGATGAATACCGGGAAGAAAAACAGGCCTTTCTTAACAAGGAGATTGCATGACTCCTGTGGTTATTGACCTTCCCACACCGCTTTTATATGAAAGAGTAGATATGTCTAACATTCTTTCATGCTTCGTTGTGGGCAGGCCGGGTTCAGAATGCGGTTTGCCCGTGGCAGTTATACCGGCATATTCTTTTATCCATGGGAAAAAGGGGCTGTGGCTATGCCCTTGATCACCCCGGAATTGATCCGCAAAAAAGCAATGAGACTGTGGACCCATCAGGCATTTCTTAAAAGTGAGGTTACAGGTGAATTTTTTTTCCCCTTGGAAATATCTGCAGGCAGTGTTTCGGCAAAGGAGATGCTGACCCATTTTTCCGTGGTGCAGAAAAGTGTTAAAATCCTACAAGAAAAAAGCAAATCGTCCCTGGGGGCTGGTTATGACATCGGGTACCGGGAGGTTCATCACAGACGGCTGGGTACCCAAAAACTACCAGCCAAAATACATATTTCCACCCGGGAAGATTTTTTATTTCTGATCAAAAAAGAAAAAGAGGCTGTCCTTTTTAAAACAGGCCTTGCCCAGTTGATGGAAGCGTTGCCGGAAATTCTTCCCCTTGTGGAACAAAAGCCCCTTCTGGTTTTAACACACCGTGGTGTACTGTCCAGTCTCATTGCGGTTTGTCAATTTTTCAAGGATCACCCAAAGCCGGACAAATATATCCGGGAACTGGATATTCCCGGGGTGGATACGAAATTCATTGAAGCCCACCGGCCAATTTTAAAACAGATGCTGGACCTGCTGTTGCCTGCCCATGCCATCAACGAAAATTTTGTCCATGTGGCCAACCATGGCTTTGAAAAACGTTTCTATCTCAAATATGACATATCCCTTATCCGGTTCCGCCTGCTGGATTCACATTTAATATCCCCCCTGGGACTCCAGGATATCAGTACCCCCCTGGCAGAATTTGCCTGCCTTGACCTGCCTGTAAAAAAGATCTTTATCACCGAAAACAAGATCAACGGTTTAAGCTTTCCCCCGGTGCCGGACAGCATGGTGATTTTTGGCCTGGGCTATGGCATTCAATCCCTGAAGGATGTGGCCTGGCTTGCCTCAAAAGAAATTTTTTACTGGGGAGACATTGATACCCACGGATTTGCTATTCTGTCCATGCTGCGCCACTATTTTCCAGATACCCGATCTTTTCTCATGGACAGGGGCACGCTGTTTGGTTTTAAGGCATTGTGGGTAAAAGAGGATAAAAATAAACGATCAATTACAACACTGTCCCACCTGACCCGGGACGAACAGGCCCTTTACCGGGAGCTGGTGGAAGATATTCATGGACACCGGGTGCGTCTTGAGCAGGAACGCATCTCCCATGCACATGTGAAGAGATGTCTGGCAAGACTGTGCTGAGAATTCTTCTCCCCATTGGCAAACAGATATAACTGCCATGGGTGGACCGATGTTCTGATCTGGGGCCACCCACAACAAAAATTAAAAAAATAAGGTGAGCCAAACCCAGTTCCCAGCACCTGCTGTTTAATATAAAATATACATGGCAGTAACCACCTGAACGAAAATGAAAGTCCTTTAATTCCAGCATGTGGTGAGACTTTCATACAAAAAAAGGTTACATAAAACTTGGCAACAGATCCTGGGTCACCAGAGGGTTAAATGCCCCTGATTCCACAAGGATCGTAGCTTTTTTGATATCCGGGGCAAAATAACGATCCTGATCGTAGAAGCTCACCTCCCTGCGCAACATGGCTTTGGCCTGCTCCAGCAAAGTTGAGGTTTTTAACGGTGCCCTGAAATCAATGCCCTGGCATGCGGCAAGGAGCTCAATGGCCACCACACCCACGCTGTTTTCCACCATTTCACCCAGCCGTCGTGCAGCAAAGGCGGCCATGGAGACGTGATCTTCCTGGTTGGCAGATGTGGGAAGGCTGTCCACCGATGCCGGATGGGCATGGGATTTGTTCTCACTGGCCAGGGCTGCGGCAGTGACCTGGGCGATCATGAAACCGGAGTTCAGTCCCCCTTTTTCCACCAGAAATGGTGGCAACTTGCTCATGTGGGTGTCTATGAGCAGTGCAAGGCGTCTTTCGGAAAGGGCGCCAATCTCTGATATGGCCAGGGCCATATTATCCGCTGCCATGGACACGGGTTCGGCGTGGAAGTTACCACCGGATATGATGTCGCAGGTGTCGCTGAACACCAGGGGATTGTCAGAAACGGCATTGGCCTCAATGCCCAGGATGGCGGCTGAATGACGAATCTGATCCAGGCATGCCCCCATGACCTGGGGTTGACACCGAAGCGAGTAGGGATCTTGAACACTTTCACAATTGGCATGGGAGGTGCCGATTTCACTTTGATCCAGCAGACGTCGATAATTGGCTGCGGTGTCCATCTGACCAGCATGGCCTCGCACTTCATGGATCATGGGTTCAAAGGGGCGGCGGCTTGCAAGGGCCGCTTCCACACTGAGGCCTCCGGTGACCATGGCTGCGGCAAATAAATTTTCCGTGGCAAACAGTCCTTCAAGGGCAAAGGCGGTGGATGCCTGGGTGCCGTTGAGCAGTGCCAGCCCCTCTTTGGCTCCCAGGGCAATGGGTTCAAGCCCGGCAATTTTAAGTCCCTCTTTTCCTGAAATCTGTTTTCCCCGGTGAAAGGCCTCTCCTTCACCAATGAGTACGGCACTCATGTGGGCCAGGGGAGCCAGATCCCCTGATGCACCCACAGATCCTTTCTGGGGCACACATGGATAGACTTCGTGGTTGAGCAACTCAATAAGGGCGTTGATCACTTCCAAACGGGTGCCGGAATATCCCCTGGCAAGGCTGTTGATTTTCAGTGTCATCATCAGTCTCACCGTGGCATCCTTCATGTACTCTCCAATCCCGGCGGCATGGGAAAGGACAATGGATCGCTGGAGATGCTCCAGCTCGTCATGGGGAATAAGGGTGTTGGCCAGCAGGCCAAACCCCGTGTTAATACCGTAGATCACTCTGCCCTGCTCCATCACGTCGCGGACGGTTTTTACTGACTGTTCAATGGCGTGCATGCAATGAGGGTCAAGGGTCAGCTGGACGGGTTGAGTCATGATCCGGCGTAATTGATTAAGATTTAATTTACCAGGATTTATTGTTAGTTGAAACATGTTGTGTTCCTCCGTTGGGGGTCAAGGATTCTTGACTGACAATGTTCTTACATGTATACACAACTTATGTCAATTGAAACCGGCAAATGCCGAAAATCAACATTTATTGGGGGGAAGTCATATGCAGTATGATATTCAAAAGAGTGAGATCGGTCCCATTCTGGCCGGGGCTGATGATGAAGGATTGCGATATATCAGTTTTCTACAAGGAAAACATCCCATGGACATTCCAGGGAGTTGGACTCGAAATAAAAAATTTTTAAAAATGGTGTTTGATCAAATTCATGCCTATTTTAATGGGGCGTTGACATGCTTTGATCTTACCCTGGCACCCATGGGGACTCCATTTCAAAAAGCAGTATGGACGGCATTGCTTGGGATTCCCTATGGAAAAATCGCCTCCTATGGGGATATTGCCAAGGCCATTGGAAATCCCAAGGCATGTCGCGCTGTGGGAGGTGCCAACGGTAAAAATCCCATCCCCCTGATTATTCCCTGCCACCGGGTTATAGGTGCCAACGGCAAGCTTGTGGGGTATGGCAGCGGGCTTCCCATCAAGGAAAAATTATTGGCCTTGGAATCGAAATATTATCATGGTCGGTGTTAGGGAATCAATTTGTTTGAAATATTTTATGTTTTATTCTATATATTATCATTGAGGATCAAATCTTTTATATTGATTCAGTTTTCAAATTGTAACTTTGATATGCAGTCGCAGCTCTGCAACGCGAGACAATCGGTTATAAGCAACTGCAAAAAATTCATAATCAAATATCCGTCATCCTTCATGTTGCGCAAAGATGCTTGACACTTAAGGGGGAGTAATTCCCGAAAAACACGGGGAGCATTTGATATAGTCATGGTAAAGATAAAACAATATTTCATCAAAAATTTTGAACAGTTTTTTGTTCTGAGCATTCTCTTAAGTATCATAACTATAAATTATTATATTCCTTACAAACTGGCTTTTTTAAATTTTTACTATATCCCCGTCCTGCTTGCATCCTATTTTCTTGGGAAAAAAAATACGATTTACGGAGCACTCTTATGCATTCTATGGGTGGTTATCTTTGTTTTTTTGTCACCATCCTCTTTTTTCTTTGAACAAACTAAATTCAGCCTTTTTTTTAATATAGTTGCCTGGGCCTCCTTTCTTTTACTGGCAGGGGGGCTTATTGCCAGGCTTCAGGATGAAAACAAACGCCTGCTTAAACGCCAAAAAAACCTTAGTGAGAGATTATCCACCCATTTAGCAGTATCCGCAGATTTGAGTTCAGAGTTGGATTTTGATACCCTGTTTAATTTAATTATTCATAAATTAAGCGAAGCCATGAAGGCCGAACGGACCAGTCTTTATATCATTGATGAAAAAAATCAGGAGGTCTGGACCAGGGCCGCAGAACAAATTGGAGATATTCGACTGCCATTGGGCAAAGGCATTTGTGGAAAAGTTGCCGAAACCGGAAAGAATATTAATGTAAAGGACGCCTGGGAACTTCCCTATTTTAGCCGTGAATTTGATCTTAAAAACAACTTCAGGACCAAGGCCATGATTTGCATGCCCATAAATAATCGGTCCGGTAAAAGAATTGGGGTCATACAGGTCATCAATAAGGTGGACGGGGGGTTCTTTAACAAAGATGACGAAAGTCTTTTAAAAGGACTTATTTCACAGGTGGCCATTGCCCTGGAAAACTCCTTTCTCATGGATGAACTGGAACTTTCCTTTGAAAGTTCCATTCGTACTTTGTCCGCCACCGTGGACGCCAGGCACCCTTTAACTGCCGGGCATTCCTTGCGCGTCACCGAATATGCGCTTTTGATCGCCAGGGAAATGAATTTGGAAAAAAGGGATCAGGAGATCATAAAATATGCAGCCATTTTGCATGATATCGGTAAACTTGCTATAAAAGACAGTGTTTTGTTAAAAAATGGCCCATTCACCCCTGAAGAGCGGTGTGAGATGAATATTCATCCGGCAAAAACCAAGTCCATCCTGGAGGAATTCTATTTCCCGGAAAACCTGCAAGCCGTGCCTTTCATTGCCGCCTGTCACCATGAAAAGATAGATGGTAAGGGGTATCCTGAAGGTCTGAAGGGTCATGAATTTCCTCTGGGGTCAAAGATTCTGGCGGTTGCAGATGTGTTTGATGCCTTGACCTCACCCAGGGATTATCCAAAGTATGAAGGTAAAAAAATATTAAATTTGAAGCCCATGCCCTTGGCCAGGGCCATAAAAATTTTGAAAAACGAACGGGAAAGTCATTTTGACTCAAATGCCGTTGACGCGTTTTTGCGGATATTGCCCCAGGCACTGGAGCTCTACCGTGGCACCCATTTTTCTGATGAATATATATATGAATATTATGGGAAAAACGTTGATACGGCAAATATGGAAAATTAAAAAAAGGTGGATTTATAAAAAGGCGAATCGGTCACTGACCGGTTCGCCTTTTTAACTTTTAACCGAGAAGTCTCCTTCTAAGTCTTTAATTCGGGATGGTTAGTTGACTTAGGAGACCTTTATGGTGGTGACCGGGCAGTGGGCTTCCAGGATGATAAACTGAACCGTGGAGCCAAACACAAATTTGCCCACCCTGGACTCTTTTTTCATGCCGAAAATAATTTCATCCACCGCTTTGTCCTTGGCAAAACGAACAATGTCATCTCCAGGGGCCAAGCCACGGATGAGAACGTGAACTTCACTCTCAACGCCTTGTTTATCCAGGTATTCCTTGATGAAATCAAGCTTTTTTTCGATTTCACTGATTCTCTCCGGGGTTGCGTCGGAGGCGCAGGTTTTGACCAGATAAACAAAAGCGCCCGAGTCTTTGGCTCTGCGGGCTGCAAGCTCCATGACGGCCGTGGTTCTCAGATTTTTGTTGTAGCTCACTAAGAGTTTCATTTTTCTCTCCTGTTGGGTGATTTTTTGAGCAATTTTGAATCCCATACATTTTTAACTCAACATTCAAACACATGGAGCCTGTTAAAAAAATCAGCCTCCAATAACAAAGGTCTGACTCCGTTCACCAATATCCCTTAGTTAGAACGTTTCTTAAGAATCAATCCCGAAAAAGGTTATCATGTTAATGGCGATTTAAAAAGTAAAAGTTACGTAGGTTCACCCGTTGGAGCCATCTAATTTTAAAACGGTGCCGGAAAAATGGAAATGTGCCCTATGGATAAAATGCTGTGCATCCCGGTATCTTATTATCCGGCAATCGCCTTGTTAAGTGCGCCTGCGGCGCACTTAATGCCGAGTTGAGAATGGGTTTGACGCACGCCGCAGCACACTCAACGAGTTGGAGCAGACAACCCACGTGGATCGCTCCTCAACTCGGCATTCTGTCTTTAAAACCGGGGCTTGGAACGGTACCCCGGATTAGGGAAACAGATTATTTGCAAATATTCGGATTGGTAATATAAGTGTTTGGTCAGTGCCCCATATTCGTGTATTTGGGACTGCGTAGCATACTAATGCTGAGCAGGTCAAACTTAGATGAATATGGGGTGCTGGCGGAATATTTGCGATTATTTTAAGGCTTCTGTCAATGCAGGAATAACCTCAAAGATATCTCCGATGATGCCATAGTCAGATTTAGCAAATATGGGGGCATCTTTATCGGTGTTAATTCCCACAATGACTTTGGAAGTTTTCATTCCTGCAAAGTGCTGCACGGCTCCTGAGACACCACAGGCAAGATATAGTTTGGGACCCACGGTTTTTCCGGTTTGTCCCACCTGCATGGAGTGGGGGGCATAGCCCGCATCCACAGCGGCCCTGGAGGCACCCACGGCGGCACCCAAAAGGGCGGCGCACTCTTCGAGCATGCTAAAGTTCTCAGCAGACTTGATGGCCCGGCCCCCGGTGAGTATTACGGGAGCTTCTGTCAGGTCAACCTTACCGCCGTCTCCCTTTTTTCTTTCGATGATCTTAACTTTTGCACCATCGGAAACCGTTGCAGAAAACGAGATCGCCTCGGCCTCGGCAGGGGCTTTTACGGCCTCTATGGCATTGGGTCTTACGGTGCAAAGCATGAGCTCTGCTTCCACTTTTATGGTGGCAAAGGTTTTGCCGGAAAAGTGGGATTTTACCGCAGAGTTTTCATTAACATCCACTGAGATGCAGTCGGATATCAGGGGCAGATCAAGGGTTGCGGCCATGCGGGCAAAAAGATCGCGCCCGGTGGTACTGGCAAGGCCCATGACAGCCTTTAGCTCATATTCCTTTGCCGCAGCAACAATGGCATCGGCCTGGAGTTCCGGGCTGGTGGCAAGATCCCCTGATGCAATGGAAATGGCAATGATTTTCTGAACGCCAAATGCGGAAAGTTCGGCTTTTGCGGCCTCGGCATCACCATCCAGAAGAAGTGCATACACCTCATTATCTCCGGCCTTTCCCCGGGCAGCAGTGAGAACACCAAAGTTGGTTTCCTTGATTTTTCCTTCACCCGTTTCTATTAAAACACCTGTCCTGGTCATATTTTTGTTCTCCCTATGAACATTTAAGCTTTATTGTGACAACGCTTCCTGGTTGTCTATATGATTTTTTCGTCTTCCCGCAGGACTTTGAGCAATTGGGTTACCTGCTCCTGGACAGAGCCTTCCAGCATTTTTGCACCGGATCTTTCGGGAACGGCTTCCAATTTTACAAGCTGGGAAGGGCCGGCATTTTCATCAATGCCAAGATCGGCAATGGCGATCTCCTGGATTTTTTTCTTTTTGGCCTTCATGATGTCTGGGAATTTGGGGTACCGGGGTTCATTGAGCCCTTTGGTGGCACCGATGATGCCCGGAAGGGTCATTTCCAGCACTTCTCTTTCTCCCCCACCGACCTCTTTTTCCATGGTGGCTTTCCCGCCGTCAATGGTAAGTCTTGATACTTCATTGACCACAGGAAGCCCCATGGATGCGGCCAGGCGGTACTGGGTCTGGGAGCCTTCTGTGTCCACGGAGCCTTTTCCTGTAAATATGAGATCGGCGGCACCATCCTGGTCCATGGCCGCCTTGAGGGCCTTGGCCGTGAGGGAACTGTCCAGGAATTGTCCCTGGGTCTGCACGTGGATGGCCCTTAGGGCACCCATGGCCATGGCACTTCTAAGGGTGGCCGTGGCAGCCCCTTTACCCACGGTGACAACAACCACTTCACCGCCCTCTTTTTCCACCAGACTCACCGCCTCTTCCAGGCCGTATTCGTCGTAGGGGTTGACAATGAACTTGCATTCTGAATCTTCAAAGCCGTTATCCCCAACCAGCTTGATATTGGCTGCAGTATCGGGAACATGCTTAATGCATACAAAGATTTTCATAATTTCGTTTCCTCTGAATCTTAACGTTTGTACATAAAAAAATGAATGATGATGTCGGCATGAAGCGGTTCCGGCCATCATCATTCATTAACTTTTCTGGCATCCTTCATATGATCCTAAAAGTATTTTACCGTCTTTTGGGAGTCATTCCTGGGAAATGGGCTTATTGCTCCAACAAGTGCAAGGTGGAAGATGAAGGCTGCCACATCTTTATATTTTGTTGGTTATTTAGGCCTTCATTTTTTCATTTTTGGGGTCATACAGGGGCATGGCAACCACTTCTGCGGCCCGCATTCTGCCCAGGATTTCAACTTCCAGTTTTGTGCCGGGAACGGCCAGTTCCGGGGCGATGTAACCCAGGGCAATACTCTTATCAACACGGTGACCATAACCACCGGCAGAGGTGATGCCCACCCGTTCTCCGTCTTTATAAATACCATTGTATCCATAGGGATCAGAATCTGTGGCTTCCACAACCATGCAGGCCAGTTTCTGGGTGATGCCTGCCTCTTTGTTCTTGAGAAGAGCCGCTTTGCCAATGAACTCCTTATCCCATTTAACGGTCCAGCCCACATTGGTTTCAAAGGGATGGTGATGGCGATTCATCTCACATTTCCAGGCCAGATATCCTTTTTCCAGGCGCATGGAGTCCATGGCATACATGCCAAACATTTTCAGGTCAAATTCTGCACCCGACGCCATGAGCTGGTTGTACAGTGTGATCTGCTGCTCCATGGGGTGGAAAATCTCAAACCCAAGCTCTCCCACGTAGTTCATGCGGTTGACCCGGCATTTCACCCGGCCCACATAAATCTCTTTGGTGGTGCTGAACTTGAAGCTCTCATTGGAAACGTCATCATAGCTGGCCTTGGCAAGGACCTCCCGGCTTTTGGGACCGGCAAGGACCAGGCAGCCCATCTTGTATGTAAGATCTTCCATGACAACGGAACCGTCTTCTGGCAGATTCTGAACCATCCAGTGTTGATCATGTTTTTTACCAACACTTGCCGTGACACAAAAGTAATCATTTTTTGTGGTGCGGGACACCGTCATGTCAGTTTTAAACATACCGTCATGGTCAAGACAGGGACTTAAGGAAAGGCCTCCATCCTTTGTTGGAACCTTCTGGCAGGTGAGCTTGTTCAGCCATGCTTCGGCACCGGGTCCGGAAATACGGGTTTTGGCAAACCGGGTGAGATCAAGAAGCCCCACCTTTTCCATGACGTGTTTACACTCGGCTTTTACATTATCAAAGGAGTTGTTCCGACGCCAGGAGGGTGTTTCGTGATTATCTTCCCCTTCAGGGGCAAAGTAATTGGGACATTCCCATCCAAAGTAGTCACCAAAGGAGGCATTGGCCGATTTCTGGTATTCAAATATGGGGCTGGTGCGGTTGGGTCTGGCTGCATCCCGCCATTCATTGGGATAGATGATGGAATAGAGTCTGGGATAGGTGTCAGCAATTTTTTCATGGTTGTAGGCCCAGTTGGCATGGCTGCCATAGCGACGACTGTCCATGTCCCACAGGTCGATTTCAGGCTCTCCGTTCATGATCCATCCGGCAAGGAAATGTCCGATGCCACCGGCCTGGGTGATGCCAAAGCTGTAGCCACAGGCATGGTAGAAATTTTTCAGGGGGGCTGCAGGGCCCACCAGGGGATCTCCGTTGGGGGTGTAGGTGATGGGGCCGGCGGTGACGTGTTTAAAACCAGTATCACCCAGCACGGGGAAGCGATACATGCCATGTTCGATGTTATCGGCAATATTGTCAATATCCGGGTTTATTTCCGTCTGGGCATAATCCCAGGGTACCCCTTTGGGCTTCCATTGCTGGCCAAATTTTTCGTACATTCCAAGGATCAGACTGTCCATCTCCTGGCGCAGATATATGGATCGATCGGGGTCACGCACCAAGGGAAGCATGGTGTCGCGCTCGTCCACGGCATTTATCTTTTCATAGAGGATGTGGGTATGGGCAATGGCGATGGAGGGAATCTCCAGGCCCACCATTTTGGCAACTTCCGGGGCCCACAGACCTGCGGCATTGATGACATGCTCACAGGTGATGTCTCCCTTGTCTGTTTTGACCAGCCATTCCCCCGAGGGCAGTTTATCAATGCCGGTTACCATGGTGTGAAGATTGAGCTCTGCCCCGTATTTTCTGGCACCCATGGCCAGGGCCTGGGTCAGACTGTTGGGGTCCACATCGCCATCATCCGGCCAGTAGAGGCCCCCCAGCAGTCCTTCGGTGTTCATCAAAGGATGCAGTTCTTTCATCTTGTCCGGGGTGACCCAATCCACATCCAGGCCCAGGCATTTGCTCATGGAATAAAAATATCCCAGTTCGTCCATGCGGTCTTTATTATCTGCCGTGCGGATGGAGCCTGTGGTGTGCCAGCCGGTGTTCTGGCCGGTCTCTTTTTCAAGTTGTTTGAAGATTTCAATACTCTTCATGTTGACCTGGGTACCGTAAAAGCTTGAATGAAAAAAGGAGACGTTTCCTGCGGCCATCCAGGTTGATCCAGAGGTGAGTTCATGTTTTTCCACAAGAACCACATCATTGCCCCAGCCATATTTTGCCAGATGATAAGCAACACTTACACCAATGGCTCCACCGCCGATAACCACTGCCCTTGCATTTGTTTTCATGTAAAAGCTCTCCTTTTTTGATTCAAGTTAGGACCCTTTTGTTTCCTTACTGCAAGGTTAAAGGTTTTTCTTGCAGTAAAGCTGTTTTACGGCAAAAGGGTTATTTTTAAAGCTCGATATAATTGTATTAAATTTTTATATGCAAATTGTAATCCATTAGGTGATGTTCTTGTTGGTTTTTTGGGGTTAATTTTTAACTTTTTAGATCAGAGTTAATGAATATGTAAAAAAAAGCCCGCAAATTTATAAGTTCGCCATATTTTAGATCCATCAACCTGAAAAGCTGCATTGATTATTTTTTATTTAACAATGCTCTTAAAATTTTATTTTTTGATTGCCTGACATGCACATCAAAAAAGTGAGAAAATCCGCCGGGATAATAAATCATCACCAGAATGAGCATCAGGGCGTAGATCACAAGATTCAACCCTGGCAAATGGGACAGGGTGGAGCGAATTATTTCCATTAAAAAGATAAAGGGAAAGGCAATAACAGCCCCGCCCCATAGGCTTCCCCTCCCACCTATGTAGGCCACTGCCAGCACCTCAACGGTTTTGGTGGTGTGCATCACATCGGGGGTGAGAATGCCGTAATAGTGGGCGTAAAACCCCCCCAGAACCCCTGCAAGGGCGCAGGATAGGGTGAAATTAAAGACCCGGTAAAACACAGGATTTATGCCAGACGTTCTTGCCGCATCCATGTTCTGCCCAATGGCTTTAAAGGCCAGTCCCACCTTGGAGTTAACCACCATTTTGCAGATAATATAGGTTAAAATTAACAGCACAATGATGAGATAATAAAAGGGAACATTGGATTCTGTTTCAAACATTCTTGGGGTGCGAAGCCCCAGGGGACCCCTTGTGAGCCACACAAGTTTAGTGGCAAGCCCCATGAGGGCCAGGCCAAAGAACCAGGAGAGACATGCGGCAAAGATACCCCGAAGCCGCAAGGAGATCATGCCTATGATCAGCCCCAGGATGGCGGCATTGGCCCCGCCAATGAAGATACCTATCCAAGGAGATATGCCAAAATTAACAGCCAGCAGTGCCGAGGTGTATCCCCCAAAGCCTGCCACGGCAGCATAGCCAAAGTTAACAATATTGATGTAGCCCGAGGTAAAATCAAACCCCACAGACAAGGTGGCAATAAAGGCGGCATAGATGAGCCATCGCAACAGGTATTCCTGGTTAAAGGGCGGTATGAAGGGCAGCGCCATCAACAGGAGAACACAGAGAATACCCGCCGGGTTGAATCCTATTTTTTCCAGCAGATTTACCGATGCAGGATTTGATTGAACGGTGTTTGTTGTTTCCATCACTATCTCCTATGTATCCAGAACGCCACGGACTTCAGAGCCGAATATTCCGCTGGGTTTAAAAATGAGAACGAGCATGATCAAAATGGAGGGCACAACAAAATCCCACCCAGCCCCCACATATTCCACGGTGATGACTTTTAAAAGGGCCACCATAAAGGCACCGGCCACGGCCCCCAGGATATTACCAAGACCCGATAAGATCACCACAAACCACGCCATGTAAAGGGGCTCAAGGCCCATGGTGGGATAGGAGGGATACATGAACAAAAGGCTGCCGCCGGCAACGCCGGCAAGGGCACAACTCAAGGAGATGGTTATCAACACAATGGTTTCGATGTTAATGCCCACAATCTGGGCTCCGGTGGCATCCTGGGACACGGCCCGGATGGCCCTGCCCGTGCGGGTATATGTCATGAACGCCCAGAACAGAAAAACAATAAAGGCAGACAGACAAAACGAGATGACCCGGTCCCGGGAGATAAACACATCGGCAAAGGACAGGGGCATCCCCCCCCAATATCGGACAATGCCCTTGAAATCGGCACCAAAGATGAGCTGATGAAGGTTCACCAGAAGGACACTCAAGCCCACGGTGAGCAAAAAGGAGTTCATGACCCAGTTGTCTGCGGCCCGTTTTCTCAAAGGGCGGAAGACCAGAAATTCTGATATAATACCGGCAATGGCACCCACCACCATGGAGGCGAAAATGGCCACCATGGGACCCCAGATCACTAAAAAGGAGTCCGGGTGCAACGCGGTGTAATTGCTGATGGGGGTAAATACATAATAGGCAGATAAAGAGCCGATCATGAAAAATTCGCCATGGGCAAACATGGCGATATTCAACACCCCCAACATCAGGGTGAGACCTGTTGAAACAAGGGCCAGCATGCCGCCTGTGATGATGGTATTAACAAGGACGTAGGGGCCGCTGTTAATGGTGGCAAAAAGGGCCAGCAAAAGGGAGCCCAGGATGGTGATGCCCTTGGCTGATTTCATCCAGGCAATGCTATCCTTAAGGTTGTCAGACATACAATTTCTCCAGACTTGGTTTGATGTTAAACGCCAAGGAACACCTTCTTTACATAGGCATCATTTAGAAGATCGGAACTTTTGCCTTCCAGGCCCACTTTTCCGTTTTCCAGAACATAGCCCCGGTCGGTGATGGACAAGGTGGTGGTAACATTCTGCTCCACCAGCATGATGGTCACCCCGGTTTTTCGAAGTACTTCCAGAGAGTCAAATACGCTGGCCGTCAACTGGGGAGCCAGTCCAAAGGAGGGCTCATCCACCAGCATCAGGGTGGGGTCGGACATCATGCCACGACCGATGGCCAGCATTTTTCGCTCACCACCGCTCATGGTACCTGCCAGTTGATTTTTTCGTTCGGCCAGGCGGGGAAAGAGGTCAAATACAAATTTCAGACGCTCCTTTTGAACATTTTTATCCCGGATGATATAGGCCCCCATCAAGAGGTTCTCCTGCACCGACATATTTACAAAGAGGTTCATCTCTTCGGATACAAAGGCAATTCCTCTTTGGGTGATCTGGTAGGCGGGAAGTCCTGTGATATCTTCTCCGTTAAATGTGATTTTACCCGCCATGGGCGAAATCAAACCTGCAATGGTTTTCATGGTGGTACTTTTACCGGCACCGTTGGGTCCCACAATGCAGACATATTCGCCTTTGTCCACATTGAGATTGACCTTTCTCAGGATTTGCAGATATCCGTATCCGGCATCCAGTTCTTTTATTTCTAACAGCATGGCATCTCCATTGATTTGGGATTCTTCTGCGGATTATTTAAATTTTGGCTGCCATCAGTGGGCACTGCCCAGATAGGCCTTGGTCACCCGGGGATCGTTGGCCACCTCCTGGGTGGGACCTTCTGCGATTTTGGTGCCGAACTGGATGCACAAAAGGCGATTGCACACCGCCATTATCAGCTGCATGATATGTTCGATCATGAGGATGGAGATGCCCTTTTGGCTGATTTTTTCAATGATGCGCATGATGTCGGTGAGTTCCCCTTCACTGAGGCCCGACGCCAGTTCGTCCATGAACAACAATTTCGGATGGCTGGCCAGGGCCCGGGCCAGGTCCAGGCGTTTGAGCTGCACCGTGTTGAGCTGCTCTGAGAGCACATCTTCGGCCATGGGGAACTCCACAAAATCCAGCATTTCCCGGCTGTGTTGCATGGGGTCTTTCACCACACCGGGGGCATTGCCGAAAATGCTGGCAGTCATGACGCTTTCAATGGCGGTCATTTTGGGAAAGGGGCTGGGAATTTGAAAGGTGCGGGACAGGCCTTTTTTGCACATTTTCTCCGGGGTGAGCCCGGTGGTCTCCTCACCAAAAAAGTTCACCTTACCCGATGTGGGGGGATTGAGCCCTGATATGGCGTTGACAAAGGTGGTCTTACCGGCACCGTTGGGACCGATAAGCCCCACAATATCACCTTGATTTATGGTCATGGAGACGGAATTTACAGCGGTAAGACCTCCAAATTGTTTGGTCAGATTATGGGTTTCCAGTACGATCATGATAGGTACATTTTCCTTAAATGGTTGCCGGTATAAAATATTAAAGCGATGTTTTCAGGGTTCCGGCCGGGCCGGAACCCCTTTTTTTAACACTCGTTTTCCGGTACTATTTTCTGGGTTCAAATTCCTTTACTTTCCACACATCCGGGAAAATAATGCTGCCCTTGCCCGCCTTGTACTGGAGGATGGGAAAGAAATAGGCATCGCTTGAAACCACCATGTCCGGCATGGTTTCCGGGGTGTATTTGTACTCGTTCATGATGATGGCACCATCTTTTTTGCCATAGGTGAGTTTGCCGGTGTTGACTTCTTCCACCATGACTTTATGGATGGATTCTTTGTCCAGCACACTGTATTTTTCGTAGGTTCGATTGAGAATTTTGATGAACATGCGAATACCGTCATAGGAGAGACCGCCCGCTGAAGGGCTGGGGTTGAATCCGAACTTGGTTTTGACATCCTTGGCCCACTGCTGGGCTTCGGGGGTGGTGAGCTGGGGAATGGAGTCCAGTACATAATCAGAGGCAGGGCCGGTCATTTTGTACCAGTCGCCAATCCATCCAAGGCCCGAAGCCACCAGCACACTTTTGAGTCCCACTTCTGAAAATTGTTTCACAAAGGAGGTTAGGGCTGCAGGGGAGGTGGAGGTTCCCATTACCGCAGAAACACCGGCTTTTTTAAATTTGCTCAGCAGGGGATAAAAATCAGTCTGGGTGGCAGGAAAGTACTCTTCTGCAAAGATTTCCCACCCACTGGCTTCCAGAGCTTTTTTATAAGATCCACCGGCACTTCTGCCCCAGTCTGTGTCTTCGCCGTAAATGGCGGCGATTTTCTTTTTGGGTGTCCAGATGCCAGCTTTGATGGCATTGTTCAGCGCTTCCACATAATTTTTTTCCAGCTTGGCGGGAACGGGCCATCCCTTGCCTCCCCAATAACTGTATTTTTCCGGATCGGCCTGCCATTTCTGGTTCACCACTTCACTGGCACCAAAGCCGAACATGTGGGGAACCTTGTACTGGGCTGCCACGTCCATCACCGAAATAGCCACAGAGGAGTGCCAGTTGAGCACGCCTGCCTGAATGCCCTTGCCCTCAACAGCCTCGGCATAGGCCCCGGCAGCCTTGGCCGGATCAGACTGGGAATCCACCCATACGACGTCGATTTTGTAATCACCCACGGTGTAATCAATGGCTTCCATGGCCATTTGAACGGATGCTTTAAATTCTTCTCCTGTCTGGGCTGAAGGGCCGGTGAAGGGGCCAAGAACGCCCACTGCAACGCTTTTGCCTGCGGCAAACACATTGGCAGCGCCAAAAATCATGAAAACGGCAAGGGTTAAAAGGGGCAATAATACTTTTTTCCTGTTTCTCATACTCGTTTCTCCAAAACTTAAAAAGGTTATTAGATTGACTGCTTGTTCAGTTTTCTTGAACAGAAACATAAGGGCCTTTCTGGGTAGCCTGTAAGATTGCGGTGACACCAGATTTTGTTAAGTCATACTGAAGCTGCATACGGATGGGACAGGTCTGACAAATGGGGCCTGGATGGCCACGATGTGCACAATCTGACTAAACAGCAATAAATATACCAACAAAAAATAAAACAAGGGGTAAGGAATCAATGCCCGGAAACTGTGGAGAATAATTTTATAACTGAATAAAATTTATTTTTTGCAAAAACAGTTCGGAACACATGATGTGTAAAAAAGAATTTTGCAGTAAAATAATTTTACACTTACAGTAAAATTATTTTACTCATGGGCTGATACGATAATATGTTTTTTATTTTTCCATATATCAGGGAACTTGTTCCTTCTGAAACCAGTCCTCCAAATTTAATCACCGCGTTCAATAAAAATATTCGGCACCCTTCATATGTCTCCAAAAGTACTTTACACTTTTTTAAGAACGACCACCGAAAAATGGGTATTCACTTCGTGAAAGTGTAATGTAGAAATGAAGGATGCCAAATATTCAACACCTCACTGGAGGTAATCTTCCCGCAGCATTTTATATTTTTTCATTTTATAATAGAGAAGTTGACGGGAGATACCCAGGCTGGCGGCTGCCCGCGCAATGTTTCCGGCGTGGATGGTCAGGGACTGATGAACAATATCCTTTTCCTGTTCAGCTTTTTTTTCAATGAGATTGGTGGGAGAGGGAGAGGGTAATATCCGGGGGGAGGATGGACCGGCATGGGGGGGTGGCAAAATGGCATTTTTAACAGGAACCGATGAGGGGGGAGTGAAATTTGAAAAATGGGATTGAAGATGTCGAACCTGGATGGTGTCACCGGAACCCACAATGTTCATGGCTCCTTCAATGGCATGCTCCAGTTCTCTTACATTTCCCGGCCAATGATATGTCTGAAATCGAGTCATTACGTTATCAGAAATCCCCTTGACCCCTTTTCCCATGAGTTTGTTGTGTTTATTAATGAAATGCTTCACCAAAAGTCTGAGGTCCCCCATGCGTGCGACCAGGGGGCTAATGTGAATGAATACTACTCCCAGTCGGTAGAAAAGGTCCGAGCGCAGGGTCCCGTTTGCCATGGCCACATGGGGGTCTTCATTAACGGAACTGATGATTTTAACATCAATGGTGGTCTCTTTTAATGCCCCCACCCGTCTTACCTTCCGTTCCTGGAGTACCCGCAAAATTTTACTCTGGAGCCCCACGGGCATGGAGTTGAGTTCATCTAAAAAAATGGTACCACCATCGGTTCTTTCAAACAGTCCGGCTTTATTCACCGATCCTGTGAATGCACCCTTGGAGGTGCCAAATAAAATACCCTCCAGAAGATTTTCCGGGATGGCAGCACAGTTCACAGGGGTGTATTTTTGACGACTTCTGGCACTGTGGTTATGAATGGCCCTGGCAAAAAGTTCTTTGCCCGTGCCGGTCTGGCCATACAGCATCACCGGTGAAGGGGTGTTTGCCGCCATTTTTGCCGAGGAAATGGCCCTGATAAGTTCTGAATCTTCACCAATGATGGAATCAAAAAAGATGTCACTCTCAAAGGTTTTATGGTCAACGGGCATGTCTGCAATGGTTTCAGCAAGGACATTATAATCCCTTACAAAACAGATGATGCCGATGATTTTACTGTTTCTTGTCAGGGGAAATGCACTGTGCACCGTGTTTGCCACCTTGCCCATGCGGGTGCGATAAAAAATGGGTTGGTCGATGATGGGGGCACCCTTTTTCAGACACTGCATAATGATGCTGTCATCGTTGGTGAGGTGATACACATCTGTTATTTTTTTATGCAGCGCATCCCGGGGATCTAATTCATCAATGCGGGACATGGCCCGATTATAGTAAATGATGACCCCTTTGAGATCGGTGACCAGAACGCCTTCACTGAATTTATCAAAAACAGAGATAAAGTCGGCATCTGTAACTGCGTGCTTGCAATATTTCGTATCTTCTCCTGTCAATTCATTCCTTTTTGGGCTTTGGTCGGCCTTGTTTATTTTCTAAATCAAGTTTGGGTTGCCGGGCTTAAAAGCTGCGTCAGCAAGGGGATGATTTCAAAAAGATCGCCCTGGATAAAATAGTCGCAATTGGACACCATGGCAGCTTCTGAGTTGGTGTTTATGG
>CAKZLA010000156.1 GCA_937124525.1 uncultured Desulfobacterium sp.
AAGACAGAATCAGCATCAATGTGCAATGTTCCGGGCCGGTCAAAGGGCTGGATGTGGAATCCAATGTCTTTGGTGAGGTGCGGGGCAGTTTGAAAAATAATGTGTTTCCCCTTGACTTAATTTCAACCGATGCCGGACTTCCCTCTTTGTTTGGTGCTGGATTTTTAACCGTGACTAAATACCTTGAAGATGCAAAAACTCCCTATTCAGGCCAGATAATGATGGAATTTGGCACATTGGCCCAGGATCTTGCCAACTACTTTGTCCAGTCAGAGCAGACTCCCACTGCCTTTAACCTAAGTGTTCATTTTAACGAACATGGCGTGGTGGAAGGGGCTGGCGGTCTTTTCCTCCAGGCCATGCCGGGAGCCGATGACACGGTGATCTCCCATGCGGAACAGATTGTATCTGGCTTGCCTTCCCTGGGGGAATCCTTTGCTGGCGGTACCGGCGCCCAGGAGTTGATCATGGGGCACTTTGAAAAAATGATGCCCATTTTCCTTGGAAATCATCGGGTGGAATTTTTCTGTCGTTGCACCGAGGACCGCATGCGGGGCTACCTTTCCCAACTTCCGGCCGGAGACATTGATGAGATTCTGGAAAATGGCCCTTTTCCACTGGAAATAAGGTGCCATAACTGCAATACAACCTATGGCTTCACCCGTGCAGATATTTTGGCGTTTCGGCAGTGAGAATTGCTGTTATTTCCGATATCCACAGCAATAGTCACGCCCTTTGCCGTGTCCTTCAAGACATTGAACAAAACGCCGTGGACAGCGTTATTTCTTTGGGAGATACCATTGGATATGGTGCGGATCCCTGTGGTGTATTGAAACTTTTAAAAGACAATAATATTTTGTCCGTACTTGGAAACCATGAACTGGCATTGCTGGATGTGGACTATAGGAAGCGATTCCGTGGGGAAGCCAGACAGGGCATTGATCACACCATTGCCCTTGTCTCCCGGGGGGATCTGGACCACATTGCCACCTGGCCTTTTTTTTTAATTGAATCCGGTGGCCGATTTGTGCACGGGCTTCCCCCGGATTCCGTCATGGGCTATCTCACCCGCACGTCGGATCAGCGCTTGGATAGAATCATGACCCTTATGCCCCAGGTCATCTCCTTTGTAGGACACACCCATCTTTTGGGGGGGGTATTCATGAAGGATCAGGTGATCACCCGGTTTTCCATGGGAAAAAAAATTCTATTCCTTGACAAAGCGTGCAGATATATTATCAATGCGGGGAGTGTGGGGCAATCCAGGGATTGTGATGACCGTGCAAAATATATTATTTGGGATGGTGTGGCCGCCACCATTGAGCCCCGCTATGTAAAATGAGTATAAGCGTGGTTATCCACCATTAATTGTGAAAACCGGGAAGTGAGGATCATGACAGGTATTTTATTTTTGCCATCATCTCCGGCTTTTCCCCTGTAAGGAGTTTGTTATGTGTAATAATTGCAGTGAACACAGCCATGACCATCACCACCATCATCATCCTGAAATTGTGCAGATCATGCCAGCCCAACAGTCCCTTTATGCGGTGTACCATGGGGATGCACCCTTGGAATATGCCGTTGAGACCGGTGCGGGGGGGGTAAGCCTGGTTCCGGTGCTGTTTCTGGGGCTGATAAAGCATGGTGAAAAAAGTATGGTGGAGGGCTTTTTTGCATCCCGTTCCGTTCAATCCTGTGAAGATATTGAAGGATTCAAGGGATACGCGTCATCCCTTGCCGATGCTGAAAAATTATATGGCAGTGCCACCGCCAGGTGATCAGGCTGACTGAACCAGGACCATTATTTGAAACCGTTGAGGACGTAAACGAATATGCATAAGCTGTTAAGTGAAAAAATCAATGAAGACCTTCTGCTGCTGGGCAACGAAGCCATTGCAAGGGGGGCTGTGGAGGCCGGGGTGGGGTTTGCAACCACCTATCCTGGAACGCCTTCGTCAGAGTTGTCACTGAATCTGTTCCAGATTTCCCGGGAAACGGACCTTTATTTTGAGTACAGCACCAATGAAAAAGTGGCCCTGGAAGTGGCTGCTGCTGCGGCCAATTCCGGGGTGAGAACCATGTGTATGATGAAACACGTGGGACTCAATGTGGCGGCTGATCCCCTTGTAACGCTTGCCTATATTGGGGTCACCGCAGGGCTTGTGATCCTCACCGCCGATGATCCGGCCATGTTTTCCAGCCAGAATGAACAGGACAATCGTTATTACGGGAAACTGGCAGGCCTTCCTGTTTTGGAACCCTCTTCTGTGGAGGAGGCAAAGGAGATGACCCGGGTGGCCTTTGAACTGTCTGAAACCCTTGGAGAACCCGTGCTCCTTCGGACCACCACACGCATTAACCACTCCAGCGCATTTGTCACCTTGAAAAAGATGCAAAAGCCAACACCCACCGGAAACTTTGTGCCAAATCCCATGGGGTATGTGACGGTGCCGGCGGTTTCCAGAAAACTCCATGTCAAGCTTCTGGATAACCTGGCAAAGGCATCAGCTCTGTCAGATGCATCTGATCTGAATTTTATCACCGGGAGCGGGACCCTTGGGGTGATCTGCAACGGGGTAAGCTATCTCTATGCCAGGGACGCGGTTCAAGACCTTGGTCTTGAAGGCCAGGTGAAAATTTTACGCATTGGTTTTTCCAACCCCATGCCGGAATGGATGATCAAAGACTTTATCAATGGCTGCCAAAAGGTGCTGGTCATTGAAGAGGGAGAGCCTTTCATGGAGGAGGCGGTTAAGGCCTTTGCCCAGGAAGCCTGTGAAACCCTTCCCATAAAGGGAAAGGCAGATGACCTTTTTTCAAGGCTATCTGAATTTGATCCGGCCATGGTTCGGGAGAATATGGCCCGTTTTTTTGATGTGCCGTATACATCCGCCACCCCGGTGGAGACAGAGGAATTGCCGGAAATTCCCCAGCGTCCCCCCAATCTGTGCTCTGGATGTTCCCACAGGGCCACCTTTTACGAGATTAAAAAGGCGGCAAAGGGCATGGATGTTATGTTTCCTTCTGACATCGGGTGCTATACATTGGGTTTTTTGCCCCCCCTTTCCATGGGGGATTTTGTTCTGTGCATGGGGGCCTCGGTGAGCAGTGCCTGTGGGTTTTCCCGGGCCACAAACAAAAAGGTGGTGGCCTTTATCGGGGATTCCACTTTTTTTCATTCCGGCATCACAGGCCTTGTGAATGCGGTGTTTAATAATCATAATTTTTCCCTTGTGATCCTGGATAACGGCATTACTGCCATGCCCGGACATCAACCCAATCCCGGGGTGGATATGGATCAGATGAATTTGCCGGGATACACCTCCATTCCCATTGAAAAAGTGGTGAGATCCCTGGGCGTTGGCCATGTGACCCTGATAAAACCTTTTAAGGTGAAAAAAAGCATTGCTGCCATTGAGGAAGCCCTGGCCTTTGAAGGGGTGTCCGTGATTATTTCCCAGGAGCCCTGTGCCCTGCACGCCAAGGGTCTGAAGCTCTTAAAGCCCAGAGCCTTTACCGTGACAGATAAATGTCTGGATCACCGGGATTGTATCAACGAGATTGCCTGCCCCTCCTTTTACCTGGATGACGGGCGGGTGCACATTGATGCGGATACTTGTGTGGGGTGTGCTGTGTGCGCCCAGATTTGTCCAGAGAATGCCATTATGCCGTTGAAGAAAAAATAGGATTAACACAATATGGAAACCACAAGATTAATTGTTGTTGCCGTTGGTGGCCAGGGAAATCTTTTGGCCTCAAAGGTGCTGGGGGAGGCCGCACTCCTTGATGGTGTGCCGGTGCGCATGAGTGAAATACACGGCATGGCCCAGCGGGGGGGCGTTGTTGAGTCTGCCATCGTGTTTGGGGATGCTGGAAGCACCATTATTTCAGATGGGGAGGCGGATATTCTTCTGGGCTTTGAGCCCTCTGAGGTGGTGCGGGCCATGGGTCGGTGTAATTCCCAGACCCGGGTGGTCACAAATACTGCGCCCTTGCGCCCTTTTACCGTGGCCATTGGCCAGGGGGTTTACCCCGATGTGGATGAAATGATGTCCCTGGTGCGGGAACGGGTTGCAGATTTGATTGCCATTGATGCCCTGGCGCTGGCACGACAGGCGGGCAGTCCCATGACCATGAATATTGTACTGCTGGGGGCATTGATTGCCTCTGGAGCCCTGGGATTGTCCCGGGCAAGTGTGGAAAAAGCCATTACCATGCGTGCCAAAAAAGCCTTTGTGGAGATGAATCTGAAAGCCTTTCGTATGGGAGAAGGCGCTGTGACCACCGCTTAAATATGGAGATATGGATGATGAAGTTTGTAAAAAGTGGTTTCATCGCCCTGCTGTTCTGTGTGATTTTTTCTGTGGGGATCTCCTTTGCAGAAACCGTTTATGTGGGAGGGGTGATGAAAATCACCATGCGCAGAGGGCCAGGCACCAAACATAAGGTTCTTGCCATGCTGGCCACCGGGGATAGTCTGAAAATGGTTGAAAGCGGCAGGGACTGGACCCGGGTACTCAATGCTGAAGGCAAAGAAGGATGGGTCTTGACCCGCTTCATCACCCGGGATGTGCCTATGAAACGCCAGGTGGATGCGCTGGAGAAAAAAAATAGAGATTTGACCGTTTTGTTAGAAAAAATCAGAGCGGAAAATCGAGACGTTGAAGCCACCCGGAAAAAACTTGCAGTGATTGAGGATGCCTACAATCGCTTGAAGAAAAAATCTGCAGACTTCCTTGCCCTTGAGGCGGCCCACGAAGAGATGACCCAGGCGTTTACCCAGCAAAAAGATCGTATCCTCATCCTTGAGAGTCGTTTGAGCAAAGAGGATATCAAGTGGTTCTTAAGTGGGGCCGGTGTCCTTGTTGTGGGAATTATTCTGGGGGTGAGTACCCGAAGAAAAAAGCAGCGGTCCCTTCTGTGATTTAACGCAATTTTTTGGCATCTTTCAAAAGTACTTTACAGTTTTTCAGAGCATTGCCCATTTTTAAAAACTTTTTTCAAAAAAAGTGTAAAGTACTTTGGACTAATTGTGAAGGATGCCAAATATCCCGCCTTAATTGGGTAGCCTGCTTTTGTATATAAAAAAATTGGATCATCGAGTATAGAGCGCTCAGGGGTGGGGAAGCTTACTTGGTTCCCACAAACAGGGTGACAATACCCAGGGTCATTTTTTTCCATTGAATGTCATTAAATCCTGCTTTTTCCATGGTGCTGGCAAAGGATGGTGCCCCGGGAAATTTCAATACTGAAGCTGGTAGATAATGGTAGGCATTTTTATTTTTTGAAAAAATGCCGCCGATCAATGGCAATATTTTTTGAAAATAGGTCATATATAGTCTCTGAAATCCTCCCTGCCGCGGGGCGGAAAGTTCAAGGATCACCACTTTCCCGTTTTTTTTCAGGGTTCGGTAAAAGTCCACGAGTGCACCTTCTCGATCCATGATGTTTCGAATGCCAAAGGCAACAAACAAGGCATCAAAGCAATTGTCCTTAAAGGGCAGGGCCAGGGCATTGCCAGCGGCAAGGCCGATGTCCATGGTGCCGCAGCAATGGGAAAGAATTTTTTCTTTGCCCAGAAACAGCATGCCCGGGGAAAAGTCCGTGCCGGATACCGTTGCCCGGCTCCCTTTTTGTTTTTTGATTTCCAACGCTACATCACAGGTGCCACAGGCAACATCGAGCACCTCCCCCCCATCAGGAATGGCAGCGGCCTTCACCATCTGTCGTCTCCACACCACATCCTGCCGAAAACTCAGAAAACGGTTCAGGAAATCATATTTTGGCGCAATGCTGTCAAACATATCTTTAATAAAATCAAGTTCCATATTCATATTGACATTCCTGATTTATGTTTTAGTTTTAAATGTTTATTGGGAATAGATCCGGGACTGGCTGGTATATGGTGTGGCACCCTTTTCATGAAGTGCATGAAAAGGGCTGAGGTGCTTGCTTTTTCTGAGCCTTCCCGGGCAGTATTAAAATAAAAAAACTGATTCTACCGACAACCAGCAATGCACGAATCAAAATTGTGATACTTTCGGTTTGATTTTTTTCTCCAAATGCCTGGGCTGTAAATCCACTTGTACTCATGCGTAAAAAACTAAATCCCCAGTAAATAAAATTGAAGATTACTCCACCCAAAGCAATGGCACCAATATAAATTTCGGAATCGAGATGCCCCATTAATGCTAAGGTGACTAAGCCAAGCAAGGGAATAGTTATGTAGCTAACAATAGTTGGAAGAGCGCATTTGAGAATACTTTTGTTC
>CAKZLA010000157.1 GCA_937124525.1 uncultured Desulfobacterium sp.
GCATATAGTTCCCGTTTCTGGACGGCCAGGCGAAGCTGTTCCGTTCGTTGCCGGACCGTTTCCTCAAGTAGCCGGTTTTGGTCATACATGGCAAGGTGGGTGCGGACCCTTGCTAAAACAATGGGTGCGGACACAGGTTTGGCAATATAGTCCACTCCTCCGACGTTAAAACCCTGATGCTCGTCTTCAACTTCTCCCATGGCAGAGACAAAAATTACAGGAATTTTTAAGGTTTTGGGATTGGTTTTCAGTTGTTTGCATATCTCGTAACCATCCATTCCCGGCATCATGATATCAAGAAGTATGATATCCGGTATGAGTTTAAGCGCAGCTTCCAGGGCCTTTGGGCCATTTATGGCAAAAGACAGCTCATACTCATTTTGCAGGATTTGTCCCAGCAATTTCAAATTATTGGGTTCATCGTCCACAATAAGCACTTTTTGTTTATACTTTTTGTCGATATTTTTCATGGTTCATTCCAAGGGCTCCAGCCAGTTTCACGGCTTCTTTTTTTGCTTTATCAAAGTCAAATCGTTCTATACATTCTTTAACCGGATTCAACTGGTCCTGGGTAAGATATTCCTCCAGTTCAGAGAGGAAAGGCTCTACAGAATAAGGGCTGAACTGATCAAAAGCCGCCAGCATTCTGGTAAAAAGCGTTTCCAGATATGGCAGGTTCATCTCTTTTTCAGGCATTTCTTTGATATCCCCAACGCCTGCCAATTGACTGATTGAATTTAAAGCTTGCTTCAGTGCTGCATCAAGTATGGGAATTTTGTCCCTTGCATCATCAATGCGGTTTTTCCTGATTGCAGCTTCAATACAGGCCGCAGCATCAGCCACTTGAAAAATGGATAGGTTCCCTGCCACGCCTTTGAGTGCATGGGCAAGATGACAGGCTCTGTCCGTGTCTATACCGTTTTTATTCATAAAACGGGTTAAATTTACAGCAGCACTGTGATAATCGTGTGCAAACTGTAACAGCGCCAAGGTATAGGATTTTGGATTCTGCCAGGTTTGCAGCCCTTTTGATGTATTGATTCCTTCGAGCTGAGGCAGTTCTGCCCCGGACAGAACTGCCTCATTCTTTTTGTTTTTAGTTGTCGCCTCATCCTCGCCTTCCGGGAGAAGATCATCCATTGTCTTAAAAAGTTTTCTGAAATCAATGGGTTTATCCACAACAGCATCCATTCCTGCTTTGCGGAACATCATTTTGTCTTCCTTCATTACGCTGGCTGTCATGGCAATGATCGGCAAATGCTGTCCTTTGCCAGCTTCCATGGCGCGGATATGATTTGTGGCCTCGATTCCGCCCATTTCAGGCATGTGGATGTCCATCAGAACAATATCGATTCCCCCTTGGGAAACTGCTTCAACTGCTTCACGGCCGTTCCGGGCCACTATAATGTCGTGTCCCTGCCGTTCCAGCCGTATCCTGGCCAGTTCAATATTCACCTTAACATCATCAGTCAGCAATATTTTGAGGGCACGCCGGCGAACCGGCAGTGCCTGTTTGCCTGGGACGGTGATCAGATTATTTTTTCCCGGAGTCTCTGCACTGGCTGGTAGATCAATGGTAAAATGAAATGTGCTTCCCTTGCCTTCCTCACTCTCTACCCAGATTTCACCCCCCATCATCTCGACCAGTTCACGGGAAATGGTTGTTCCAAGGCCGGTACCACCGAATTTGCGGGTGGTGGAGACGTCGGCCTGGGAAAATGCCTGGAAAATCTGGTCAACCCGGTCAGACAGTATTCCGATCCCTGTATCCTGAACCATGAAATGCACCTGATCTTTCTTTGTTGCAGTTATAATTTTCAGAACCACATGACCTTTTGGGGTGAATTTAATGGCATTGCCCAAAAGATTAATGATGATTTGTCTGAGCCGCAAAGAGTCGCCGACACAAAACTCCGACAATGACGGCTGGATATCAAATGTAAGCTCAATTCCTTTTTCCCTCGCCTTTATATCCATTGTTCCGTGAATCTCCCGGATCAGTTGCACCAGGCTGAACACATGGTGTTCCATCTTAAGTTTACCGCTTTCCAGTTTACTAACATCAAGAATGTCGTTTATAAGCATAAGAAGAGAGTTGGCTGACGTTCGTGCGATGGCAAGGTGTTTTTTAAGATGTTCCGGCAGGGCCTGGTCTTCCAGCGTCAGCTCTAAAAAACCAAGAACTGCATTCATGGGTGTTCGAATTTCATGGGACATATTGGCCAGAAAAGCGCTTTTGGCCTTTGTGGCCTTTTCCGCTTCCTTTTTGGCCTCTCCTAAATCCTCTATCATGTTGAGCATGGCATATTGTGCCTGGTCAAGTTCTTCAACCCTTTTTTTAAGAGTGATCTGATTTTTTTCCCGGTCAGTGATATCCCGCATGATCCCTTCGATGGCAATGGGGGTGTCAGTATCATTTTTGATGAGTCTGGCGCTCAGGCTGACCGCTGCGCTGTTCTTATCTTTCTTTTTTACAGTAAACTCATAATTGGTGATTTTTCCGTCTGCCAGCAGAGCCGCTTTCAATTTTTTTTGGTCTGCGGTGTTAACAAAAACTGACTCTACGGATTTTCCTATGAGTTCACTTTGCTCATACCCGAACAATGATTTTAAGGAAGGGCTTAAAATTTCAAAAATTCCATTGATATCACATTTAAAATACAGATCCTGGAAAAAATTAAATATATCTTTATATTTTTTTTCGCTGTATTGTAACTTTCGGGAGTTTACCTGCAATTGAGAATTTTGTTTTTTCAGTGTGGAAAGAAGAACTTTCATTTCGGTTGCCATCTGTTTTTGCTCACTGATATCCATAAAACTTTCCAGCAGATGCGGCTGTCCGTCAATCGTAACAGGCACAACCGTCTTCAAGACATTGGCCTTGGTTCCATCCTTCTTTAAAAGCGGTCGATCTGCATTGTCAATTTTTTGGGACAAGTCTGTAATGGGACAGGACCCAAGCTGATTCGGACAGAGAAACTGGTGGCAAATCTGCCCTAAAATTTCTTCTTTTGAAGCCCCGATGAGCCTGCATGCCGCGGGATTGACATCCTTGATGACATGGGTCTGTGCGTTAATCAGCACCAGGCCGTTGAGCATGGATTCAAACATGATTTCAAGACGTTTTTTATCTTCTGTCAATTTTCTTTTATATGTTGTTGTACGGTGTGATCCAAAGGCAATGCTCCCGAATCCGAGCATCCAGACCAGGCAGTGGACAAGGGCAAGCATCTTTATGTGGCGATGTCCGTTGATTATATAAGGTGGTGTTGGCAGAGCAAAATGACCTTGTATTGCGGCAAATCGTTCAACATCGACTTTTGTATGGTAATAGTTCCATCCAAATGAGCCGGCAATGACCACTGACCATGCAAAAACGATCAGCAGAAAAGTTGGGTTAAATATAAACGGTTTACCGGACAATTTTATACTCCTCCTTTTGGCCGGACAGGTTCAATAGTTCATTGACTTTTTTTTTCAGATCTATCATTTTCAGTTCCCGTTCAACAGCGGCTTTTTTGAACCGTTCCAATATTTCATAATTTTCTTTTAGATCTTTTTCCGCCTGTTTTTGTTCGCTGATATCTTCTTTAACTGCAACAAAAGCCGTAATGGTTCCGGAATCGCTGAGAAGCGGTGCAATGGCAACCCGCTCCCAAAAAATTTCGTCGTTTTTCCGTTTATTTATTATCTCTCCGGTCCATACGTTTCCGGCCAGGATGGTTTTCCAGAGTGTCTTGTAAAAATCCGGTGAATGACGTCCAGATTGCAGAATCCTGGGATTCTGGCCGATTGCCTCCTTGTAAGAATATCCCGTCACCCTGGAAAAAGTCGGATTGACATACTCGATAACCCCTTCCTTATTTGTTATGACAACAGTGACAGGGCTTTGCTCTATTGCACTGGACAGTTTGCGTAAGTCTGCCTCATTCCGGTAGCGTTGTGTCATATCACGGAAACTCCAAACCCGGCCAACCACTGAATTTTTAATTTTCTGGGGTTTTGAAACCCGTTCAAATACGCGGCCGTCCTTGAATCTCAATTCATCATATATCTCCAGTTCCAGCTGGGTGTAAATTTCATTTATCTCTTCAAAAAATTTTTCCGGATTATCCAGTTGTTCCATTACAAAGGCGATGATTTGTTTGTCATTTTTTGGTTCCAGGATGCTGTCGGGCAGATGCCATAATTCAATAAATTTTTTATTAAAAGTGGAAACACTTCCTTCATTATCAACGACCAGAATTCCATCAACAGTGGCTTCTAATGTGGCGTCCAAAAGAGAAACAGAGTTTAAAAGCGCTTCATCTGTTTGCTTGCGACGTGTGATATCCTTTATTACTGCGATATAATGGCTCGCTTTCCCGTAAGTATCATGCAAAAGAGACACAGTGAAGTTGACCCATACAATCGAACCGTCTTTGCGGACAAATCGTTTTTCAATGGAAAATTTTTGAATTTCTCCTTCAATCAGTTTTTTTAGATGTGTTAATTTAAGCTGCCGGTCATCCGGATGGATTATTTCCATTAAGCTGATTTTATCCAGTTCTTTTTTTGTATAGCCTATAATATTGCAATATTTTTCATTTATCTGAACAAACCGTTGGGTTTTTATCTCGATTAAGGCAAGACCCATTTGAACTTGATCAAACATCAAACGAAATTTTTCTTCACTTTTCATTAATGAATTTTCAGCTTTCATGCGTCCTTCAATGTCTGATTTTGCCATAAAATACAAAGATAGAACTGTAAAACCAATAAGAACACATAATATAACTGTTGCATGCTCAATTGTCCTTATTGGCGGGGCGGAAATTATTTTTGACACTATTTTAAGGTCGTAAAAATGAAAAATAGTCCAACCCGGAAGAAATTCAGTTTTATTTTGATAAAGCAAGTATTCATTTCCTGATTTATCAATAACTCTGTCCTTGCCTTTTGGGGTGAACCCAGCCCATTTAAAAATTTCTTGACCAAATTGTTGTGACGTTTCAATGTCGATGTTCTTTTTATCAGGGACATTCCACAGTCGCATGAAAAGCAGTTCTTTGCGGTTTGAGATAAATATGATGCCATGGGGATCTGTTATCAGAGTGATCATTCCCTCTTTGTAGGATGCGGAGTGAATGATTTTTTCTTCTATGGTCTCAATAGAAAATTTTATCGCAACAACGCCGATCGGAGTGATTTGATCCTGATCATAAACCGGGCTGCTATAGTAAACACCTCGTTTTTTAGATGTTACCCCTAATGCCATATATACGGAAGGACTGCCATTCAGTGCTTGTTGGAAATAAGGACGGAATGAATAATTCTTGCCGACAAAACTTTCAGGACTTTCGCGATTGCTTGAACTGATTGTCTTGCCCTCCCGGTCCATAACGTAAACCACACAATCCTCTATTAGAGAATCTATTAGAGAATCTCTGAAATTGTCTAAAATTAAGTTTGTGCTATCCAAAGAAATGGTATTGGGTTTCGCAAGAACCTGCTTTAACTCTGGAAGCCCGGACAGGGCTTTTACTGTTTTTAGCTTATCACTTAAAAAGGAGTTGATGATATTGTAGATGATTTCAGTATAAGACACGGCCTGAAATTCGGTTTTTTTATATTCAGCTTCAATTATGGCTAAATGATACATATATCCGCTTGAAGCAGCGGATAAAAGCGCTAACAAACCCAATATTAATAGTATTCTGCGAAGTTTCATGTGTGCTTGTCTCTTATACTGCTTTAAGAAAGCAGTAAATAATTAATTTTTCAGCCCTCATAATAAAAAATATCGTTAACATAATTATTGTTTAGGAATGAGTCCGAAATAACATACCCATTTGAAAATTGGGGATACACTACATCAACGGTAGCGTGTTCTGAAATGGGCAAGTTATTTAAGGCCGGTTCCTTAACACTACAGCGACACTTTCATGATCCACCCTGGTTGGAGGGGATTTTAAAGCGTGTTTCCCCACCTTTCGACACTCGATTTTTAGTGAAATACGCAAAATGTCGCTGTAGTGTTAATCAATAATAGTTATATATTATGCATTTAATATGCCAATTTTAAAAATAAATAAATAATGTATAGAAAAATATTGCCAGGTTCCTATGGCAAAAAAAGATGACCCGCTAAATTTTATATGAAAGAGTAGGCACACCTAATATTCTTTCATGATTCGTTGTGGGCAGACCAGATCCCCTATAAGGTCTGCCCGTGGCAGTTATATCAAACTTTGATTGAAATTTATGATAAGGAAAAGGTACGAATATGTATCACAAAGATATAGTTGAGACAATGTTGCCTCTATGTGTTTTTGAGACAATTAAGAGAGAAAAATAATTTTATAAAAGGGAATGCTTTGAGAAAGTGTCAAGCAATGAATAAAGGATGCCAAAAAGGATATACGACGAACAACCAGAAAAAAGAAATCGCTGTAATTATGGACGACGAAAGTCTTGAGTTTCATGAAAATATCCGGTATGAATTATCCTATGCGAACAAAATAAATTTGTGTATTGCTGTCATCTGCGGCTTTTAAAACTGATTTATTGCAGTACTTCCAGTATTTTGTCAATCAGTTCTGAAACTGTAAATGGTTTCTGGATAAAGGCTGTATCCTCTTCCAGAACGCCTCTATGAGCAATGACATCCTCTGTGTAACCGGACATATAAATTACTTTCAGATCCGGATACTTCTTGGATGCCTGGATAAATAATTGTTTGCCGTTCATTCCAGGCATTACGACATCGGTCAAAAGCAGATGCAGCGGTCCCGTATGTTGCTTTAAAATGGACAGGGCTTCTCCTCCGTTTTCTGCTACAACAGGTGTGCAACCAAATTGTTTCAGGATAGAAAATACAAGGCTTCTTATTTGTTCATTATCTTCAACCACAAGGATTTTCTCGTTGCCGGACAGGGCTGCTGCCAGCCTGGGTGCATCAGTTCTCTTTTTTTTCGGGCCGTTTTCGCAAACAGGCAGATATACTTTAAAGGTTGTGCCTTGATTTAATTCGCTGTAAACCCAAAGATGACCGCCATGCTGTTTGACAATGCCATAAACCGTTGCCAGACCCAGGCCTGTTCCATTATCTCCTTTGGTTGTAAAAAAAGGTTCAAAAATCTGCTTTTGAGTTTCAATTTTTTTATTACGCTTGAGCTCATTAACAGAAATTAATAATAGGCCATTGTTTTTAACGGTTACTCTTTTCTTCTTGTAAATATGCTACGCTTATACTTTTCTATAAGTTCAGCAAACGAGCTAAACTCCTCTCGATAGAATAATCCTGCTCCTTGAGTATAAGGACTGTTTATCTGAAGCAAACTATTATTATTTGATCTATTAAAACCTCTTAATCGAAATCGACCATCTTGACTTATTTTATATTCTACAGAAAACTCACCAATTAAACCGGTAGCG
>CAKZLA010000158.1 GCA_937124525.1 uncultured Desulfobacterium sp.
AATGCGTTTGGGGGTCAATGTATTGGAGTCATCCAGGTCTCCAAAGCCTATTTTTTTTGTCAAAGGTGGAATCCAGGAGCATACAATGGTGAGGATGATGCCCCAGAAGGCGGCAAGATAGGGGGTGAACTGCATCAATAAAAGGGTGACCATGACGGTCAGGGGGATCATCAAATGCCAGGAGCGTTTGAGTACATGGAGAAACTGGGGGATTTGTTCTTTGGCCATGCCTTTTAACCCCAGCCGTTTGGCTTCCATATGCACCATGCTCAAACAGGCAAGGTAATGAAACAGGGCCGGAATAATGGCAATGAGGATGATCTCATTGTAGGGAATGCCAAGCATTTCCGTCATGACAAAGGCCGAGGCTCCCATGATGGGGGGGGTGACTTGCCCACCACAGGAAGAGGAGGCTTCCACAGCCGATGCAAATTCCGGTGAAAAACCGTTCTTTTTCATCATGGGGATGGTAAAGGAGCCCGTGGTGGCAGTGTTGGCAATGGGAGAACCGGAAATCATGCCAAAAAAACCGGAAGAGACAACGGAAACCTTGGCAGGGCCGCCCGCATATTTACCGGCAAGAATCATGGCAAGATCAATGAACAACTGCCCAAGACCCGATGCCTGGGCCATAACACCAAAGAGTACAAAATGAAACACATAGGTGGCCACAACGCCCACGGCCACACCATAGATACCCTCTGTGCCAAGATAGAGATGCTCCACAATGCGCACAATATCGTAACCCCGGTGACCAAGCACCCCGGGGAGCCAGGGACCCAAAAGGCCGTACACCATGGCAATGGCTCCAATGACGGGAAGGGTATTGCCCATGACCCGGCGACAGGCCTCAGTGACCATGATGATGGCCAGAAGACCCATGACATACTCTTCGATCTGGGGGAAGCCAATGTTGACGATAAAAATTTGTTTGAAAAAAACAATGAGATAAAGGGAGATACCTGCAGCGGCAATGGCCAGGGGCCAGTCAGCAAAGGAGAGGTCATTTCCTTCCCCCTTGAACTGCCGAATGGGAAGCGCAGTCAGGGCGATGAAAGCTATCATCAGCGTTATCCCCCCCTGGGCCAGGTGGGAGAGATCCCCTGCGAATCGGTTGATGAGCTGCCAGGCAAGGAATAAATAAAATGTGGCAAAACAAATGCCAAATCCCCAGTCATGTACGAATTTGCCTGGTTTTCTCCGGGGAAAGACCAGAAACACCAGTCCCAATACAAAGGTCAGATGCACCGTGCGGTGAATTACCTCATTGAGCAGGCCGAATCCCGCCGTGTAGACATGGAAAAGACTCAACAAAATACACAGAACCCCGGTGATTTTGGCGGTGATACCGCTAAGGTTCCGGAAATTGGACTCTGCATCATATTTTTTTACAATGGCCTCCACCTCCGAGGCATCCATCTGCCGCTCTTCTTCCACCAGCGGCGGTCCTTCTGTTTTTAGATGATTATCAATATCCACAGCCATATTGTTTTCCTCTTAAATTGTGTTCGTTTAACTTTTTAAGCATGGGGTCGGCAGCATGGGGCCAAGCTTGGCTTATGGGTGTTATTGGCACATAAGCCAAGTCTGATCCATACATATTACTGGTGAGTGTCAGCCGGGGTAATGTTCAGCAGCAGGGCCTGATCTTCCCATTGATTGAGATCAATTATTTGATTTGCCAGATGCAGTCTATTCTTGTAGTTTTTATCCGTCCGCACCACCAGTTTAGGGATTTTTCGTTCCATGTGCAGGATGAATTTGCCATCCTTCTGTTCCCATTTTGTGGCATCGGTTTCCTGGTCACTGTAGGGTAATCCTGCGCAATGGGATTCAAATATTTCAGATGTCTGGCAGATGCCTTCCGGGGTCACTATATAATTATCCCGCACAGGCGTAACCGTGACAGAGTGAACAAAAGACAGGGTGAATTGATTTTCTTTTTCCAGGGGGAAAGATGCCAGGGTATCCATGCCGGGGTATTGTCTGATGGTGAGACAATACTCTGGCAAATGCGTGTTGTTTGTTTCCGTATATAACGGAATACAGGCGCTTGACATGAATATCAGCGATATCAACAGCACGGCTGTTATCACAAATGCGCCTGTAAACATGGACTTCATTTTATTTGATCAGCCCTTTTTCACGATAGTATTTCTCAGCACCGGGATGAAGGGGAACAGATACGGACTCCAGAGCGGTTTCCAAAGAGATCTCTTTACCCTTAACATGAACCTTGGCAAGGGTGTCTGTATTTTCATATAATGCTTTGACCACGTTATAAGCGGTGGCATCGTCAAGACCGGCATGGGTGGCCCAGATGGCACGAACGGCAATGGTTTTTACATCTTGGGTCTGACCTTTGTAGGTGTTGGCCGGAAGAATGGTGTCGGCATAGTAGGGTTGAACCTTCTGCAGTTCTTTGATGGGGGCTCCGGTGAGGGGCACAATTTTAATGTCATGGTAGTTGGCAAGCTCCATGATGGAGGCCGTGGGGGTACCAGCGGTGATCAAGGATGCATCCAGGTTACCGTCTTTGATTTTTTCAACGGACTGGGAAAAAGAAGAGTAATCTTCGGCAAGGGATTTACGATCCATTCCATGGGCTACCATGAGATCGCCCAGCAGCTGCCACTGACCGGAACCGGGGGAACCGGAAGAGACGGAATGTCCCTTGATGTCAGCAAAGCTGTTGATACCGGAGTTACTGCGTACAACAATCTGAACGGCTTCGGGATAAAGAGCGCCCAAGGCACGGATGTTTTTGAGATCTTTGCCTTCAAATTGTTTGATACCCTTGTAAGCAGCATCTAAAATATCGGCGGCAACAAAGGCAGACTCAATGCCGCCACGGCTTAACAATGTGGCGTTGGCAACGGAAGCATTACCGGTTTCTGCGGTGGCAGAAAGTTTTTTACCGTCAATGACCACCTTATTGGAGATCATCTGGGCCAGCATACCGCCCAGGGGGTAGTAGGTGCCGCCGGTACCGCCGGTGGCGATACCGAAAAAGATGCGGTCGGCGGAAAAGGCGGTAGCCGAGGTCAAAAGGGTCATGCAGAACAGTGTGCAGATAATGAGACTGATTTTTTTCATACCAAAAATTCTCCTGTGTACAATAATGAATGGTTAACTGCAAAATCGGGCTTGTCTGTATGTAAAACGTCCTGTTTTATATATGCAGAGACGAGTTGCCACCGTATTTTCAAAGGCTTGGTTCGGCCACCCCGATCAATTGCTAATATAGGGCCAAGCTTGTTATGTATGCATCGTAACGTTGTTGCGAAAAATATAGGGTGGGAATTATCCCCCTTTTTTAACACCACTGAGGGTGGCCGGATCTTCTACTTTTATCTTTTCATGTAAATTACATGAATTGAGCATCCATTGTAAATTCCCCAAAAGGATAAATCTCATGGGGTTATTAGTGTGTAAAGACACATGATCACAAGTGACCATGTGTGGGGGTATTAACTGGAAAGGAGGGGTTGAGCCGAACATCGTTAGTGAGAGGTCTTGGAGATTGCAGCTAAAAAGATTGACGGGGTTTGCAAATATCCTTGCACAAAACATATAAAATGAAAAAATGATTGACACATATAAATGTAAACGATAGCTTATTGCTATGTTTTGGCAATTACCATAAAATTGTAAGGAGGAAATTTGAAAAAAACATTTAAGAACAAATGGTTATGGACAATGCTGACAACAGTGGCACTGGTGATCATCAGTACTTTTGCCTATGCCGCCGATTTACGTGTGGGTGTGGATACGGCCTTTGTGCCCTTTGAGTTTAAAGGAAAGGACGGTAAATACACTGGTTTTGACGTTGATTTGTGGGCTGCCATAGCAAAACGTATGGATGTAAATTATGAACTGGTTCCCATGGATTTTAACGGGCTTATCCCGGGATTGACCACCGGCAACCTTGATGTGGTTCTTGCAGCTATCTTTATTAAATCCTCAAGGGAAAAAGCCATTGACTTTTCCCATCCCTACTTCAGGGCCGGCCTCAAGGTTATGGTACGGTCCGA
>CAKZLA010000159.1 GCA_937124525.1 uncultured Desulfobacterium sp.
CTCACTAATTTACAGGAACAGCAGTTAGATACTCATCCTAGGAATTTTGATACTGATGGTGATTTGCTGCCTGATGGTTTTGAAGATAAATACGACCTTGACCCTAGATCAGATGCAAGCCCTAACGGTAAACTCGGCGATCCTGATGGCGATGGATTAGTGAATATTGACGAGGTGATTTTTCAAACTGATCCTAAAAAAGTGGACACTGATGGTGATGGGGTGAGTGATGATAAGGATGACTGTCCAGGGACAAAGCCGGGCCTGAAGGTCGACGAACACGGCTGTTGGGATCTGGTGATGCTGGCGGATGTGCTTTTTGATTTTGACAAATATAACCTTAAGCCCGAAGGAATAAATGTGCTTAATCAGGTGGTGGATCTACTGAATAAACACACTTTTCTGGATCTTCATATCAGTGGGCATACTGATAATTTTGGTTCCATGAAATATAACATAGAACTTTCCAAACGTCGGGCTCAGGCTGGGCTTAACTATGTGGTGAAAAAGGGTATTAATCCTGCGAGGCTGACAACAAGCTGGCACTCTTACTCCATTCCGGTGGCCACAAATGATAATCCGGCGGGAAGAGCGTTGAACCGTCGCCTGGAGTTTAAATTTAAAAAACGACAGGATTAATTGTCAGTGTTAATATTAAGTGTTCGCTCAAAAATAAATTATCAATTTTGAGAGTTGAGTCGTCTGTCCTGCAAGGCGTGAAAATACAGGTATATCGGGAATACGCCGAGTTTTCGCAACGACAGCAGGATTAGGATGAGTCGGCTACCAAAATATAAAGTTATTTTTCAGTGAACCTAAGTGTCTGTTGAGTCGTAAATACATTTAAAATCCAGAGGTTTGAGATGAGTCACAATTTTAAAATACTTATGTCATTGATATTGATAAATGTTGTGTGTGGTTCCTGCGCTGGCAAACCGGAAGTGGGCATTGACAAAGAGACTCTTTATGATCGACCCATGCCCAGGGTGGAACATGAATATCTGTTGGGACCTGGGGATGTTTTGGAAATTGTTTATCATTATACTCCCAAGCCGGATACCAAAAAATATGTTTTGTCAGTTGCGGATATATTAAGGGTTGAGTTTGCTTATCATCCGGATATGAACAGAGAATTGACAGTAAGACCGGATGGAAATATTACGATGCCTAAAAAAGGTGCCATATATGCTTTAGGGCTTACGCCTTTGGAGCTTCAAGATAAAATTATTGAGCTGTACAGCAAAGAATTTATTGATCCGGTTGTCACGGTTACCATGATTGAATACAATCGGACCATTGATCGCCTTAAAAAGGCTATTACTACTTCAGCAAGAGGTCAAAGTAAACTTTCAGCTATTCGACCCGATGGCTATGTATCCTTTCCAGTGATAAATGATGTTTTGGCCGGAGGTAAACCATTACCTGAGGTCAAAGAAATTTTAACCAAGCAGTATCAGGCCCAAGTGGATAACTTGACCATTACTTTGATTTTGAAAGTCATGAAAGCAAATTTGGTGTACATAATGGGGGAAGTTACCAACCCCAATAGCTACCTTATTGACGGCACAAGTACCGTAAGTCAATTGGTTGCAAGAGCTGGAGGAACCACAGACAGGGCTGAAAAAAGCACTGTTCTTATCATTAGCAGAGATAAAAAAAGAAGGCCGTGGGGCAGATTGGTGAATCTTGAAAAAGTTTTATATGATGGCGATTTAAGCCAAGATTTGGTACTGGGGCAATATGATATCGTATTTGTTCCCAAATCGGCCATTGCACGAAGGAATTTGTTTGTTCAACAATATATTCAAAATATGATTCCTTCCAGACTTATTGGATCCTATGATATGGGCGGCTCTTTATTTAACCAGTCTTTAATTAAAACAAATTCGATAATAGAGTAGCCTCTGGAATTTTGGTTAGGGATTGAAAACGATTAGATTTAATCAGGCAGATTATAACAATTAAGTAAAAAGGTGTAAACATATGGCGATTACTTCATTAAAATCATCAAGAGATTTCGTACGTATCTGGTTTTTTTGGAAAAAACCGGCTATATTTATATTCTGTCTTATTGTGTTCTGTATTTGTCTTTACTCCTTTACCTCGACCCCTAAGTATAAAAGCACTGCCAAAATACTGGTTCTTCCCAAACCCAGTGATGAATTGGTTATTTCTCCCGGCCAGGATTCCCGGCAATATCTTGCACGCCCGGTGTCTGGTGAGGATATCAATACGGAAATAGAGTTGTTAAAAAGTGATGTAGTTCTTATGGAAGCTGCTGAATATTATAATAAGCTGATCTCTTCAGATACTGCTCGTGCCAAAGTACAACAACAGGGAAATTCTAATTTCTTTGGATGGCTGAAATCTACAAATTTATCACTTACAGATTCTGAGAAAAAACTCAAAGCCTTGTTAGGGGGGCTTGATGTTGAACCTATCCTGTCCTCCAACATTATTATGGTTTCACTTACCTCTCCATATAAAGATCAGGTTAGTGAGGTGCTTAACAAACTTCTTGAGATATATCTGAAATATCAAAAGAAGACTTTTTCACTTGGTGACACGGGATTGTTTTATGATGAGCAGAAAGACTATTATGCAGAGAAACTGGCTGCTGCTGAAAAAAAATTAAAGACATTCACCAATCGCTGGAATATCATCAATATGGAGAGCCAGACAACGGCTAATCTTGAGCTGATTTCTTCATTTCAAAAAGAATTGAATAATCTGGAAATAACAATTGCAGAGAATCAGGCCAAGATAGACATGATGGCCAATGGGTTTCAAATTGAGGGTGATAAACTGACGCTATCAAAGGAGATTCGGTCCATGCCTGTAATCGTTGAGCTGGCAAAGGGCTTGGTTCCGCTATTAATTAAACGCACCGAAGTAGGCAAAACGTTTACCAAAGAAAGTCGGGAATATCAACAGATCAATGATCAGATTGCAATGATACGTGAGGAAATAAGAAACGAAAGTTTAAACGCTGGAAGATCAAACGTTGTTGAAAACAAGACGCTTCAATTCAAAAGAGATCAAATTGCAAAAAAAATTGAAGAACTTAAATTGCAGTCCAGTGATTTCCAGCAGAAAAGAGAATCATTGAGAGCCGTGGAAATGGAAGTTCAAATTGCCAGAGACAACTACCTTAAGTATGGTGCAAAAAGAGAAGATTCTCGGATGTTTACAAAGCGCAATGAAAGCAATCTGTCAAATGTTGTTATTTTGGAACCACCCACTCTTCCTACCAAGCCGGATTCTCCCAACAAACTGCTTGCATTTCAGGTCTCCGTTTTTTTAGGCTTTTTTGCTGCGTTTATTTTACCATTTGTTTTGGAAACACTTGACCATAAGCTAAAAACCGCTGACGATGTTGAACAGATTATTTCACTTCCTGTAGTTTGCACTTATAACGAAATTGGATAATAAAAGTAAAAACCAAGTAAGGGAGTTCATGATAATAAAACTACCCACTTTTGCATGGAGAACTCCGGATAATGGCTATGGAGTTCATTAGCATTGGGTAGATTATTTCCCATGAACTCCCTAAGTTCTCAATAAGTTGTGGACAAACAAAATGTCCAATCTTAATAATGCTGGGCAAGTAAACTGCTACTCAAGCTTTATTGACTTGGTTTTTTGAGAATTTACAAATCATAGATCTATAGAGATGGATTAAACAGATGGATAAGAGAGAATAATTATGAAACAAATAAACTGGCAAGATTCTTTTCAAGGCGATGCATTGGGCGAGGACGTTTACGCTGACAGAAAAGCCCGTAATTATTCACAACCATCCTCTTATACTGATTGGTTCACAAATGACCGGAGAAAACAACAAAAAAAGGGACTTCAAAAGAATCAAAAACAACCTTCCTCGTTTAGGGATCGCTACATTCAAACGGATCAAAATAAACGTAAAAGGCCTTCTATAAAAGGCGAAATTACTAACAGGGCACAAAAACACCAAGATTCTGTGCAAAAATCAGTTCAAGATAACGGTGTGACTAAATCGGATTTCAATGAAAATGAATCCAAAACGTCGTCAGGTACTGATAAAAAAGTCCCTGTTTTTGAATTTAACGAAAGAACTAAAGGGGATAGAAACAGTTCAGAATCATGGCATTTCCTTAATTTAAAGAATAAAAAACAAACAGGTGATCTTTATAAGAAAATTCTGTTTTTAAATAAAAAGAATGATGCCAAGGTTTATAATTTTCTGGGAAGCCGAGGTAGGGAAGGGGTCACCACAATTTTTGCCAATTTGGTTGAATATGTGAATTCACAAACAACGGAAAAGAAGATATTGGTGATAGATGCCAATTCTAAATCCCCCAGTCTTCATAAAGTTTTTAATATATCTCCAAAGGCACCGGGGCTCCTGGATATTTTTAATAGCAGAAGTGAAATTCATGAGGCAATTATCCCAATCACTTCTCATATTTTTTTACTGTGTTGTGGCAAGGGAAATGCAAATAGCATTGGGCTGGGACAGGAAAATTTTATTAAACTTATAGACTACTGTAAGTCATTTTTTGACTTTGTTTTTATTGATTGCGCCCCGGTTCTCAGCTCAACTGATGCATTAAACGTTGCGCCTGCTGCTGATTATAATTTTTTAATCATTCAATCTGCCAACGACCAAAAACCTGTTATAGAAAAATCAAAATCTCTGTTGCTGAATGATGAATGCAAGGTTGGCGGTGTTATTTTGAATCGGGTGCAACAGGTTATTCCTAACTGGCTATATAAGTTTATTTGATAGTTTAAAGCGATTTGAAATATGATTCTCTTTCTTTTATACTTGCTCATTACTGGTTTATTCGTTTTGGATTGGCTTTTTTTCGTCTATGGTATCGGTTTCCGTCCATTGACTTGGATGCCTGAATTCATATCGATATTAGTTGCTCTTGCTATTCCATTTAAAACGGCATTTTCCAAAGATGTTGGAATGCCAATTAAATACACAATGCTTATCTTTTTATACCTCTCCCACATACTGATTGGCTTTTTGCTTAATGATGTTAATGGTTGGACAATTCTTTCCGGTGCACGTATTTACACGAAATTTATTCCTATTTTTTTTATTCCATTCATTTTTCCTTTATCAAAACAAGATTTTAAACGACTGATGCTTTTTGTTTTTGTCTTGGCAATGATTCAGTTTCCTGTGGTTCTTTTACAACGTTTTGTGCTATACGCATCATCAAAATCAGGCGATCCTATGGGTGGAACGCTTGGTCACTCCGCTTCGGGAGTGTTGGCTATATTCCTATTGATAGTTATGTCTTTTTTGATTTCATTTTATTTAAAAAAACAAATATCATTGACTTTTTTTTTGATAACTTTTTCAGCGGCATTTATCCCCCTTACTCTAAACGAAACGAAAATAACCTTTTTCCTGCTTCCGTTGGCCTTTCTTCTTTCTTCTTTTCTTGCCGGGGTAAAAATTCAGACCATTTTACGAAGTATGCTATTAACACTTCTTCTAGTTAGCTCTTTTTTCGTTTTGAGAGGAATTTATGATTATTATAGCTATCAAAGATTTGGCTATGGTATCAAAGGATATTTTGTAGAGGGTAAACTCCAAAGCTATAGTGCAAATCGCATTGATCCGTTGAAATATGCAGTAATAAATGCGACAGAAGATCCAAGAT
>CAKZLA010000160.1 GCA_937124525.1 uncultured Desulfobacterium sp.
TATCGGGCTTTGCGTGACTAAATTTTAATATTATTCATAACTGTTATCAAGAGCTTATACTTTCCTTGCCAACGTCCTGATTGCTCGATCATAGATTAAACTCTGATGGAGGTGCCAAATCTTGAGCAAAGGAATATGATGGTTTGGACACCCCAATTCTGAGGCTTTAGGCAATAAATGGATAGACACTTGATCGAAGAATGCGCCAAATTGCGAAAAGTACTAATTTACATTCTGGCAGTGCTCTGTGCTGGTATTGCTTGTACTGAGCATTGCTTTGCATTCGATCTGACCAGCCTTACCGCCCGGGTCGAAAAAGCCCTTCCGGAAAACTGGGAGATTATAGAAGCCGAGTCCGGGATTGTCCCCAGATGGGCGAAGTCTCAAGAAACCTGCACCAGACTGACCTTGGCAGGCCCTGTAAAATCAGGCTATCGATTTTTTGATGACCGTCATCAGCTGATCCTCTATCAGGATACTCACCGAGAAGCCGTACACCTTTGGATTGTCGAACCTGGCTACAATTCTGGGTGGACCCTTTTAGAACGAATCAAGAACCTATTTCGGGTTTGCCCTTCCTTTCAGCCGAAAAAAGTGACCGACAAAAATTTCAAAGTTTTCGGGATTAACGGCTGGCATATATTTGACCACTCCTATACCAAAAAATCACCAAAAGGAACCCTTGAGGCTCGATTCAAGGCAACCGACACCAGTTGGCCCGGCTGGAAGAGAGACCTGGAAACTGCTTTTCAATATGTGGACAAATAGCGGTTGAAAGAGGTTTGGTTTACGTTTCCGGCCCTTTTGGAAAAAATCAACAAGCCAAATGAAGCGGATGAAACTGCTTATTGGGGAAATTTATGCCCTTAACAAATTGGGATAATTATCAATGAAGAAAATCAAAAGGAATGATCTTTGTCCTTGTGGAAGCGGGAAAAAATATAAAAAATGCTGCCTGTTGCAGCAAACAACGGGTCGCCGCATATCGTGGACAGAGAATGATGGCATCCATTTTGTTGCGCCAGGATCTCCTCCTACTCCAGGGGAATTAGAAAAAATGACGAAGGAATATCAAAAAAGAGTACGCAATTCACCACTGTGGGATGAAATGGTTAAAAAATACGGGAAAGAGAAAGCAGAAAAATTATTAAAAGAATTCAAGGCTGAATCTCGTTGACACGCAGTTTACAACTGCTTGAACGCTTATCAGCGTTGAACAAAAACATGCAGCGGACAGAGGAGCTTGCTTTTACATAGTCAGTTTGCTGATCCTAACTTTTTGTGTTGAAATTAACCATAGGGCTGAAATATGCTCAGTATTTCGATATGATTGTTATATTAGTGCCGAATATTATGCTATTTTTCATCTTAAAAAGACCCGAAAAGTCGTTATTTAAAATTTCAACACAAAGAGTTAGAGTCAGGAATTTTCAAGAAAAAATCCCAAAAAAAACTTCACCCCCAAATCCGTTATAATCAGAATATTTTTATTATTAATACGTCCAACAGACAATGCAAAGGTCAGCAAGAAGTTCGATGGTCCTCCGTGCGAAGCTTTTGAGATGATTAAGAATGAGCGTTTGCCGTTACAATGCCTCCAGAAAGGTTTCAGCAACGGCAAGATTCTTGTGAAGCATTACGGCTTCCGCCGAAAGCCCCATGGCAAGACCAAGAATCTGGGGCAGATACAGCACGGTGATGGAGAGATCTTCATTTGTTCCCCTGGCAACTGATTTCTGGAATCCCTCCAGATTCATCTGACACATGGGGCACACCGTGACAATTGCATCGGCCCCCCGGGCATCCATCAAAATATTCTGCACCAGCTGACCTGCCACCTCCCGCTTGGTGTTCATGCCGGAAGCACCACAGCAGGTAGCCGCCGAATTCCAGGGAAAGATTGTGGCACCGCATGCCTCGATAAGGGGTGTCATGGTGGTGGGTTCCTCCGGGTCATCAAACCCGCCATAGGGTCGCAGACACTGACACCCATAATAGGGGGCGACTTTAAGCCCTTCCAGTGGATTGATCACCAGTTCTGAAATTTTTGCAGCCCCGATATCATGGGCCAGCACATCCAGCAAATGGCGAACCTGTCGGGTTCCTTTTATGCTTAGATCATCCACGGCCAGGACTTCATTAATGCGCTTGCTGAGGTTTTCGTCCACGTCTCGTTCCTTCATCACCTTTTTAAGGTTCAGATAACAGGCGCTGCATGGCACCAGAATATCACCGGCTTCCTTGATTTTTTCAGCCAGGGCAATATTCCTGGCAGGCAGCACAAAGGAGAGCAACTCGCTCATGGGTTCAGCAGCTGTGGCACCGCAGCAGTTCCAGTCTTCAATGTCAATGAGTGCTCCCCCCAGTTCTGCCATAAGTGCCCGGGTGGCACCATCATATTCAACGGCAGACCCTTCAAGGGAACATCCTGGATAATAAATATATTTCATGGTCTCTCCTCGTCAGTCATAAGTTTTCCAGCTTATTCTTGCCATGGCTCTGGTTGTCTCTCCTCAATTTCCTTTACTTTCTGGAACAGTCGGTCCAGGTTGGACCCATCTGCACGGGATGGCAGTTGAATGGCCACCTTGTTCTTTTTCATAAGCTTTAACCCGATACCGGCAAACTCCAGGGGCAGCAGTGGATTTTTCATGGCCATGAAATAAAGGGTCATGAATTCACTCTCCCGGACCCTGCCATGGCGGCGGACGCTTTCCATGAAACTGCCATAAAAGGCGGCTCCTTTCTTGTATCCAGGACTTTTTGCTTTAAATGCCTGTTCTTTTAAAAGAGACATAACCCGGGTCAGGGGCAACCCTCTGGGACATCTTAATGTGCAGAAATAACAGGTGGAACACAGCGAAAATGTGGTGCTGTTAAATATATCTTCGGTGCGATCCATGAGCACCAGACGCCACAGCTTCCGGGGAGGCATATCCATGGCAAAGGCATTGGGGCAGGATGCCGTGCAGGTACCACATTGCATACAGGTACTGAGTAACTCCTTTATGTGGGTTGTGGTGATCATATTTTTATGTTCCTTTCTTTTTCTATATGAAAATGTGGGGTTGCCGATGAATAATACCCCTCGACGTTCCCGTTCCGGTCAGGCCAGCCTACGGGGCGGCATTATGCCAGTGTACCATTTGTTATCTCGGTGGACTTCATATCTTTCCAAATGCCCATAAAAATTTAGAAACCAATGGCAGCATCAATGATATCCAGCATCTGTCGATCCTTGAATCCATTTAAAAAAGATGCGCTGCTGGGGCAGATGGAAGCACAGGCCCCGCACCCTTGGCACATGACGGGATCCACCTCAACCACCATGAGTTCCGAATTAAGACTTCTGGCCCCATAGGGACAGGCCCCGATACACAGTTCACAAAGGCTGCACAATGTGGTTTTAACGCCTGCGGTGACCGTTGCCGCCATTAAGGTGTTTTTGCTCAATATGCGTAAGGCCCGCACCGCCGATGCCTCCGCTGATGCCATACTCTCTTCCACGGTGCGGGGTCCCAGTGCCATGCCGCAGGCAAATACCCCCTCTTTGATGCTGTCCACGGGTCTGAATTTGTCATCGGCCTGGTGAAAAAAGCCATACTCATCCAGATCAACATTCATTATTTGGGCAGGTGAACCAGCCCGGGAGGGCACCACTCCGGTGGCCAGCACCAGTCGCTTGGGTTCTATCTCAAGGGTTTCATGGATAATGGGCTCAAAAATTTCCACGGTCACACCGTCATCGGTGACACGGACTTGGGGTTTTTTATCCAGGGTATATTGAATGAAAATAATGCCCGCGGCCCTGGCTTCATTAAAAAAAGGCTCGGCAAATCCATGGGTCATCATATCCCGATACAGCACAAAAATATGCATGTCAGGGTTTTGTTTTTTCATGGAAAGGGCATGTTTCAGTGCCGAGGTGCAGCAGATACGGCTGCAATACGCCTTGTGATCATCCCTGCAATCCACACACTGGATCATCACCATACAATCCACATCTGCCATGCCAGACCCATCGCCCTCCATGGATTGTTCCAACTCCTTCAGTGTTATAATGGACGAATGCTTCCCATATCCCATGGATTCGGTGACGGCTTCTTGCCCGCCTGTGGCCAGGATGGTGACGCCGTGCTCCACTATTCTGACCTCCCCTTTTTCAGGTTCAATGGTGGAGACAAAATGGCCCACATGGCCAAAGGTGTCCGCAACGGCGGCATTGGTGATGAGTTGAATGCGGGGATGGGCTTTCATTTCCCTTGTGCTCTCTTCCAAAATAGATGAAAAATCTGTTCCGGTTATATTCTTTTTCAACCATTGGAGATTGCCCCCGGGATTTTGGTCTTTCTCCACCACAATCACATTAATATTATTCTGGGCCAGGGCCAGGGCGGCGGTCATGCCAGCAATGCCAGCCCCCACCACCAAGGCTGTTTTTTCAACGATTCTGGGTACAGTGGTGTCCGGGGTTCTATGACGAATGCCAGTAAGGGCCATCCCCACTTTTGAACGGGCATCATCAGCAGAATCCTTAAAGATATCCACCACATCAAAATAATGGGGATGCAATGCCATGTGATGGGAGAGATCTTTGATTTTCTTTAAAAAAAGGTGGGGAAGACAGGCCGCCACCACCACCCGATTTATCTTAAGTGGCATCACTTTTGATAGAAAATCATCCCACCCTTCCCGGGTGCACAGTTTTTTGGCAATAATGCAATGGGACACATGGGGAAGGCTCTCAAATTGTTTTGCCATTTCTTCAACAGCCATTTCATTGTCATTGGCAGCGCAATGGCACAGCACCAACGCCGTTGATGGCAGTTCCATGGACACATCCCGGTATGTGACCCCCTCTTTTTGTGAGGCCTTTTCCACCGTGGACAAAGTGTTTTGCAACAGGGTTAGCGCCCTTAAACTGGCAGACGATGCATGGATAAGGGTATCATGGATATCCATGGGGCCCAAAAAACTGCCCCCGGCAAAAACACCCCGTCCGGGTGTGGGGGGAAAATCCATGGCAGGAAATCCGTAAGAATTTAATGGAATATTCCCCATGTCACAAAGGTGGACCATATTTTTAACCGGCCTCACCCCCACGGAAAGCACCACCATGTCAAAGAGTTCATCTGTTTTATCGGTGAACATATCTGCCACATAAATTCGCAGCTTCCCCAGGGCCTCATCCCATCGAACGGAATGGGGCCGGGCCCGTTTCAGGATCACCTGGTGATCCTCCAGGGCCTTGGCTTTATAGGCTTCAAAGGATTTGCCAAAACAGCGCATATCCATGTAATAAATAACGGTTTCAATGGCATGCTGGGATTTCTCCCGGGTGAGCACTGCCTCCTTTAAGGCATGCATGCAGCAGATGGAAGAACAATAAGGCGCATCATTTTGAAGGGTACGTGACCCCACACATTGAATCCAGGCAATCCTCTCCGGGGCCTTGCCATTGGAGGGGCGCAGCAGCTGGCCCCCGGTGGGACCGGTGCCGCTGATAAGCCGTTCAAATTCCTGCCCTGTGACCACATCGGGATATACGCCATGGCCATAGGTATTTTTCCCTGTGGCGGGGTCATAAAAATCAGTACCGCAGGTGAGAATCACCGTGGCGATTTCCATTGAAACCTGGGTCATCTTCAGGGGTTTATTCTCCTGATAAAGGCCATCCACCAGGGCCACAACCGTGTCCGGCTCAAAGGGTTTCACAATGTACTCAAGGGCTCCCCGGGTCAGGGTCTCCACAGCGGTTTCCACCGTGGCATAGGCCGTCATCATTATCACTTTGAGATCCGCATGTGTGGCTTTCACCTGTTTTAATACTTCAGTGCCATCCATGTGACCCATTTTAATGTCCAGAAACATCAAATCATAAGAACTTTCTGCCACTTTTTCCAGGGCTGTGGCACCGGAGTCTGCCATGTCAACGGTGTAGCCTTCAAATTCAAACCACTCTTTCATGGAATCCCGGACAATAAGTTCGTCATCCACCACCAGAATACGAAAACTTTTCCGGGGATCTTTGGGAAGGGTGATGGCAGCCACCGGGCATACAGGCTCACATGCCCCGCACAGGGTGCAGGCATCCATATCAATGGTATAGATATTGGGAAGGGCATGGGGCAGTGGCAAATGAGCCGCCTTTTGTTGTCCCATGTTCAGGTTAAACCCGTTGGGAATGTCCATGGGACACACGGCAGCACATTCTCCGCACCCATTGCACTTCTCAGGATCAATGACCTTTATCTTCTGGTCTAAATGGGCGATGTAGTTTCCTGCCTCTCCCTCAAGATCCGCCAGACTGGTGGAGAGCATCAGATCAATATTCTCGTGGAATAATCCCCGTCTCAAACAAAACTGGGTGGACTGGTCCCGTTCCACCAGGGGCAGCATCCGGCACATGCCGCACCCGTCGGTGGGGAATTGATAATCCAGCCGGGACAGAATGCCACCCATATGGGTGGAGGTCTCTATCAGTGTGACATGGTGACCGGCCTCTGCCAGATCAAGTGCCGATCGGATGCCAGCAATGCCTGCCCCTACCACCAGTGCGTTTCCCTGTTTTTGAGTCATAAGTTACCTCAATTCTCTATTTTTATAAGAAACTCAGTCCAATGATTTGTAATAACTGGAGTTTCGATATTTGTTGTGGGTAGGCCAGATCCCCAATACGGTCTGCCCGTGGCAGTTTTATAAGAAACTCCGGCCAACGATTTGTAATAACTGGAGTTTCGATATTTGTTGTGGCAGGCCAGATCCCCAATACGGTCTGCCCGTGGCAGTTATATGAAAAGGTAGCCTCCAAGTTTGCCTCAGCAGAGCCCCCCCGATGGGCAATAGGA
>CAKZLA010000161.1 GCA_937124525.1 uncultured Desulfobacterium sp.
ATTAAAAATCCTTTAGATTTGTGAAGATATAATGGGAATAAATGCAATATTGTATTTATCCACATGTTGTAAAACATTTGACCAAACTCAATGAGAAATCTGATTATCATATTTATATTACTTTCAATCTTGATTTCTTGCAAAGATTATTCAATGGAGAATTATCCAAAACTCGCATCTAAAACTGGCACTTATGAACACATTGAAAGTTGCTATTTTATGCAATCAGGAGATTTTGATTTGTTTCCAAAAAAAACAATGAGATCGTTTATTTCATGAACAAAAAAATTTGCATATTTCATGTACCCAAGAAGGGCAAGATTGAAGGCTATGCCAGCGAATAATATTTTTTTGGATTTATTATGATTCCCATAGGTTAAAACTTTGCCCATGTAATAATCCATGGTGATGGATGCTGAAAGTAGATAAATAAAGAGGGGCGCGCCCCAGACATAGAATACAAGACTGCCTGCCAGAACTGTGTAATTTTTAAAACGGTGGGGAGACACATAATACAACAGGAAAAAAACCGGTAAAAAAACAAACAAAAAGGGTTCGGAGCTGAAGTTCATAATAAATTATCCGATAAATTATTTTTTCTTATTTGGTCTTCCCGGAGCGAGAAACTCCACACTGACCTCCAGGGTCGGGCCACCCCAACCCATTGAATTATTAAAACATATTTATAGATATCACCTTTATTTAGGGCTTAAATTAGCATTTCTACCACCAAAATTGACTGTTTAAGAAAAAAACATCATCATTTCCATGGATATGCGTTGTGAAATGCCCATAATTGCATATGTCCACCATATAGATCCTGTATTTCGCGAAGTTGGCAGGCATCGGTTTCAGACTCAACGATCTCCCTTCCTCTTACCTTGTGTTTCAGCTCCTCCTTCACAGATTTCAAAAACGCTTTATCCCCTACAGCAACGCTCTGTGTCCAGTGGCTTTGACGTTTTAATTGATCATTTTCCAATGCTTCAATAACCCACTTTTGATGTGACCTTTTCATGTGGTTAGAATCAGAGAAATGAAATAATTTTATCAATGCCTCATAGTCAATGATGCGGTATCTTTGACGTGGGTTCTGAATTTCATTATATCCGCTGAACTCCCAATCAGATGGATGCTTGACCACACCGGTTCTGACCATGTTCAAATCGATATATGTCAGGCATTTGATCAAATGTTCATCACATTGAATTGCTGTGGCGTGATAGCGATCTTCCCAAAACGCTCCCTTTCTTTTTTTACGTTGATTGAATTCCTGAGCAGTTCTTCCGGCAATAAGTTTGATTGAATCAGGAATGACCTGACGTCCTGCTCCATCAACAACAAGTAAATGAATGTGATTGGATGTCACTATGTAATTGAGAACCTTCAACCCATAACGTTTTTTTGATTCAAACAGCCATTCCATCCAACGTCGCCTGTCCCGTGCAAATTTAAGGAGAAATTCTTTTTTGTGACATCGATGTGTTATGTGCCAGACATGACCGGGAAGATAGTGCCTTTTTGCTCGTGCCATCAGGACACCTCCACTTTATCCAAGTTTTGATTTTTCACCTTTACAATTTCGTATATGAAAATGGCTTTTTAAGCAACAAAAAATGGCTAAAGAAATGAGAATGTTGACATGGCCCCAAAACTGGATAGGGCTGTTGTTTCGTTAATTTGTAATTGCTGGATTCTCTGATCACAAAAGATAGTGGAAAAAAGGCAGGAAAATGGGAAAACTCACATAATGCAAATTAAGGGTTCCCGATTTGTCAATGATTTCAGGCCGGACGAATAAATACGAGGGACAACACTTTCTTAAACCGTCAATTTTAGGGTCAAAATGGGCACGCCAAGCCTCTTTTTAGGCATTTTTCACGTTCTATATACAATTATTACAGCATGTTAGTGTGGCCCGACCCATATTAGAGAGTAGAGAGAATGTTGGGGTCAGGCTTGGCTTATGGGCGTTATTGGGGGATAAAGATTCTTTTATTGGGTGGGCGGCACAATGTATTGGAAAGCAAAACCGGATAAAGCAGGAGCCCAGTATATGCCCGGCATTGTACTGGGTGAAGGTGATGCCTTTTTTCAGGGAGAAGGTCTCGTACAGCTCAAAGCCCCAGGAAAGGTCGTCAATGGCCGCTTCGAGTTTTTTTGTCTCCCCGTCGGTTCTGCCCGTGAAGGACAGAGCGTCGTGGAGCATGGGCAAAAGCAGGGCCTTTGTGGCATGGGTGCAAATGATTTCACCCTTAAACCCGGCTTCTATGAGATCCGGTACCCGGCCAATGTGGTCAATATGAGCGTGGGTGAGAAAGAGGTAGTGGATCTTTGCCGGTGGCACAGGGAACTTATCAAAGGGCAGTTCCGGGTCGTGACCCTGGGCTTTGCCACAGTCTACTAAAATGCTTACGCTGTCCGAGCATCGTGGCCGGGTCTGCACCAGATGGCAGGAGCCGGTTACGCACTCTTTTGCTCCAAGATGTGTAATTTCTGGAAATTTCATCTTCCCAAAATACTCTTTTTTTTTATATTGATCGAATTTCTTATACGCATTCATCCTTAAATTTTCAATTTCATATGCAAAAAAAATATTTTAAACCATAAAGAAGGCCAAAAAATCAACTTATTTTCTATAGAATCAGTGTGTTGGCGAGGCCCGACCCCATTTTGCATTGATCAGCCGACCCCAGACCCCAAGTTAATTATAAACATATTTGCATCCGTGTTGTATTCTATATCATATTTTATTGTTTTACTATAATCCACTTTATGTGTCTTCAGAAACGACATAGCGGAGAATGAAACCCCTCCAGACTTCCTGTACACCAATTTATTTATACCTTCTTCAGTCTCATCGTTTGTTAGAGTTATGCCGATTCGGTTGCCTTCTTTATCAAAATGTGCAACAGCATACTTATAAGTATCAATATTGTATTCTAAAATAGATGCTTGATTGAAGCCGATTTGACCCCTTGTCCATATTGATATTTGCGGCTTTCCTATTCTGCTTCCTGCCTTTGTGTACCGTTCAAATCCCATAAAACCACCTCCTTTTTAATTATCACGAATAGTAGCAAGCTATTTATTGCTTGTAAATGAAAAAATTTACTTTTTGTTGCGTTTATAGTAGCAATAGAATTTGTAGGGGTTGCATTAAAAGATTGTAAAAACCCTTATGTGTTTATTTGGATGTGACCGCCATAAATTATAGAGCCTCCAAAGGCTCGCTACCCGTTGCTTGGCCTACCTTCCGGGCGGGATTCACACCAGATGAAATACACGACCTTGCCCGGACGCACAATAGATCTGTCCCCTTTTTCTCTCGGACTTATTGAGAACTTACACCAGAAAGTCTTAAGCTATCTATATTGTTGGATTATTTAATACAGAAAGGACGATGGGAACTG
>CAKZLA010000162.1 GCA_937124525.1 uncultured Desulfobacterium sp.
CTGCTGCCATTGAAGGGGTTGAAATGGCGAAAAAGAAACTGGATTCACTGACCTGAGGAGAAAAAATGCTGCCGATTGGCGAGAAACAAACAATACTGGTTGTGGATGACGTGGTTGAAAATATAGATATTATGGCCCAGGTGCTCAGCCCATTATATCAAATTAAGGTGGCCTTGAGGGGGGAAAGAGCTCTGTCCATAGCCGGGAGTACCCCACCGCCGGATCTTATTTTGCTTGATATAATGATGCCGGGGATGGATGGTTATGAAGTGTGCCGACAGTTGAAAGAAAACCCTGACACACGCGATATCCCTGTTGTTTTTGTCACTGCAATGGACGAAGAGGCCAATGAAAAATTGGGTTTTGATTTGGGTGGAGTGGACTTTATCTCCAAACCCATCAGCCCATCCATTGTAAGGGCCAGGGTAAAAAATCATCTGGCATTGTACGATCAGAACCGCGTTCTGGCCCAGCGAGTCTATGAAAAAACGGCCCTGCTTCAAAAGGCCTTGGAAGATATTCGAACAAGCTCCCTGGAAACCATCCACAGATTAACCCACGCAGCCGAGTACAGGGATGAAGATACCGGAGAGCATATTCAACGCATGAGCAACTATGCTGCCGCCGTTGCCAGGCAACTTTCGATCAATGAGACCACAGTGAATTGGCTTCTCCATGCTGCGCCCATGCATGATGTGGGAAAAATTGGCATCCCCGACCAAATTTTACTTAAGCCTGGAAAGCTCAATGACCAGGAGTGGGTCGTAATGAAGCAACACACCGTCATCGGTGGCAAGATTTTGTCCGGTTCCAGAGCCGGTTATATCCGATTGGGGAAAGTCATTGCTCTGACCCATCATGAAAAATGGGACGGCAGCGGATATCCAAGGGGATTAAAGGGTCGTAATATTCCTATCTTGGGGCAGATTACGGCCATTGCCGATGTGTTTGATGCCTTGACCACCCGACGTCCTTACAAAGAACCCTTTAGTCTGGAAAAATCCTTTGCTATTATCCGGGAGGGAAGGGGTAACCATTTCAGTCCCGATGTGGTGGATGCCTTTTTCGATATCACAGATGAAATTCTCTCCATTAAAGAGAAATATAATCATGAACAGGAGAGTTTGCTCTATCAGATGAGGGATGAACTTTCTCCTAAGACATGATCCCGGTCCACACGGTATTAATCCACATCTACCCAAAGGAGTACCGTGCTTAAAAAAACAGTCTGGCCCTGATCCTGTGAAAGGGAAAACCACCCCTGGGCCTTTGCCCAAGGGTGTTGATATGCAATATGGCTATTTTTTCTTGGATTTCAGTTCCGGAAAATCCCAGTAGAAAAATTCGTTGCCTGCAGGGCCTTCACCCTTTTCTTGACGGGCAACTTCATTTTCCCGCAGCTCAATACGTCTTATTTTACCACTGATGGTTTTGGGAACCTCTGTGACAAATTCAATGATTCTGGGGATTTTGAATTTGGCAAGAATGTCGATGGTGTGCTGGAAAATCTCCAGGGCAAGTTCCCTTGAAGGTTCAAATCCCGCGTTGAGAATCACATAAGCCTTGACCAGCTGATGACGTTTGGGATCAGGAGCACCAATCACCGCTGCTTCTCCCACAGACGGATGCTCCACAAGGGCGCTTTCCACTTCAAAGGGACCCACACGGAAATCAGAGGATTTTATCACATCGTCGGCCCGACCCACAAACCACCAGTATCCGTCCGTATCAATGGATGCCCGGTCACCGGTGTAATAGTAGTTATCCACAAACACCGATGCCATTTTTTCAGGACTTCCTATGTATTCGGTGAACAGGCCAATGGCACGCCATTTGTCAAGTTTGACAACAATGTGACCGGGTTCATCCGGGACGGTGATCTCTTTTCCTTCATCGTCAACCAAGGCCACATCGTACAGGAATGAAGGGTATCCAAAGGAACCGGATTTCATTTTGCCCTTCATCCATGGGGGATTACCGATCATGGCGGTGGATTCTGTCTGGCCATAAAAATCACGAATTTCGGTGCCCGTGGCTTTTTTCCACTGGGTGATAACCTCGGGGTTCAGGGGTTCTCCTGCACCAATGGACTGACGCAGGGAAGAAAGATCGTATTTAGCCATGTCCATGTTAATGAACATTCGCCAAGCCGTGGGGGGAGCACAAAAGATACTGACCTTGTGTTTTTCAATGGCTTCAAGATATAGCTTACCATCAAGAACGGTGAAGTTAAAACCCGCAACGGTTGCGCCCACGTTCAGGGGAGCAAAAAAGCTGCTCCAGGCCCATTTGGCCCAGCCGGGTGCACTTAAGTTGTGGTGAATGTCCGTGGGCTGGATGCCGGTGAGAACCGAGGTGGACAGATGTCCCAATGGATAAGATGTGGCGGTGTGTCCCACGCGTTTGGGCAGTCCTGTGGTACCGGAGGTGAAGAAGCAGAAGATGACATCGTCTGATTTTGTTTTGGCAGCTTCTGCGGTTTCTGCTTGTTTTTCAAGTTCAGAGTAGCTGATCCATCCTTCTTTGGCACCCAGTACTATTTTTATTTTAGGACTGGTACCGGTTTTTTTAATGGCTTCATCCATGAGATCTGTGAACTGCTCTGCACATACGATGCAATCCGGTGCATAGGATTCAAACCGATACTGTAACTCCCGCATGGTCATGCTGGTGGCGGTGGGAACATTGACAAGTCCACCCTTGACACAGGCATATGTGGCAAACCAGGTTTCGGGAACAATGGGGTTCATCATGTACATATTATCCCCTTTTTCAATACCTGCACCGCGCAGGGCATTGAGACACTGGTTCGACTTGGCAGCAAATTGGGAATAGGTAAAAGAGGCCTCTTCCTTGGTTGCGATATCCGTCCACAGCAAGGCCGTGTGATCGCCACGCTCTTTTACATGGAAGCCTTCAAAAATTTCATCAGCCCAGTTGAAGTATTCAGGAAGTTCCATGAAGTTCAATTTATCAAAGAATGCCTTTGCAGCAACTTCTTTGTTGTCGTCGTCTTCCATCATGTTGATTTCCATGACTTCTTTGTACAGATTTTCCATGGCCATAGGTCTACTCCTTGGGATACCGGTTGCGACAGCGTGTCGTTAAAATGAATATTGCCTGTGTGATTACTCGTCAGTCCTAAGTTCTCTGCATGTTGTGTGTAAAGAGTTGCTAACCCCCTGAAATTATAGAGCCTGTGTTTTAAAGCTTGATTTTATAAGCCTTAATGATTTCAATGAGTTATGAGAACTCAGGACCCTTGAGGATTATAAGTAATATTGTCAATGATACGTCCTCAAAAAATATGCCAACCATATATATGAGTCTGTTTATTTAGTCGCTTTTTGAGAAATAAGTACACAATATAAATGATATAGACTATTTCAAAACACAATATGTTGCGCGTGTAGCCCAATAATCTATACTAAATCAACAGGGTCATATATCAACATAAAAAACGTATTATCAAATTGTTGGAACCAGTTAACGGGATGAACGTCATCTGTTTTTCTATTTTAAATTTCAGATATTCAAATTTAAGGAACTTGGGTTTGGGAGGCATGATAAATTTACACCAGCCCCAACCCCTATGCGCACGGTTAACAAAATATGGAAAATTCATGGAGATAAGGCTTTTTTGATTTTCCTAACGAGCGCTCAGTCTATCTATAATTAAGATGTATAATTGAATATTCTTTATTTTGTCAAAGACTTTTTTAAAGTTGGGATATTTATTAAATGAATGGTGTTCATGGCTTGATTTTGGCTTGGCCACTTGGGAGGGATCAGGCCTGGGTTCTTTTAGATGAATGAGGTTGGAATTTGATTTTTCAGTAGATGTATGATTGTGTTGATTCAGTGTCGGTTTGTGGATACAATATGATCTGTTTTTAATCGTAAAAAGCCACACATCTGGTGTGATCGTTTTTTAAAAATCGACCCAATCAACAGCCTCATGTATATTTGGAATTTAAAAGGCCCTTCCCCGCGGGTAAAGGGGGAAGGGAAGGGGAATAAAATGGGGTTATCCGATGAAAGCAGCTTCGGGCATCTCCATGACCGGTGTGTAGTTGGTGGTCAGGGCGTTCATTTTTCCAAGGGTCCCGGGAATATGGCAGGTGATGAAATAGTCTGCTGTGGATACCTGTCCCTGGTAATAGGCCACATCTTTTTTCTTGGCCTTTTCAATTTTGGGTGCAGCCACCACGGCCCGCCACAGGTGGAACCATGCCATGATCACATCACCTGTGATATCAAGGAAGGGATGGGCCGCAGCAAATGCGTTGAGCGCCTGTTCCGACATGGCGGTCATACCCATGTGCATGGCCACTTCGCCCAGACGGTTCACCGCGATTTCACATTTTTCCGCCATGGAGGCAAGGGAGTCTATTTCCTTTGCCGCTGTTATGGTTTTATTCATCTCACCCAGAAGATCCATAAAGGGCTTGCCCCTGTTCATACCAAGCTTCCGGCCCAGGAGATCCATGGCCTGGATGCCGTTGGTACCTTCATAAATGCTGGTGATCTTGCAGTCCCGGAGCAGTTGTTCCTGGGGATATTCACGGATATATCCATATCCACCATACACCTGGACTCCCTGGGCGCACACCTCAAAGGATCGGTCGGTGCAATAGGCTTTGAGAATGGGGGTTAACAGTTCAATAAGTCCTTTATGGCGGGCTTTTTCTTGTTCATCTTTGGCCAGGTTCTCCTTGTCAAAGAGAAGACCGGTGTAGTAGAGCAGGGTGCGCATGCCCTCCACATAGGCCTTCATGGAGATGAGCTGTCGCCGGACATCGGGGTGTTTAATAATGGGTACTGACTCGGGATTTTTATCAAACATTTTTAAAAGGTCCGTTCCCTGGACCCGTTCTCTGGCATAGTTCACGGCGTTGATATAGGAGGCCGTGGCAAAGCCGAATCCCTGCATGCCAGTACCCAGTCGAGCCTCATTCATCATGACGAACAT
>CAKZLA010000163.1 GCA_937124525.1 uncultured Desulfobacterium sp.
GTTGATGATTTTATCGGTGAGGAACTGCATGGCCTCCAGGGTCTGTCCTCTTCTGCCGATGAGAACCCCGGAGTTACCGCCTTCCACCCTTAAAAGCAGCCTGTCCTCGTCCCGAAGGGCCACCACTGTGGCATCAGAGGTCATTAGGTCCACCATTTTCTGGAGGGTTTTCCGGCCCAATTCCATGGCGGTTTCAGACACATCAACCGCAATTTCGTCAACGTACTTGGGGGGAAAACCTTCATCCCGGTCATCCAGCACGGGCTCGTCATCTGTTTGGGAAAGGAAACCTTTATCTTGGTCATTGACAACGGGTGTATCATCGGTCCTGGAAAGGACGGGTGAAAATTCCGGTTCTTTTTCAGGTTTTTCGGAAAACACCTTTTCCTTTTTGTGCGGCGTTTCGTTTTCCGGTTTTACCTGCTCCATGAACATGGGCTCGGCTTCCGGTGGCAAGGTTTGGGATGCCTGGGTCGGAACCTTCGGGGCAGGTCGTTTAGCCCTGTTGGCCGGAGTCTGTTTTTTCCGTGGAGTCGGGGAGTCGCCAGAGGTTTTTTCAGACCTGGGTGCGGGTTTTCTGGGCGTTTTTTTCTTGGTTCCGGTGGCCTTGAATTTTTTTCCGGAAGGTACAACAGGCTCCGGCGCTGGCGGCGGATCTTCAGCAAAGGCCTCATCCACAATGGACATGATGCCCTGGAGATCGGCATCTCCCGCATCGGATGCAGGCGAAGAGTTAGCTGTCTTTTTTTCCGGCAGGGTTACCCGAATTCTGGCTTTTTTTACACCGACTACGCCGAAAATTCCGGAGGAACCAGAAGAAATTACGTCATAAACCAGCTGTTTTTTGGATACGTTTAATTCTGAGCAGGCTTTTTCAATGGCCGCGTCAATATTTTTTCCATTAAATTCCTGGGTCTGTTTCATCACACCTCCGTGGTTTAGGCAAATTTCTTTTGAATGTAGTACTGCTGGCCAATGGAGAGAACATTATTAACAAGCCAGTAAAGGACAAGTCCGGCAGGAAAATTAATGAAAATAAAGGTCATGAATATGGGCATGAGCATCATCATTTTTGCCTGGGTGGGATCACCTGTGGAGGGCGACATCTTTTGCTGTAAAAACATGGAGGCACCCATGATGATGGTCAGAACCGGTATGCCATAGGGGGCCTGCATAAAAGGGATGGCAAAATCAAAGCTCAAAAGTCGGTCCGGTGCTGAAAGGTCTGAGATCCAGCCCATGAAGGGCGCATGCCTGAGTTCAATGGCCTGGTAAAGCATGCGGTATAGAGCAAAAAAGATGGGCATTTGTACAACCATGGGAAGACAACCGCTCATGGGATTAACCTTGTAGGTTTTATAAAGGCCCATCACCTCCTGGTTCATGCGCTGTTTGTCATCTTTATATTTTTCCCGGAGTTCCATCATTAAGGGCTGCAGTCTTTTCATGTCACTCATGGACTTGTAACTTTTACTGCCCAAGGGCCAGAAGATGAGTTTTATCAGAAGGGTCAAAAGAATGATGGCAATGCCGTAATTGGGGATGATATCGTGGATGAGGTTCATACCGATGAGACAGGGCTTTGCCAGGATATCAAACCATCCGAAATTAATGGATTTTTTCAGATTGTTGTCATAGGCACTGAGAATTTTAAGACTTTTGGGACCCATGTACAGATCAAAGGAGAGGGAAGCCTGCTGTCCCGGATCAATGCGGTCCATGGATTTGATGTAGGATGAAGTGATCAGATCTCCATTCAGGGTAAGTTTGAATTTGGCCTCCGAAGGGGTGGTCGGTACCAGGGCCGAGATAAAGTATCTGCCACTGTTGCCCACCCATTCAATGGTGCCGGTGAAGGTGTCTTTTTCCTCAATATCATCCGGGTCAATTTCTTCCAGTTTGGTATTAATTAAAGCCACAGGCCCATTGGCACCAAACCGAGCTGTGCTGGATTTGTCTTTGTCGATGCGATGGGGAAGGGATATCTCAAGGGCATCCTTAAGGGGCATGCTTGAAGTGTTTTTGATAACAACGTCCATGCCTACAAGATAGGTGGATGCTGAAAAAGTAAATACTTTTTCCACGGTGATGCCATGGGGAGAATCCCAGGAAAACACAATGACCTTCTCTCCATTGTTCAGACGATTCTGAAGGATGTCTGTGCGGGCCGTAAACACAGCAGTTTCAAGGCCAGGCACGCTTTTTCCTTCAAGATTAACGGAAAATGTGCCCACATCAAGGTTTGGGGGGATCATCTGCTTAAAGGGCGCATCTGCTTCAACGGCTTCCCGGTAACCCTTAAGCGTAAAGCTGGTTACCGCAGCACCGTATTCGGATATGGAAATATCATAAAGGGGGGTTTCCACGGATAGCAGCCGGGCATTTGTTTTTTTGATGGTGTGTTCTGTGGCGGAGATATCTTGAGAGGTGTCACCTTTAAGTAGTCCGCCAGCGGAGGGTACTGTGGGGGATATGTTTCCAACCGTTGATCCTGCCGGCATTTCCTGGGTGGTTTCCAGGGGGTCTGTGACTTCTTTTTCGCTGACAAAAAAGGTGTTCCAACCAACGATAATAACTATAGAAAGGATAATGGCAATGAATAAGCGCTTTTGCTCTTCCATCTTGTCTCCCGCAATGCGTGATGAATATTATGGTATCTGTTTAGGAATGAAAGGGACAATGGGGAAGAGATCATGATGTTCGTTTCTTCAGGGGACAGGGTCAAACCCTCCCGGGTGAAAGGGGTGGCATTTCAGTATCCGTTTGACAGCAAGGAAGACGCCTTTAAGGCTGCCATGTTTTTTGACAGCCTCAAACGCATATTCTGAACATGATGGATAGAAACGACATGTCGGCCCTGTCAGGGGAGATATCAAGAGTTGATAAACTTTTATAAAGAATAGGATTACCTGCTGGATCATTCAGAGGGCCTTGTTATTTTCTTAAAAAGTCTGCCAAGTTCATCGGGAATCTGACGATTGGTCAGTTGCGCTGCATATTTTCTTGCAATAATATTGACATCCCACCTTCCCGGCAGAATATCTTTATTGAGCCTGTAATATTCTCTGACCATCCGTTTGATTCTGTTACGCGCCACCGCGTTTCCCACTTTTTTGGATACAGTGATCCCGATGCGACTTTTTTCCAGGGAATTTTCCTTGAAATTGGCCAGGAAGAAACGAGTCTGCATCCTTTTCCCATGTCTGGACAAAAATAAAAATTGGGCTCTTTTAAGGAGCCTTTCGTTTTTTTGAAATAGATACTTGCCCAATGGTCAAGCGCCTCTATCAGGCTGTCAATTTCTTGCGGCCTTTGGCCCGTCTGCTGTTCACAATGCGTCGACCGGCCGCTGTGGACATTCTTTTGAGGAAACCATGTTTTCTGGCACGTTTGATTCTGCTGGGCTGGAAAGTTCTTTTCATCTGTAAATCCTTATTTTACGTTTGGTTGGGTCCTAATGTTGCCGCAGCCTGTATCCCAAGGCTGTGGTATGGAGAAACTCAAGCCTGCAAAGGGGCGGTCCGCTCCATAAAAATCCAATGTTGCACTGCTTCTATAAAATGGCACTTTTTTTTACTTTTTTTAGTTTGTTTCACAACAGCAGGATCTGCTACTCCCGTTCCTCTGGAAATCCATGGAACCGAGTCGTTGAAGAATTGTCTGCCGTCATAAACATGAAACTTTAAATCATTATTGCTCAAGTGTCAAGAATCAATTGATTTTTTCGGTCAACCCCATGGAATTGACTGCATTGACAGAGATAAAGAATGATTGCACTTGCCGGAAAAATAATTTTCTGTATACTAATTTCATGGGCGCATTCCCATTCTCCCGGCACCATCATACAATTCTATGGAGCTGATTTCTGGGTAATTCATGACTCCTCCCTGATTTTGAGCCAAAATTAGAATGACTGATCTGCATCTCTACGGCTGCGCTCTCTACCTTTATCTCATAAGGGAATAATATGAATGAAAAAATAACGGTTCTTTTTGGTGAAGATCCAGCTGAGCCAGATGAATCCATTCGAACGGAACTGGAAAAGAGCGGGATAAGGTGTCTTTCCTGCACCAACGGCATTGATCTTGTCCGTCGAGCCATTCTGAAAAATCCAGATGCAGTTGTGGTAGATGTCTCTTTGTCCCGCATGAACGGATACCAGTGTGCAAGAATACTGCGGTATGATCCCGTGACCCGGAATACACCGATTATCCATTTCGGAACCACCAGTAGCCCTGTGGATCGCTATTGGAGTAAGGTGTGCGGCGGGGACATGTTTCTTGAATTTCCCCTTGAGAATGGAGAATTAAAGGCATCCATCCATCAACTTATCCTGGATGGCGGGGCGCATCCCAGGCCAGCGACCTCTGGGAATATCATACCGGAAATGACGGATCAGTCTATTCTGGGCCTTGCCACCAATCTTCTTGAACAGGATCTGCTCCGGCTCAATATTTTAAAAGAGATCAATATGGTGGACACAATGGGCAGTTCCCCCGGAGACCTTATATCCGCTTTGTTTGCCATTATTAACTCTCTTTACCCTTTTTCTTCGGGGTCTGCCTTGTTGATTTATGAAAATCACATTGATTTTTATTTTTGCGAAAATCACAGCTCCGGGATGAATCGGTCTTCTGAGATCAAGTCCTTGATATTGGATCAGTTAAAGCATCATCAGGATATTCACATCAATTTGGATGACATCGTTGACATTATGATTGATTCGGAAATATCCGATCCCTCTTCCCATGGAAGCCAGGATGTCTATGTCCACATTGGTGACCCCCAGGGACCTGTCAACACGGCGCTTGCATTTGAAAATGTTCATCTGGAGGGGTATACTCGGGAGGAAAAATCTATTTTTTATCTTGCCCTGGACCTTGTCCGGGGGGTTATCGAAAAAAAGATTTTTTTTCGCATGAACCAGGAATTATCCTTAATTGATATTGCCACCCAGGGCTACTCCATTACGTTTTTCATGGAAGTGCTGGGCCGGGAAATGGAAAATGCCGCACGGCATAATTATACCATTACCCTTTTTACCATGCTGTTTGTTAATTTTACCACCATTATCAAGGACATGGGCAGTGAACGGCTCAGTGGGTTACTCAAGGCCGTACAGACATCCATTTTAAGGAGTATGAGAAAAACGGATGTGGTGGCCAGATGGAATCAGGCCAATTTTGCATTTTTATTGACCCATACGGCCCTGGAAGGCTCCAGGGAGGCCATCGTGAGAGTGAAGAAAAATCTTTTGAGCGATCTTGCCGGACAACGTATTGATGTGCGGCGGATTAAATTGGAATTTGGTGTCTGTCAGTTTAACCCTGCTCGGGATAAAACGGCAGAAGCATTTCTTAAAAATGCCATGCCCCGGAAGAAAAAAAAATAGGATTGAGAAATCAGGGAAATCCGTTTTGGCACAACCATCATATAAAACTTGATCATTGAGTATCAGGTAAAATCGTTGACAGGAAGTATGGAAAATAAAAAAAATGATCATAAAGGGGAAAAGCTGAAATTAGGAGAGCTTCTGGTGAAGGAGGGATTTCTTTCTGAACAGCATAAGAATGAGGCCCTGACCCTTCAGAAATCTCTTCCAGTATATAAAACATTGGGAGAAATTTGCCTGGAAGAAAAGTTTATTTCCCGACGGGATTTGAACCGTGTGCTGGCAAAGTACCATAAACGGATTCCCCTGGGCATGCTCTTGATGAATCTTGGCATGATCAACCACCAGCAACTCAAAGACGCCCTGGCAGAGCAGGAACAAAACGGTGGGAAAATCGGAGAGATTTTCATCAAAAAAGGATTCATCAATGCAAAGGTGCTGGTGGATACCCTGGCCACACAAATGGGGATTTTAAAAATATTTCCAGATTTTCATATCATTGATCGTAAGCTTTTAAAGGGGTGGAGCGAAGATTTTTTGAAAAAAAATATCATCCTGCCAGCATTCAAAGAAAAGGGTGAAGTAACGGTTATCATGTCAGATCCCTTTAACCATGAGTTGATCCAGGACGTGGGGCGTATGTTTCAGTGCAAAATACGTCCTGCCATTGCCACTTCCATGGATATCAAACGGGCGCTTCAGCAGCATTTCCAGAAGGTTTCCCTTGATGTAATGCCCCGCATGGCCGTTAAGACCGAGGATGACAACAAAGATCTGGTGGTGGGGGACAAGGGGCTTTCCATTGGTAACCAGGATGGCGTTGTGGGGGTGCTGGATTTTATAATCAGCAATGCCATTGCCGAGGGGGCAAGTGATGTTCACATTGAGCCCAAGGAGTCCAGCCTCCAGGTGCGGTATCGCATTGATGGGATACTGCACCATAAAACAGATCTTCCCATTTCCATGTCAGCCGCTTTGAGTTCCCGCATCAAAATTTTATGTAAATTGGATATTTCCGAAAAAAGGAAGCACCAGGATGGCAGACTTCGTGCCCAGGTGATGGAGCAGGATGTGGATATGCGTGTGTCGGTGTATGCGGCGGCCTTTGGTGAAAACATTGTCATTCGTATCCTCTATCGCCAGAGTAATTTCATAGATGTTGATCAGCTTGGCATCACCCCTGCGAATAAACGTAAATTCCTTGAGCTCATGGCCCTTCCCTCGGGCATTATCCTTGTGACAGGTCCCACCGGCAGCGGTAAGACCACCACCCTTTACTCCGCCATTAATCAAATCAATGACGGCTCTAAATCCATCATCACCGTGGAAGATCCGGTGGAATATGTCATGGAGGGGGTGGTCCAGGGACAGCTCAATCATAAATTGGGGCATACCTATGTTGATTTTATTAAATCCATGATGCGCCAGGATCCTGATGTGATCATGGTGGGAGAGGTTCGAGATCCGCTTTCAGCCGGGGCCGTGATCCAGGCATCCCTCACCGGCCACAAGGTGCTGACCACCCTTCACACCGAGGATTCCACCGGTGGGCTCCTAAGGCTGGTTGACATGGGCATTGACGCATTTCTCATCTCCTCCACGGTGATGGCGGTGATGGCCCAGCGACTGGTCCGGGTGCTTTGTCCCCGTTGCAGGGAGGCCTATACCCCGGATGTGGTTCAATTGTCCATACTGGGAGTGGATACTAATATTCCAAAAAAAGTTAAATTTTATAAAGCAGTGGGGTGCAGTTCCTGTGATCACATGGGGTACCGGGGCCGTACCGGTATTCATGAGTTGCTGTGCATGAATGATAAAGTCAGAGATATTCTGTTGAGACAAGGCACAGGAAGTGATATTCGACGGGTGGCTCGATCCGGGGCAGGATTGATGACCATGCGGGAGGATGGGTTCTATAAGCTGATGAAGGGGATTACCACCTTTGATGAAATTTCCCGGGTACTTCCCTGGCAGGACAGCGAAGATGACCTGCTCCGTTCTGCCGAAGAAATTATTGCCATGGTAGAAGGGGGAAAGTCTTCTGTCTCCACCGACGAAGAGTCAGCCTCAATGGATGCTGGCAAAGAAAATAAAAAGGAGGGGTTTGTATCCGGGGTAGGGAAAGACGGTGAGCTGTACCGGGTGTCCCTGGATATTTCAGCCATGGCTAAAGCCGGGGATAAGTTGGTTGATTTTTTCAATATATACCAGAAAAATGCGGCCCATGGAGATAGCGGACGGGCAGATTTATCCACGGGAGAACTTGAGCGGTTTGTTGATTTTGTGAAAGCTGCCATGAAACATGCCAGATCCCTTGCGGTGTCTCCCTTTGCTGATCTTGTGCTTCGCAAGAAAAACGGTGATCTGGAAATTGTTGTGGAGCTTCTTGTGCGGGAGCAGCCTTTAAGAGCCAAGCTTAAGGGGGGGCGTGACCATGGTCCCCGACTGCTCAATTTTATTAGAAAACGAAATAATCCATCCAATGGTCAGACCACGGTGCCCTTGGATGTGGAAGGCGGTGCCGCAGGCAGTGGCATGTATCGAAAAGTGGTGAAAAAATTATTGTGGGAACCCCGTTTTGTTTAAAGATATTTTATTTATTTTACGTAAATATTCGGCCAGCACCCCATATTCACTTAGGTTTGGCCTGCTCACCCTTAGCATTAGTATGCTACGCAGTCCCA
>CAKZLA010000164.1 GCA_937124525.1 uncultured Desulfobacterium sp.
CTTGCTCCAATTAAGTCTAAACTAAAAAATGAAAAACACTTGAATTTATTTAGGTTATTACCCGCACAGCTCGAAAAAACTAATGTAACTTAGAGAGCGGAGCTATAGTTTCTCCACGGTATCGAATCTAAAATATTTTTGTTATTTATAGATACAAGGCCTTTTCAATGAATCCGTCTAAAGATAGTACAGCAATACAGTGTTGCACTGCATATCGCAGGTTGCTATACAATAGTCTGTGTCTGGTGCTGTTTGTTTTTATTGGATTTTCATCGGTGGGATGCGGTAACGACAGTAATGGTCTCAAGACAATGGATAAAGAGGAAATTGCCCTGGATATTAATGGTAATATCATTACCATGGAAGAATTTACGGAATTGATCAATCTGGAGAATTCCGTTAATCCAGAATTTGATCTGGCACCGGACAAGAAAAAGAAATTCATTGATTACCTGATCCAGAAAGAGATGTTGATTCATGAGGCGTCCCGGCGGAAACTGGACCATCAGAAAGATTTTTTAAGAACCATTGAACGGTATTGGGAGTCTACTCTGATACGAAATCTCATGTCCAGGAAAAGCCGTGAATTGGAAAAAGAAGTATCTATTCTTGCTACGGATATCCAGGCCTATTATGATGCCAACAAAACTGATACAACCCCACCGCTGGACAACATCAAGGAAGAGATCCGGCAGCAGCTTCATGCGGAAAGGGTCAATCTGCTCATTGACAAGTGGGAGCAGGAACTTGTCCAATCTGCAAAGATTTACAAAAATCCTCTGCTGTTGAAGTGACTCAATCCAAATTTCCGATGTTGTAATCAAAATCAAGTCCCGGATAAACCGACATTTTAGATTCACAGGACCATATTCATGGGAAATAAACAGACAATACCATTGGACAAAACCGGGCAGATAGAGAAACTCCTGGTAAATCCAGGAGGGCAGTCACAGTATCAGGAGCTCCCGGAAGCAAATCGGGGGGACAGAAGGGTCTCCCACAGGAGAAGAACTTTTTATATCAAAAAAGCTTTTCAGACAAAATTCATACTGAAATTTTGTGCCGTGCTGCTGCTTGGGGGGATCATTACCACCGTATTGACCCTCTACAGTACCCGGGACACTGTCACATCAAATTTTGTCAACTCACGGCTTTCCATCGACATGACCTCCCATGCCATTATGCCCAGCGTGATTTATACCAACATCGTCACCACCGGCATAACCCTGCTCATCGCCATATTAGTTACCCTGCTGGTTTCACACAAAATTGCCGGACCCATGTTCCGATTTGAAAAAGACCTTGAAAGGGTGGCCAAGGGGGATTTGAAATCTAAATTTCACATCCGTAATGGAGATCAACTGGCCGACGTGGTCTCTTCTTTAAACCTGATGGTGGATAACCTTAACAATTCCTTGGGAACCATAAAGGCTGATACGGATAAAATGGCAGAACTTGCGGAACAAGAGGCGGTATCTGACGAACTGCTTGATGCCATCAAACAGGTGCAGCAGGATATTAATACCCATTTTGTTCTCAAGTAAAGCGATGGTGTCTTGTCTGCGCCGCATGGGATTGTTTGGCTGCCTTTTTTTGTTTGTATTGTATGGGACCTCCGGTGTCTGCTCGGCAGCAGAAAGTACAGTCCAATGGACATTTTTTAAAACAAGGTATGTCAATTTACTGTACACCGATGTCGGTCATCTGAAACGGTTGAATAAAAAAATTCGATACTCCCCGGGTGGCAGTTCTTTTTCCTCCTTTTTCTCCTCGAATGATAAAACTGACTGGCAAGAGGCATTTAAAAATAAAATTAATGCTTTGTTTGAAAAGGTCCAGCTTATATTAGACATGCGCAAGGCAATGAGAAAAGTGAAGATCATGGTGTTTGCCGACCCTGATGCCCTGCATCGGGAATATTTTAGGATTTTCAAAAGCCGTAAGGCCCCCCGGGGCTGGTATATTTTCAAGTACAATACCATATATATTAATGTAAAAGATATCAACGAGGGCATGTTGGCCCATGAGATGGCCCATGCTATCATTGACAACTTCATGAGTGTCCGCCCCCCCCGGGCCACTGCCGAAATTTTGGCACGGTATGTTGATAAGCATCTGCTTGAAGAGGTGAAGCAGTACTGAGGCAAAAAAGTTTTTTTTGGCCTTTCGTGCCAACTTTATGCCAAACATACAAACAAAAAACGTTAAAATATTGGCATCCTTTATTCCTGCTTTACACTTTCACAAGGTGACTGCCCATTTTACGGTGCTCGTTCTTTAAAAAGTGTAAAGTACTTTTGGGATGGTATGAAGGATGCCGGAAAAAACCATTAAAAGGTTTGAATCCGATGCCCTGAAAACCTCGGGCAAGGAGCTTGAGTATGGCATATGGCATGTTCAAGCGGAATGTGAATATCACCCAGAATTTTTACAATGCAGTGGTGGAACGGGTAAAGGCATCGGATATTCTAAGCAATACCGTGGCATCAAACATCCGCATAGTGGAAACAGCCATCCCCGCCGCCATCTATCCTGTTGCACCTGACAAGCGTCACAACCTGTTGCTTGGCCTTGTACTGGGCCTTATGGCTGGTGTGGGGCTGGCCTTTTTGCTGGAATATATGGACCAGACCCTGCGAACCGAAGACGATATTCATCAATTATCTGATATCCCGGTGCTTTCAGTGATCCCAGAAGCTGACGGGGCAAAAACATATGGAGCATGAGCGTGCTGTTTAAAAGAAAAAAGAAAACCCCACATTTGGACCATCTGCTCCTGGATTATCCCGCGAGCACCAGGTATGCAGAGGCCTATCGCAACCTTCGCACCAATCTGTATTTTTCCGC
>CAKZLA010000165.1 GCA_937124525.1 uncultured Desulfobacterium sp.
TTGGGGCTGCGTAGCATACTAATGCTATGTGAGCAGACCAAAACAGGTGAAGATGGGGTGCTGACCGAATATTTACCATACAACTCCCAACTCGGGTTTGATCATACTGTCGGCCACCTTGTGGCGGAATTTAAACAGTACTCAACAAATCGTCAGAAGTCGATACAGGATGAGACGATACGGTCACTTTATTCCGCCCCCCTTCTTTTGATTGATAAAGCATTTTATCAGCCTCATTTAACAAGTCCCTAAAAGAGCATTTCGGATCATGGAGTGATGCTGTACCCAGACTCACAGTATACTGGATAATTTTATTATTACAAGCCGTTGCAACCTTGCTCTCTTCCACAATATGCCGAATTTTCTCTGCCACTTTTCCTGCCCCCTCACTGGTGGTTCCCGGTAAAATAATGACAAATTCCTCTCCTCCATACCGAGCACCCACATCAATTCCCCTGATATTACTTATAATGATTCCTGCCAGGTGCTGTAGCACTCTGTCGCCCTCTGCATGACCGTAATGGTCGTTAACTCCCTTGAACAGGTCGATATCCAGAATGACCACGGACAATGGCCTATTAAGCATATGAGCATTTTTAAGCTCCCTGTTCCCGGAATTAATCATGAAGCGTCGGTTGTAAAGTCCGGTGAGTTCGTCGGTGTTGGCAAGGTTAGCGTTTTTTATGGCATTGGCCACGGCATGACCGAGGGAAAGTTGGGTCCTGATGCGGGCCATCAAGGCCTGCCTGTCTATGGGTTTTGTCAAATAGTCGTTGGCCCCGGACTGGAAGGCCGTAACAATATCCCTATTTCGTTTCCCGGCAGTGAGCATGAGCACCGGCAATTCATAAACCGTATGCTTTTCCCTGATACGCCTTAATACCTCATAGCCTGACATTCGGGGCATCATTATATCAAGAAGGACCAGATCAAACACCTGGGTTTCAAGTATTTCAAGGGCTTGAATTCCGTTTGTGGCAGACTTGAACCGATAGTTTTCCAAAGAAAGATAGTTCTGCAACACCTGGATATTTGTTGTATCATCGTCCACGATTAAAATCTTTTCCCCGGTCATTTCGTCACCATTTATGGGCAGCTCAAAAACAGGCAATTCATTGTCTGGAAATTCTTTTTCTGAAACAATTCTCTCCATTCCGGTGGCGGATTGCTCATTGTCAGATATATCTGCATCACCTCCCTTTTTAAGGGTAAAAGAAAATACAGTTCCTTGCTGTTCAACGGACTGAACACTGATTTCACCTCCCAGGAGCTCCAGCAGCTTTTTGGTTATGCTTAAACCCAGACCGGTACCGCCATATTCTCTGGTTCTTGTACCATTGATCTGCTCAAAGGATTTAAATATTGTGCCAACCAAGTGTTCCGGGATCCCGGGACCCGTGTCCTCAACATGGACAATGGCATGGGTGCCCATGTCCTGGGCAGAAACCCGGACCTGCCCCTCATCAGTAAATTTAACGGCGTTTCCGATGAGATTGAAAAGTACCTGTTGCAGCCGGTTTTCGTCCCCACTGACTACGGGAAAAGCATTGCTTATATCATTTACAAGCTTAAGCTTTTTTGAAGGAATCGTTGCCTTGACAACGGTCAATACAACTTCAGTTATCTGTCTTAAATCAATGTCTTTCACCGCCAGGGGGATATCATTATTTTTGAGTCTTGAATAATCAAGTATATCATTAATGAGGCTGGCAAGCCTTTTAGCACTTGAAGAAATCAATTTTAAATTAAAATTAGCTTTTTCTGATAGATTCCCTGCAATCCCGTTAATCAGGGAATCACTTATTCCTATAATACCATTGATGGGGGTTCGCAGTTCGTGGGAGGTGTTTGCAAGGAATTCATCCTTTAATTTATCATTGACCTGGAGTTTTTTTGAGAGCGCTTCAACCATTTTGTGTTCATTGGCAAATTTTATGGCGAGCATGGCAGATTGGGCAATAATAAAAAAAGAAAACCATAAAGACAAAAAATATCCTGTGTTAATGATCTGCATATAGTGGAGCATATCATTTGCAACACCAATAAAAACAAATAAAAATCCTGCAAAAAAAATAACTGAGTATCTAAAGCCCCTAAGAATTGAGTAAACATTGACACCCATGGTGAGCAGGCAGGATGCAAAAATAACTATAAAATAAGGGGTAAATAGTGTCGAATATATCATTGGAGGCGAGGTTAACGACAGGATTAAATAGACTCCGTGGAACACCAATAATGCCACATGGCATTTTACAAAAAAATAAGGCTGAAAAAAATACCGGGCATAGATCTGGAAGGCCATGACACACAAAGGTATGACCGCCGTGGCTGCCCTGGAACCAAATTCAAAGGAGAGCTCGGGTATGATCTGCATGATAAAAGAGGTACCGGTAAGCACGGTTCTAAGGGCAATCAAGATACAAAAAACACCAAAATAAAGGAGTTCTTTCTCCTGCCTGCGAAGCAAAAATAAAACAATATGGTACAGTGCTGCAAAAATGCATACTGCTACCAGTATCATTTCAATGACGATGGACATAAGGTGTTGTTTTTGAATGTTATCAGGAGAGCCAAGGAAAAAACTCTGACCGATACCGGCATTTCCATGATTTTCATTTGCAATGTTCAAAATAATTTCAAGGATATCCCTGGAGTTTTGAAAGGTGAAAATCCGTGGGAACAAAAATCGAATTCCACCGTCGGCAAATCTCCCATGGCTGTCCATAATAACCCCATTAATAAACAACCTGTACTCGGTGAAAATCTCTGGAATTAACAGGCTCAAGGGCCTGTTTTTTTTATTTACATGAATCAAAAGCCTGTAGGATACGCAAGCTTCAGCGGGAAGTTCAAGATCTTTGTAGGACGTCCAATACCTTGGAACCGGGTAGTATCCCGTTGACTCAGGTACCACTCCTTTTAAGAATGCTTCTGGAGTGACAATTTGCTCCTTAAAAAATTGCCATTGTCCGTCTAATCTTATATTACCGTCCCGGTAAAGGTCATGGCTGGAGATGTCCAGGAGCCCTGATGTGGGGAAAGGCATCGCTTGCCTGGCCTCTGTAACACCGGTGGGGGCAAGTATAAAACAGAGCAAGATGATAAATACCCTTCTAAATAGTACATGGTATATTCTTGTATTATTCTTCATGGTGTATCTATCTCCGCAGCAAGTAATGATAGACGCTATTATTCCTGGCTTGATCGTAACACGTTGTATTTACAGGGCAAGATAGACTCACATGGACCGGGAATAATACCGTCCAAAGATTGAACCTACCCCCCTGGATATTATTCTGTCAATTAAAGATCTTCAATTTTCTCCCTACATCCCCTGATTACCACCACCGCTCACCTCGTACTCAATCATCCCCGATTCCAGGGAGTAGCGTTTTACTATTTCAGCCTGGGCTATTGTTATCATCAAGAACAGCGCAGAAATCAGGGTCAAAAATTTTACAGTTCGTGTCATAAATAAGTCTTATTTTTTTGTGGGGTTATAATCATAAGATAGCCATTCAATATTGCAACAAAAAAATACAATAGACAGAGTAACAATTTTAGTCAAGACCACTGTCCATCTTCATGATTTCTTCATGCTTTTCTCATGCTTTCTTCACGATTTCTTCATGATTGAAATGCTATCTTTCCCAGCTATATTAAAAAAACATTTCCATCAAAGGATGGAAAGGAGATACTAAATGTTGAGTAAATGCTTTAAAAATCCCCAAACACGCTTTTCCGTGATCTTTCAAATATCCGCCATTGCCCTTGTAGGCTTTACCTTGTTGCGGGCTGCATTTTTTATCAGAGCCTGGCACTCTATTGATCATAACATATTTGACTGGATCTATATTTTTGGCCAGGGTTTGGTCTACGATATGGCCTTTATTGGTTATTTTTATATTCCCTTTGTATTTGTACTGCTGATCTTACCCAACAGCTGGTTCAACAGTATTGTTTGCAGCTTTTTATCACAGGTAACTGGTTTTCTGGTATTGTACGGCCTTTGTTTTTCCACCATTTCCGAATGGATTTTCTGGGATGAATTCAACGTTCGGTTTAACTTTATTTCAGTGGATTATCTTATTTACCGCCGTGAGGTCATAGATAATATCCTTGAATCCTATCCCGTATTCTGGATTTTACCCATCCTGTTCATACTAACAGCTTTTGTCTTCTTTCTGGTACGGCCTTATTTTATAAAGGCCATTGCTGTCAGAGAAAAATTTTACCAAAGAGCGATTATTGCCGTCTCTTTGCTCCTGATTCCATGCGCATCCCTGTTTTTACTCAATCAATCCCAGCGTGACGTTTCTAATAATAATTATACCAATGAACTTGCTTCAAATGGTCCCTATCAGTTGTTTGCAGCCTTTCGCAACAACACCCTTGATTACCAACAATTTTATAAAACAGGGAGTGATAAGGCATTATCAGACATCCTCAAAAAAGAGATAGGGGGAAAAAATCACAACCAAGGCCTGTATAACATCAAAAGACACATTGAAGCACCCAAATCTCCCAAAAAACTCAACGTCATTTTAATTTCCATTGAAAGTCTCAGCGCAAAGTTTTTGACACGTTTTGGAGAACAGGAAAATATTACCCCCTTCATGGATGAATGGTTTAAACAAGGGAAACTATTTACAAATTTTTATGCCACGGGAACCAGAACCACAAGGGGGCTTGAGGCCATCACCCTGTCCATACCCCCGACACCGGGCAGATCCATGGTAAAGCGCCCGGATAACGACCATATGTACAGCCTGGGAAAAGTATTCAAAGAAAAGGGGTACGATACTGCATTTTTGTATGGAGGCCGGGGATACTTTGATAATATGAACACTTTTTTCTCAGGCAATGGGTACAGAATTGTTGATCAAACCAGCTTAAGTGATGAAGAAATCACCTTTAAAAATGCCTGGGGCGTTTCAGATGAAGACCTGTACAATCGAGCCATTTACGAAGCAAATAAGGCCCATAATTTAAAAACCCCTTTTTTCTTACATATCATGACCACCAGTAACCATAGGCCTTTTACCTTTCCTTCAGGAAAAATTGATCTCCCCTCCGGAAGCGGTGAAAATGGAAGTGGCAGAAATGGCGGTGTAAAATATACGGATTATGCCCTGGGCCAGTTGATAACAAGGTCAAAAGCCCAACCCTGGTTTGACGACACCATGTTTGTGGTTCTGGCGGATCATTGTGCCTCCAGTGCCGGCAGGGTGGGACTTCCCGTGAAAAGATACCATATCCCTCTTTTTATCTATGCTCCCAAATATATTGAGCCCCAGGAGATCGACACGTTGTCAAGCCAAATGGATTTAGCGCCAACCCTGCTTTCGTTAATGAATTTTTCCTATGACAGTTTCTTTTTTGGCAAAGACATACTGGCCCGGGACTTCAAACCAAGAGCGTTCATCGCAAATTACCAGAAACTGGGGATATTAGAGGAAAATGAACTGTTCATTCTGGCACCAGGTAAAAAGATCAGCCGTCTTGATCTAAAGTCAAAAAGCCCTTACCTGAAAAAGGTACAAAAGGCTGATCCTTTTGTTAAAGAACTGATGTCATATTACCAGGGGGCTGATTATGTCCTCAAAAACAGGTTAAACCGATGGGCTGATGGCATGGTTGCCTCCTCCCAAGCATTGCCAAAATAAAAAAATTGGGGCTTGATCATAACGTCGGCCACCTTGTGGTGCAATTTAAACGTTGGAAAATAAATCCTGTTATTATAGGCGTTTGTGATGGATCAAATCCCATTTCCCGTATAGTGGCCCATCTTATTATCAAACCCCAAAATTTGATCATCGCGCCATTGGTTGATTATGTTTACAATTTAAACCAACACTCCAGGAATGTGATATGAACACCTCCCCTGAACATATAAAAAAAATTTATATCAGCATTGTTGTTCCATTTTATAACGAAGAAGAAGGACTTGAAATGGTGTGTGAAGAGATCCTTTCCGTGGCTTCAAAATATTTTGACACCCCCTGGGAATTACTCATGGTCAATGATGGTTCCTCGGACAAAACACCCTCTCTGATTGATACCATCGCCCAAAACAATTCCAATTGCCGGGCCATTCATTTGAGTTCCAACAGTGGCCAGTCAGCGGCCCTGGAAGCCGGTTTCTCAATGGCCAGAGGAGAAATCATCGCCACCCTGGACGGAGATGGGCAGAATGATCCGGCCGACCTTCCGGGACTGATCGATAAAATGACACAATTAAATGTGGATATGCTTTGTGGAATAAGAGCAGAAAGAGCAGACTCCCTGATCCGAAAAATTTCAAGCCGGATGGCCAATTCCTTGAGATCCCGTCTTCTGAAAGATCACATTTCTGATGTAGGGTGTTCCCTGCGAGTATTTCGAAGTGCTTGTCTCTCCCAAATCCGATTTTTCCGGAACGCCCACCGATTTTTTCCTGCATTGATGATCATGGCAGGATATCGTGTTTCAGAAACCCCTGTTTCCCACAGGCCAAGGCTCAAAGGAATCAGCAAATACGGTCTTGGCATAAACACCCGCCTGTGGGTGGGAATAGCCGATCTTGCAGGGGTATGGTGGCTTCAGAAAAGGGCTTTAAGGTATAATTTAATGGAAACGAAAAAGACAAGAGGCTCCTTCGATGAATAGTTGCACGCCAGAATCAGACGTCTGTGACTCCCAGAATAAGCCTGGGGGCAATCACCTGATACTCCCCCTGTGCATCGGGTTAATTTTTTTATTGCTGCCCCTGATTGTTCAAACCCTGGATGCCCACTCCTATTTTTTAAAAATCAGCAATCTTATCGGATCAATTCAGGACAGGGCATGCGGACCCCCCCTTGCCATGCTGGTTTACCTTGTGGCCGGGGGCCTGTTCATCAGCATGGGGGTGCCCCGGTTATGGATCAGTGCCGGAGCCGGGGCCGTATTCAACCCCTGGCTTGGGACAGCGGTGGCCCTGGGGGCATCCCTTGTGGGTGCGGCAACATTGTTCCAGGTGGGACGACGTTTTCTCTCCCCTGGACGCTGGGATTTTCTGGAAAACAGATTGGGCCGATACCGATATGCCTTTCAACAACGGGCATTTTTGTGTATTTTGTACGCCCGGCTGTTCCCCTTGAGCAATTCCACCATTGTAAGCCTTTTCAGTGGATATTGTAAAATTGGATTTATGCCCTACCTTACGGGATCACTCATAGGCTTTACCCCTCTTACCATCATCATGTGTCTGTTTGGCAGTGGCGCGACCCATGGTAATGGCAGAATTTTTCATTTTTTACTGGGATTTATCCTCATTACCATGCTGCATCTACTGACCCTTTTTTTTAAAAAATTCCTTCCCACGACAGCATCCCAAGATTCCACAAGGAGCAATGATGACCACTGATGTGAAAAATAAGGTAATACCCCTTCTGTTTATTGTCCTTTTTGCCCTGGCCACCTGGACTGCCCAATATTCCCTCAGAGGTTTATGGGAACCGGATGAACCCCGGTACACCTATGTGGCCTGGGAGATGGCACAAAGCGGTAATTATTTCATGCCCCAGAGAAACGGGGAATTTTATGCCCATAAACCCCCTTTAATGTTCTGGCTCATCCAGGCCAGTACTATTTTAACCGGAGGAGAGTACAACGGTATCGCAGGAAGAGTGCCCACACTTTTGGGCATCATCCTTGCCCTGTGGGCCTTTGGCAGAATTTCAGCCATGTGGTATGATCGGAAAACGGCCTGGTGGGCCATGTTTATCCTCTCCACCTCGTTTCTTTTCTGGCACAAGGCGGGCACCGGACAGATTGATATGCTGCTTTTGGGGCTGGAGCTGTGCGCCCTTTATTTTCTCTTTAAAAACGATGCATCCCCCACCCTTGGATATGGTGCAGCGGCCTTTACCTTCATGGGACTTGCCATCCTTGCCAAGGGTCCGGTGGGACTTGTTGTTCCCTGTGGTATTTATCTCACTGCCAATGCGCTGTCGGGCCAAGCCAAAGTAATTTTAAAAAAACAATGGGTGTGGGGCATCCCCCTAACACTGGCTTTTCCCCTGATATGGCTGTTACTGGCAAAAATCAGCGGAGCACCCGGTGCCTATTTCAATGAGCTTTTGTTTGATCAGAACCTGGGAAGGATACAGGGAAATTTCGGGGGGCATTACAAACCCTTTTATTACTATATCCAGTATCTGATCCTTGATTTCATGCCCTGGACTTTTTTTATGCCCATGGCAGGGGTTCTCCTTGTCAGGGAAACCAATTTCAAAACGCAAGCCCGGCTCTTACTGGGATGGATTCTGTTTGTGGTGATTTTTTTCAGTCTCTGCGGTGGCAAACGCAATCTTTATATTTTATCGGTGTATCCAGCGGCAAGTCTCTTGCTGGCCTCTGTTTTACCATCCATGGAAACCATGTCAGCCCGATGGAAAAATTGGAGTGTCTATCCGGTTTTAGGGATCTTTTTTCTATTGGGAGTGGGGTTGTTTATCTCTTTGTTTATCTCTTTACCCATTCCCCGAATTATTATTGCCGGGGTGGCAATGCTATTTATAGGAGGGGCAGTACTGCTGCATCGCCTTCATTATTATGTTCCCATGGAAAAGACCTGGTTTGGGGCATTTATTCTTTTTGTGTTCCTCCTGCTGTTTTATGTTGGTACCGTGGTTTTCCCCGCATTAAATCCAATTAAAACACCCGCTGTGGCCTCCAGGGCCATTGCCGAGATATTACCAGAACCACAACCCATTTTATACTATGGGATGAATGGTGAGATTATCTCACTTTATGCCGGACGACAGGGCAAACGCATGGATGAGGCAACATCCCTGGTTTCAACCATGAAAAAAACAAAAAAAGGAGTAGTGGTTTTTTCCATGAAAGAATGGGATTCCCTGGAGCCCCTTATCAACACCTTTGGACAAATAACGCCCTTTAACATGGGAAGAAAACAGTTGGCCTGGTTCTCCTATGACATTCCGTGACATCTAATTTTCTGGCCAGGAACCAGAATCTGTGACCACAAAGGTAGTACACCAAATCATAAATAACTCTGGTAATAAATAATGCAGAATACTCGACCAATGAGGCATTATAATCCCCTAATGGTTTGTGAGTTGGTGTAGTAGTGCTTTGTAATTGCTTAGTTTTAGCTTGCTCCAACAAGCCTCAACTGCAATAATGAAGAATTACCAATTTTGCGTAATGGTGAATTTAAATATCGGACAGACTCCCATGAATATTCTAATTGTCGATGATGACTCAGAACTCCTTGAACAGTTAAGTTTGTCATTGAGAAAAAAACACTATCGAATCGAAACCGCCGAAGATGGAGAAAAAGCGCTGGATAAAATATTTGAGATCACCTATGATCTTATTTTGTTGGACATTATGCTTCCCCGTCTGGATGGCTTAAGTGTGCTAAGGGAAATAAGAAAGGCACAACTAAATACGCCAGTCCTTATGCTAACCGCAAGAAGTGATGTTGAAGACAGGGTCAAAGGACTTGATTATGGTGCAGATGATTATCTGGCAAAGCCCTTTTCCATGGCTGAATTAATGGCCAGAATAAGGGCACTGCTTAGAAGGGATGGCAAGCGGGATCCCATTCTTACAGCAGGGGACATTCATCTGGATACCATAAGCCGCAGGGTCACCCAGAACAACATCCCGTTGAATTTAACGGCCAAAGAATTTTCCATTCTTGAGTTCTTACTGCACAATAAGGGAAGTGTCGTCTCAAGATTTAATATGGCCGAGCATGTATGGGGAAGTGATTTTGATCCTTTTTCCATGTCAAATTTTGTTGACGTGCACATTAAAAATCTGCGCAAAAAGATTAAACTCCATGGGGAGGTCTCCATCATAAAAACAGTCCGGGGCATTGGCTTTATCATTGATGAATGATTATTATGAAAATACGAAAAAAAGTTACGCTGTGGATTTCCGGAACGGCCCTGTTATCAACCATTGTCTTCTCATCTTTTATTTTTTTTGAGCTCATGGAAGAACCGTTCAAGTTCATTGATAACGAAATGAAACACATGACCAAATCCCTTGTGAAACTAATGAAAAATCCAAAACAAAGCAATGGCCTGTACGATTTTTCCCATATGCCCTACAATCCCGATCTGTATTGGATAAAAGTCACCGACAATGAGGGAAAAAGCTTATATGAATCTCAACTCACCCGCTACACAAACATCCTTTCCAAAGACAATAAAACCACCTACATGATGGAGAAAAAAATTCCAAGGTCTCTGGTCTGGCTTGATCAGGATAAAAAGGATGATGTACTTTTTAGGGTCATGGTAATAGAGACTCAACTCCATGGGCAGCCGGTTTCAGTTAGAATTGGCAAGCCCATTGAAGACCTTGAGGAAGAGTTGCTTGAATTGTTGCAGGAGATTGTGTTCAGCCTGACCTTATGTACCCTGGCCATTGTTGTTGTCAGCTATAAACTGGCGGGAAAAATTCTCAATCCTGTGGTCTCCATCACCCGAATGGCAAAAGAGATCCGTGAAAAATCCTTACACAAACGAATCCCTTTAAACCGCAATAAAGATGAATTATATGACCTCTCCCTTTCTCTGAATAAAATGTTTGACAGGCTCCAATATTCTTTTAAACGCCAAAAGGAATTTGTCGGCAACGCCTCCCATGAACTCAAAAGCCCCATCACCCGTCTCATACTGGCCCAGGAAGAGATGATCATAAACGATAATCTGCCATCATCAACAAACAAAGGGCTGGTAAGACAACTTCATACCACACGCAGGATGAGTCATCTGGTCAAAAACTTACTGGACCTCTCCCGACTGGAACAGCAGGAGACCATTACAAAAAAATCAGTGAACATGACAAGCCTGATAGACCATGTTTTGGATGACTATAACGAACTGCTGGCAGCAAAAACCATCCGTATAGAGAATAAGCTGGATAAAAATCTCTTTATCCAGGGAGATTCAGAAAAACTATACCGCCTTTTTATTAATCTTGTTGATAACAGCATCAAATACAATTTAGAAAAAAACGGTGTTCTCATTGTTGAAGGCAGAAAAACAAACAGAGGCATCGTGCTGGAAATTTCCAATACGGGCCAGCCCATCCCTGAAGAGGATCTTGATCTTATTTTTGAACAATTTTACCGGGTGGAAAAATCTCGCTCAACAACCCATGGGGGATCGGGCCTTGGGCTTGCAATAGCAAAAAAAATAGTGGAACTCCATGATGGTACCATCGAGATGAGTAATGAACCTGGAGCGCGTATAAAAATAAAGGTTTTTCTCCTTTAATAAGACAGCAAATCCAATCAATTCATAAATTTTAGAGCAACATTTGGAATCCTTCATATGACCTCAAAAGTGTTTTACACTTTTTTATGAAGAGGCCCTGAAAATGGAGAATGGTCTCAGAAAGTGTAAAGTCCTTTTGAAGGATTCCCAACATTCAAACCTTTTTTAAGATTGAATTTCTTAAACCAGAGAGGTACCATACAAAAAATTGACATTGCCATGACCGTTCAATGTCGCTCCTCAAATAAATATTTTTTGGGAGATACTATGCTTACTCTGGACCCACAAATCATACTTGTTTCTGCTATTTTGACAGCCGCACTAATCTTACTGATAACCGAGAAGATAACTGTTGATAAGACCGCCATGGGAATTATGGTTGCCCTGTCAATCACCGGCATATTAACCCCTGCTGAAACAATTTCCGGCTTTGCCAACCCCGCCGTAATCACGGTGGGTGCCATGTTTCTTTTAAGTCATGGCCTGATTCGCACAGGGGGCGTTGATTTTGTCAGCGATCTTATTTTGCATTTATCAAAGGGCAATAAGACCAGTGCCACCATTTTGATTTTCTTAACAGTGGCTCTGGCCTCGGGGTTTATTAATAACACTCCTGTGGTTGTTTTGTTTGTCCCCATTATTATGGGATTAAGCTGCGAATGCGATTTTTCACCGTCCAAACTGCTGCTGCCCATATCCTATGCATCAATTCTTGCGGGCAGTTGTACCCTGATCGGCACCTCCACCAACATTATTATCAGTGACCTCTCAACAAGCTTTGGATTTGAGCCCCTTTCCATGTTTGAACTCAGCCAAGTTGGTATTCCCATAGCAATTGTTGGCATTCTTTTTTTGTTTTTCATATCTCCCAGAATATTACCCGGCAGGACAGCCCCTGTGTGTGAACTCGATGAAACCAAAGCAAACAGATATATTGCGGAACTCATTGTCTCCCTGGACAGTCCCTTGATTGGTGAAAGAGATATCATAAAACATGCCGGGGGAAACCTGGGGCTGGGTGTCATTGAAGTGTTCCGGAATGGGAATATATTTGATCCTGTCCGACGTCCCATTACCATCAAGGAAAAGGATATCCTGCTGGTTAAGGGCTCTGCAGAAGATATTGTCTCCTGCCTGAAAAAACAGATCCTGGAACTGGCACATGGAGAGGAAGACCTGGCCTTTGGCCAGGGGCTCCAGGATGACCTGATAGTTGAATTGATCGTACCGCCCCTGTCAGGATTACTGAGAGAACAACTATTGTCCACCGAACTTCAGAATGATCCGACAATCAAGGTTATCGCCATCCGTAGTCGTCACCACCACTATTCATACCGAAAAATAAAAACAGTAAAGCTTAAAATCGGTGATACCATCCTGGTTCGCTGTCCCAGGGAAAAGCTTTCCAAAATGAGAAATTCCAACGATTTTATTGTGGTTGAAGATATCCACCACACCATGGTCAACACCGAAAAAGCAAAAATGGCAGCGTTTATCTTTATGGCAGTGGTACTCGGTGCATCAACGGGCCTTGCGGATATCCTTGTGTGCTCCCTGACAGGTGTATTCTTAATGACACTCACCCATTGTGTCAGCTTGAAAGATGCTTATCGTTCCCTGGAATCCGAAGTACTGCTATTGATTGTGGGTACCATTGCCCTGGGCATTGCCATGCAGAAAACCGGGGCAACCGCCCTTTATGCCAATGCCTTTTTAGCGCTGTTTGATGGCATGAGCCCCAACACCGTACTCCTGGGAGTAATTCTTCTTTCCAGCCTGTGTACCCACATATTAAGTAACAATGCCACCGCCGTTCTCCTGCTCCCCATTGCCGTGTCCACGGCAACATCCCTTGGCGTAGATCCCAGGCCCTTTATCATTGGTATATGCTTTGGTGCCAGTGCCTGTTTTGCCACCCCCATCGGGTATCAAACCAACTTGTTGGTGTATGGTCCCGGGCGATACCGGTTTTCGGATTATATAAAACTTGGAATGCCACTGAATATAATGGTGATCGGCCTTTCAGCACTGTTGATTCCCCTTATCTGGCCTTTTTGAGAAACCATTCTTTCGCTAACACTACAGCGACACGTTGACTTAAAACCATATGCCAATTGATTTTTCATGAGTTAATCATTATTATTAATCATTAGGTAAAATGATGTGCGTTTTTTATGTGAACACTTTAAGTGTCGCTGTATTACCTGCAATTCGCTCATTTTTTCATAACCCGTTGAATTTATTAATACCAAAAAGTTGAATATCAAATAATCATGCTGATATTTTGTTTTGATTACAGCATGTTATAAAAATGAAAACTACATTTGAGGTCATATGATGGATGCCCATTGCCCTTTATTTTTCTTGAAACAGGATATAGCCGTTGATTCTCTTTTTTGCATTGAATTGTGATATGATATCTTCGGGGATGGTAGTCAAGCGATTATCTTTGACCGCCAAATACACCTTTCGCCCATCTTTAAACAAATTTTTGATATCAGATACCGAACTGATTTCCCCTGCGGCTGCTCCAGAGTAAAACTCTGCTGAAAAAGGCCGCCGATGCAAGTAATACAGCTTTTCTCCATTACTTATGCGGTTAAAATACCCCACCAGTTTTTTCTGGCTGTTGCGCTCCGGTCCTATCTCTGTGGACACAGCAATGGATACCATCAAAAATAGTATCAAAATTATGCTGGCAACCTTGTGCATACTCTTTTCAGTCCAGGGTTGGTGGTGGATAACCTCTGCGACAAGAAGGGCAAATGCGGGTATGCCCGGTAACACATAAGCCCAAAGTATATTGCCAGCCATGGTAAAAAAGATCATGGGAGTTGTGGCCCACAGCCCAAGATAGAGAAACCAGCTTTTGGATTCCCGGATCATTGCAGTGAAGACGTTACGGTTCTTTTTCTTCATGAGTAGAAAAGGCAAAAAAATGGACCAGGGAAATGCACAGACCACCCAGAATCCCCAGATCATACCTTTGGGCTGGGCATGGGCAGAACCGTAAAGATCCCCTTTCCATCCCGGAATCAAAAATCGGTTCCAATGCTCTCCAATAATGAAATATTTCAGAAATCCCGGTGTTTTCAGCTCTGCTGCGATATACCAGGGCAGGGTCAATAATACTGTTAGACCCATCCCTGTCATCCAGGGTAATTTCAGAAGCAGGGCCGGCCTTTTTTGAACCAAGGCCCAGGACAGGACGGGAAAGAAAATCAAAACAGCAGCCACAGGTCCCTTGGCCATCAACCCGATGGAAAGGCCGATAAAAAACAGCAATCCCCACATCCGGCCGTTGTTTTTGGCTGTAGTTACGCATCTCCAGAATCCAACCATGCTCAAAGTGGTGCCAGCCAGCAGGCAATGATCAGTCATTACGGCGCCGCTGCTGATCCAGAATATGATACTGGATGACATGATCACACAGGCTATCAGCGCATTTTTTTGCCCTGACTGGTACCGTCCCAGGCTGAATACCATTGCAATAACGAAAACACCCAGAAGAAAAGAAGGCAGGCGTGCACTGAACTCATGGATACCAAAAATCTTAAAACTGGCTGCCGTGAGCCAAAACGAAAGCGGAGGTTTGCCCCAGAACGGGGTTCCTTTTTCAAACTGGGGGGTGATCCAGTCTCCGGTTTCAACCATCAGTCTGCCCATTTCTCCATACCGGGCCTCGGTGGTATCCGCAAGGGGATATGCCCCGATAAACATGAGCCGGATCAACATCACGCCGATCAAAATTGCCCACAGATAAGTGTGATGGGATAGTCTAAGTTGGAAATTCACCGAATGCTCCTCTGGGGTATCTTATTTGTAGAGGCAAAAGAGGCAGCAGCTCCTTCAATATGATTTTTGATTATATATAGGGGCCTATTTTTGGTTTCCATGAAAATCCTGCCAATATATTCGCCGACAATTCCGATGGCAAGCAGCTGCACTCCGCCAAGAAACAGGATAAAAATCATCAGTGTTGGAAAACCCTGGACAGGATCACCGTAGACAAGTGTTTTCAAAAGAGTGAAAAGCCCATATCCGAATACGCCCATGGAAACCATCAGACCCAGATAACTTGAAAGTCGCAGGGGTATCACCGTATAAGAGGTGATGCCTTCAACCGCCAGATTAAACAGCCCAAAGTAATTCCACTTGGTGTTACCGGCAAATCTCGGGTCCCGCCGATAGGATATCTCTGTTACGGAGAAGCCGATCCAGGCAAACATTCCTTTCATGAACCGATTACGTTCGGGCATCTGTTTCAGGGCATCCACTGCTCGGCGGCTCAGCAGTCGGAAGTCACCCACGTCCTCAGGCATTTTGACCGGGCCCAACAAGGCAATGAGCCGGTAAAACACCCGGGCTGTCTTCTTTTTGAAAAATGTTTCGCCAGCCCTTGAACTTCTTCTCATATTGACAACATCATATCCCTGGTGCCATTGTCTGACCATCTCCGGTATCAGTTCAGGAGGGTCCTGAAGGTCAGCATCAATGATGATGACGGCATCACCTCTGGCATGGTTGATGCCAGCGGTCATGGCCGCTTCTTTGCCGAAATTCCTGCTGAATTCAATCAATTCGACATTGGCGTTGCTCCCGACAATCTGTGTTAATATGGACATGGAACTGTCCCGGCTGCCGTCATTGATGTAAATAATCTCTGTCCGGCGGACAGGAGTGTCGGCCAGGGCCGCCTCAAGACGCTCATGAAAGGAAGCAATTACCTGCTCTTCATTATAAATCGGAACAATGATAGTCAACAGTTGGTCCTGCAGACCAGGCTTTAGCCGAATAACTCCATTGATATATCTTTGGGACATATTTTCTCCTCAAAACACCCACAACGAGCTGATGGTAAACCCGAACAAAAACTGGCCTGCCGTGGCCATCACCTGGGATAGCGGCAACGGCAGTGCAAAGCATTCCAGGGCACAGCCCAGAATCAATCCGTTCAGACAGAAGCCAAGGCCTGCCATGGGCAAAAATCGTTTCATTGCATCACA
>CAKZLA010000166.1 GCA_937124525.1 uncultured Desulfobacterium sp.
GAGTCTGCAAGGGATCTTGTCCAGTGCATGAAAAAAGATGATTTTGCCAAAAACAACATAACGCCTGATGGTGGTATCAGTCTCAGCAGTTTTTGTGAAGCATTAATGATCAAGAACTCGAACAGCTTCAGTATGTCTTTGAAAAACTTTGTAAAAAAGAGTGGATAATGTGGGATATCACCCCGATAAAGATTTGTTTTTATAGAAAAAATTATCTTAAGTATGGGTAACAAGTGCCTTAGCGCGTACTTTTTGATGCTAAAAAGTAATTTTTAAGCAATGACTGGGGGGGAAGTGGGGCCAGGCTTGGGGATATTCCACGAGTCTGGCCTTTTTATTTGTTGCATTGATTTTCATTTCCGGGTAGAACATATGTTATGTTTTTTCAACTGAGAAATTATAATTTTTACATCATCTTTGTTCTGGATCTGCTTCTGTTTTCTTTGTCGCTGTTGTCGGCCCATCTCATTCGATTTGAGTTTGCCCTGCCCGACATACGCCTGGAACAGTTCTGGCACCTGCTTCCTTTTGTGCTGCTCATCAAGTCGTCTGCCTTTTTTTCCATGCAGCTGTACAAGGGCATGTTCCGCTACACCGGGCTGGCGGATCTGTGGCGCCTGGGCAAGGCCGTGGGGGTGTCATTTCTGGTGCTGCTGTCCGGCATTGTCATTGTTCATGGGTTTACGGGGTACTCCAGATCTGTTTTTGTCATTGATGCGGTTTTGACGCTCTTGTTCATCGGTGGGTTTCGGTTGCTCATTCGGTTCATGTTCACCGAATTGAGTCTTCACAGGACCGATAGCCGGGTCCTTCGTCTGTTTAAAGACAGCGGGGATCACAAGGTGATTTTAATTTATGGGGCTGGCAGTGCCGGGGAAAAGCTGTTCCGAGAAATTGCCGAAAATGCCCGGCTGAATTTCAAGGTGGCAGGATTTATGGATGATGACCCCAAAAAACTGGGCCGCTCCATCCATGGGGTTCCCGTGCTGGGGGGCATTGGTGCGCTGAAGGTGGTCACAGAAAAGCTGGAGGTAAAAGAGATTCTCATTGCCCTTCCCTCATCCACTGGTGCCGAGATGCGGACCATTGTGGATGCGTGCAAGACCTGTGATGTGCCCTTCCGGACTTTGCCGGGATTGGGTAATATCATTGATTGCAAGGTGGACATTAACACCCTGCGGGAGGTGAGATATAAAGATTTGCTGCGCCGGGAGCCTGTGAACCTGGACCGGGAGGGGATTACCGGGTATCTTAACGAAAAAATTGTGCTGGTCACCGGGGCAGGGGGGAGCATCGGCAGTGAGTTGTGCCGCCAGATCATCAAGTTTCAGCCCCGGCAATTGATTTTGCTGGATGTCTCCGAATGTGGCCTCTACCGGGTGCAGATGGAGCTGAAACACCGGGCCGGATACCAACGTTACACCACGGTGTTGGGCCTGACCCAGGATGAAGACCTCATTGATCGGGCCACGCGCCGGTATTCCCCCCAGGTGATCTTCCATGCCGCTGCCTACAAGCATGTGCCCATGCTGGAGCGAAACCCCTGGCAGGCGGTGAGCAACAACATCCGGAGCAACCAGGTGATGCTGGAAAAGGCCATGGAGTATGGGGTGGGCCACTATGTTCTGGTCTCCACCGACAAGGCTGTGCGGCCCACCAACATCATGGGTGCCTCCAAACGTATCTGTGAACTAATCCTACAAGCCAATGTGAATAATGGGTTAGTAGCTACTGGGTTAGTGGGGCAGTGGGAAAGTCAAACCCGAGACTCCACCAACCAACCAACCCATTCACCCACTCGCATGATGGCTGTACGGTTTGGTAATGTGGTGGGTTCTTCAGGATCAGTAATCCCGTTGTTTCGGGAACAGATAGAGCGGGGAGGACCGGTAACGGTAACCCATCCCGAAGTGACACGCTATTTCATGACCATCCCCGAGGCGTCCCAGCTGATATTGCAGGCCGGTGCCCAGGGCCAGGGCGGCGAGACATTTATCCTGGAGATGGGCGAGTCCATCAAGATTGCAGACATGGCAAGGGATCTCATCCGGTTGTCTGGCAAAGAGCCAGATAAAGACATAGAGATTAAATTCACCGGACTTCGCCAGGGCGAAAAACTTTACGAGGAGCTAATCACCGAAGGCGAAGGCATAGTACCCACCAGACATGAAAAAATAATGGTACTCAAGGCCAATGATCAATGGAACGGCCACGGCACCCAAAAGGCTTACCACGCCTACCTGATGTCCCAACTATCCGACCTCTACGAGGCCGCAGCCCAACACGATATCTGCGCCATCCGGGAAAAGATGCAAACCATAGTCCCGGAATTCAAGGTCCAGGACAGCCAGTGTGTCCTATAACCAAGTCTGACCGTAAGTTCTTGCTTTCATACATAATATTATATAATGCTATGATGATGCCGGAAAAATGGGAATGCGCCTCGTCACACTGCTTTGAACTTATTAGTGTTAGTTCTACGTCGGCCAGTGGATATGCGCCAATAAGTCGACAATTAAATATAATTATTCAATTTAATCAGCGGCCCATGCAAGCACGAATTACAGTACAAATATTATCACAAATTTCCTGAATTTGATTTGCCTCCCCCCCTTCCACCATCACCCGCAAAAGGGGCTGGGTACCGGAATAACGCACCAGAACACGACCCTGACCGGCCAGTTCTTTTTTAGCTGCGTCAATGGCCCGGGCAATGGGTGGTATGGCCATGAAATTCGGACGGTCGGGGTTGACGGTGACATTTTTTAATACCTGGGGATAAACGGTCATAACTGTGGCCAGTTCGGAAAGGGATTTTCCCGTCTCTGCCATAACCGTGAGAAGTCGCAGAGCAGTCAAGATGCCATCCCCGGTGCTATGATATTGTGAAAATATCATGTGGCCGGAATCTTCACCCCCAATGGTTGCACCGGATTTTTCCATGGCGGACATAACCAGACGATCCCCTACCCCGGTAATGTCATGGCCAATACCATGGGCTGCCAGGGCAACCCCCAGACCGATGTTACTCATGACGGTGCTCACCACACGATTGTGGGGAAGTTCTCCCTGGCTTGAGGCATGACAGGCGCAGATGGCCAGGATTTTATCACCGGTGACCGGAGCACCGTTTTCATCCAAGGCAATGAGGCGATCGGCATCCCCGTCAAATGCCAGTCCCAACCGGGCCTTACGGGCCAGCACGGCGGCGGCCAGATCCGCAGTGTGCTGGGAACCACAGCGTTCATTGATATTTCGACCATCTGGCACATTGTGAATAAACAGCGCCTCCAGCCCCAGAGCGGAAAACACGGCTTCGGCCACCCCGGACGCGGCCCCATTGGAGCAATCCACCACCATTGGGGACAGGATTGGCTTATGGGCACTATTGGGGGTAAAACAAGTTTGTAAAAAGCCGACATATTTTTCCCGGGCCTGGTCCAGACTCTCTATCAGACCTGGTTCCAGAGGGTATGATGCAAGGCTGTCAGCATTATCTGCTGTGGAAATCAATTCCAGCAAACAGGTCTCCACTGAAGCCTCTTCTTCATCGGAAAGTTTGTGACCATTCGCCTTGAAGAGTTTGATCCCATTGTCCTGATAGGGATTGTGGGATGCGGAAATCACGATACCCGCCCCTGCCCCGGGGGTATGGGCTGCCAGAAAAGCCACTCCGGGCGTGGGAATGACCCCTGCAAGATACACGTCAATGCCTTCTGCAGCAAGACCGGAGGCCAAGGCTGCCTCCAGCATGGTGCCAGAACGTCGGGTATCCCGCCCGATGATGGCACTGGTACCCTGCTGTTGCCATACAAAACGGGCCACGGCCTTGCCCATGTTCATGGCCACATCCACTGTCATGGGGTAGTTATTTGCCATTCCGCGTATGCCGTCTGTTCCAAAAAGTTTTCCCATGCAGATTTCCTGTAATGCAGTCATGTCTATGGTTAGCTCTGACTTCGGTAAGTTTTCAATAACTTGGGGTTATAAAAATCTGCTTACCCTTTAAACGTCGGATGTTACTCAAAATGCATTCCCTGAATGCACGGACTTATTGAGAACTTACTGACCTCGGTCACTGGATATGCATCAAAAGCAGATAATTAAATATAGTCAAAAACTTCAAAATTTAATTATTGCCATGTGATGTGTTCTGTCGAGAGTGGCCGATCTTAGAATCAAGCCGTATGTTTTTTATGAAAGAAGACAAACAACCAAACCTACGGTCCTCGGTGGCACCTTAGAGCCTGTTTAAAAAGTCAACCCCCTCAAAAGTAAGAATACCGGGTATTGTAGATATCTCGAAAAAACATATTCCTACAACTATCTGATATTATTATCCTTTAACAAGGAGGGTCTGTTTAATAATTCAGGCTCTTATGGTGCTTAGAATTTGGATGTACTTTTCTGGAATCCGCCCTGATTTTTGTCTTCTTGAAATTCATAGCTACACCAAATCACCCATTACTGGCAATGTCTTTCTCTATTTTCTTCAGCCAGGTGATGGCCAAAAGGCGCATATCCAGGCCCAGGGATTGGATTACCCTCACATAGTCAGCCCCATGAATGGCAATGCCCTGTTCCATTGCCTTTAAAAATAGGTCAGGAGCACCGGGCAATGTCTCAATCATGACTTTTTTTTCCATGCATCTACGGATTTCAGGCCATTGGGCCATGAGGGTTTCATGGTCATTCACCAACGATGTTTTTTTTCCAGCCCCCCTCTGTAGCAGGTGCTCCAAAGAAATTTCCAGTCCGGCACAGAAGACGTCCAGGCGATGGATACGCTCGGCAATACATTTTTTCAGGCTGGCTTGCATGCCATCGAGCAGTGCCCGGGACAAAACTTCGGTGGCAAACAGGGGACGTACCTGTTCATACCATGCCAGCAGTGCGCACAGGCTGGATATATATCTGCAATTCTTTTCAAAGATGCCATGGACATCCTGGTAAATTTTACCGGCATTGGGAAGGGTTGCGGACTTCATAGCACCTCCCAGAATAAGCCGATCTGGACGGACTTCATCCCTGCGGCAGAGGGTACCGGCGGCGGTGACCGTACCGAATGCCAGTGTACGAGGCCCCACAAGGCCGCCCTGCCCGCCCAGAAAAATGGGATGTTGATCCAGCATTACCCCCTGGTGGACATTGCCAAGCATGGAGGGTGTGGCTTTATCCTGGTTGGGGGTATAATTAAAATGAATATAGGAGCTGCCCACCTCGGAATGATTTTTCCGACTGGTGCCACCAGCCATAAGGCAATCACAAAAATTAATGAGACTGCCCAGAGTTACAAATGGGAATAGAATAGTCTGTTTCAGGCCCACAGTATGGGCTGCATTGGCCTCCTCTTCCAGGATGGTACCCCCCCGGACATGGGCGCCGGAACCAAAAGAATTTTTACCCACAAATACAGCATCCTGGAAAAAACCGCCTTTTAGGTGGGTGTCGGGGCCAATATAACAGTTATCCAGGGTTACCGGCGCTTCCTGGCCCAGGATGGTACCCGGCATGATCAAGGTATTTTTTCCAGTGATGCGGGTGCCGGGGTACAGGGTGACCCTGTCCCCGGAGATGCGTTCAGGATCTACCTCCGGCCCTATGAACAGAGTATGGGGGAGGGGTATATTTACCCCTTTTGCCATTAAATAATCACAAATATTTATTTCAATTTTTGAATTCATTTATTAATGGTCTCGTAAAAAGTCCGAGGTTTATTTTTTCACCATGCCCATTGTGGGTGAATGCCGAGTTGAGGAGCGACCCACGTGGGTTGGCTGCTCCAACTCGTTGTTAAGTGTGCTGCGGCGTGGGTCAAACCCATTCTCAACTCGGCATTAAGTGCGCCGAAGGCGCACTTAACAAGGGTTAAACCCATGTATGATGTGGTAAAACATTAGGCAAAAATTAATGGCCCGACTTTTTGGGTTGGTCATAACATCGGCCACTCTGGGGAGGAGTCAGCAAATTAGAAACGATAAGCAACACCGCCCCATGTAAGGCCAGCCCCAAACCCCACAAAGAGAATGGTGTCACCGGGCTTACCCACCACCCCCTGCTCCAGGGCCTCATCCAGGGCCAGGGGAATGCTGGCCGCAGTGGTATTACCGTATTTCTGGATATTATTGAACATTCTGGCCTCATCAATTTTCATAAACTGGGCAAAGGCTTGGTTGATGCGAAGATTGGCCTGGTGGGGGAAGACCATGTCAATGTCATCCAGGGAGACACCGGCTTTTTCCAGGGTTTCCCGGGTGACCTGGGGTAATTTGCGCACAGCGGTTTTAAACACGGCAGGGCCGTTCATGGAAGGGAAAAACCGCTCAGAATCAATGGGCAGGCCCTGGGGGTGGCGGTCGGGAAGGCGGGAAGCGGGAAGCTCGGTCATGAGATTATCAGCTCCCCGTCCATCGGCATGGAGGCAAGAGGCAAGCACCCCTATGTTTTCGTCTGTTTTCACCCCTTCCACGCACACGGCAGCGGCACCGTCTCCAAAGAGAACGGCCACATCCCGGCCCCGGGTGGTTTTGTCCAAACCCGAGGAGTGAACTTCCCCCCCCACCACCAGAATTTTATTGGCCAGACCACTTTTAATGTAGGAATCGGCCGTGGCCAGGCCATAAAGAAATCCCGTACACTGCTGGCGGATGTCCAGGGCCGGGGTGCTGGTAAGGCCCAATTTTTCCGCAAGAAGACATCCAGACCCCGGGAAAAAAATATCTGGACTCAGGGTGGCAAAAATTATAAAATCAATCTCTTCGGGCTGCCATCCAGCCTTTTCAAGGGCCTTGTGGCTGGCGGTGAGGCCAAGATCCGAAGCCCCCATCTGACCCTCTTCTGGCACCCAGTACCGCTGCTGGATACCGGTTCTCTGCTGTATCCACTCATCGGTGGTGTCCATGATCTTTGCCAGATCTTCATTGGTGACAAGACGCGGGGCCAAGGCACGGCCGGTGCCTTTGATAATAGTTTTTTTCATATTTTTGTTCCTTTATAAAAAAACCGACAAGAAAACCCCTGAGTTTATAGCTCAGGGGTGTTGACACTGTTCAGGTTGGTCAATGGCCCAGCGAAAGCAAAATCTGTATTTTGATGGACCCTTTTCAGACGGATCAATTTAAACTGTATACATATAATATTTCATACCCAAAGGCAAGAACTCCATCAGCAATTTTAATCTTGAACATCTATAGCCGTCACAAACAATAGGGGAGAAATCGTGATCATTGAATTTTTATTATTACCATATTTATATAAATTTAAGCCCCTTATCGGGGTCACACCCCACTATAAGTGACTGGCCATCTTTGATGGTGCCATTTAAAAGAGCCAGGGAGAGCGGGTTTTCCAGATACTGCTGGATGGCCCGTTTCAGGGGTCGGGCGCCAAAGGCAGGATCGTAACCTGACCGGGCCAGGATTTCCAGGGCTGCCTCGTCCAGGGTGATGTGAATCTTACGCTGGGCCAGGCGCTCATTTAACTGGCGGATCTGGATATCGGCAATGGCCTTTATGTCTTCCAGGGTGAGATTCTGGAAGGTGATGATCTCATCAATTCGGTTTAAGAATTCGGGTTTAAACGCATCTTTCAAGGCCCGGGCAATGGCGGCCTGGAGCATTCGGTCTTTTTCTGAATTGGGCAGTGCTGTGCCGATTTCTTCCTGCCGTCCCCCGCCACTGCCGCCAGCATCATCCTGGAATCTGCCTGTTTTTTCATTAGAAACAGCACCATTACCCTGGAATTGACCCGCCCTGTCATTAAAATCTCCGCCCTGGGCCCCACCATTGCCAGCCCCATGGTCCAGGGCACCGATGTAACCCGTGTCCGATGAGATACCGGCTGCCTCCTGGATAAATCGGGACCCCACATTGGAGGTCATGATAATGATGGTGTTGGTGAAGTCCACGGTGCGGCCATGGCCGTCGGTCATGCGGCCATCATCCAGCACCTGGAGCAACACATTAAACACATCGGGATGGGCCTTTTCAATCTCGTCAAAGAGCAGCACGGAATAGGGCCTGCGGCGCACGGCCTCGGTGAGGGCTCCACCTTCATCATACCCCACATACCCCGGAGGTGCCCCAATGAGCCGGGCCACGGAATGTTTTTCCATGTACTCAGACATATCAATGCGCACCATGGCAGACTGGGAATCAAACATAAATTCGGCCAGGGCCTTGGCAAGCTCGGTTTTCCCTACCCCGGTGGGACCCATGAAGATAAAGGTACCAATGGGACGATCCGGCGACTGCAAACCCGACCGGGCCCGGCGCACGGCATTGGACACCGCATCAATGGCTGTTTCCTGGCCAATAACCCGTTTTTTGATATGGGACTCCATCTCCACCAGCTTCTCCTGCTCGCCTTTTAACATGCGGGACACCGGGATGCCGGTCCAGGCGGACACCACATCGGCAATATCCGAGGCCTCCACATCTTCTTTGAGCATGCGTAGTTCCTTCTGGGCGCTATCCAACTCGGCTTTTTTAGCAGCCAGGGATTTTTGCAGGGTTTCAATGGTGCCATAACGGATCTGTGCGACTTTGGCCAGATCCCCTTCCCGCTCGGCCACCTGGGCCTGGGTCTGGGCCTGGTCCATGTGCTCCCGGATGGCACTGATCTCCTGGATGAGCCCCTTTTCCATGTTCCAGTGCAGCTTCATGGGCTGGATCTCTTCTTTCATGTCAGCCAGGGATTTTTCAAGCGTTGTGAGCCGCTCCCGGGAGGCGTCGTCCTTCTCCTTTTTCAGGGCCTGGCGCTCAATCTCTGCCTGGGTGATGCGGCGCTGGACCTCATCTATGATCATGGGCATGCTGTCAATCTCAATGCGAAGCCGGGAGGCTGCCTCATCAACAAGATCAATGGCCTTGTCCGGCAGAAACCGGTCGGCAATGTAACGGTGGGATAAGGTAGCCGCCGCCACAATGGCGGAATCCTTGATGCGCACCCCATGGTGCACCTCGTACTTTTCCTTGAGTCCCCGGAGGATGGAGATGGTATCTTCCACCGTGGGTTCGGCCGCCAGCACGGGCTGGAACCGCCGCTCCAGGGCTGCATCTTTTTCAATGTATTTCCGATACTCGTCCAGGGTGGTGGCCCCCACACAGCGCAAGGTTCCCCGGGCCAGGGCGGGTTTGAGCATATTGGAGGCATCCACAGATCCTTCGGCAGCTCCAGCCCCCACCACGGTGTGGAGTTCATCAATGAACAGCACAATCTCACCCTCGGAGGATTCCACCTCTTTTAATACGGCTTTAAGCCGGTCTTCAAACTCCCCCCGGTACTTGGCGCCAGCCAGCATGGCTCCCATATCAAGGGCAATGAGCCGTCTATTTTTAAGACTTTCAGACACATCCCCCTCCACAATACGCTGGGCAAGCCCCTCCACCACCGCAGTTTTCCCCACCCCGGGCTCGCCAATGAGTACGGGATTGTTCTTCCGCCGCCGGGAGAGCACCTGGACAATACGGCGGATCTCCTCATCCCGGCCGATGACTGGGTCCAACTTACCCTTGCGAGCAAGTTCTGTGAGATTGCGGCCGAACTTTTCCAGGGCCTGGTATTTTTCTTCGGGGTTCTGGTCGGTGATGGTCTGGTTGCCCCGGATCTCCCGGAGTACCTTTAAAATGGCATCCCTTGTGATGCCCTGTAATTTTAAAATATCCGCGCAGGTGCCCCGGGTGTCGGCCATGGCTAAAAGCAGGTGCTCCAGGCTTACATACTGGTCCTTCATCTTGTCGGCTTCTTTAAAGGCAACCTCAAACAATGCCTGGGATTCCCGGGACAAATAGATCTGGGGGGCGGCACCGGTGACCTTGGCCTGTTTTGTCAAGGCACTGTCCAAGGCCGCCACTACACCATCCAGATTGCCACCAATCTTTGACATGATGGATGCAGGGACACTCTTACGATCCTCCAGCATCACCCGCAAAAGATGCAGGGGCTCTATGGCAGTGTGCTGATATTTTCGGACCAAGGCCTGGGCGGAATGGATCATTTCCTGGGATTTGACAGTTAATTTTTCGGGGTTCATGTATTTCCTCCATGAGTTTTTTAATCAATGCACATAAAGTAATACAACCCTATCTTTTGTCAAATCCCCATTTCATATCAACTGTGCAGAGGCATACCGGCAGCGCAAAGGGAGACTTCGGACATGATTTCAGCCAGGGTGGGATGGGCATGGATGGTGTGGGCAAGATCCGTGACAGTAAGTCCTTTGGTAACGGCCAGGGTGCCCTCGGCAATGAGATCCGTGGCATGGGGCCCGGTGATATGAACCCCCAGAACCTTCCCTGAGTCCGCTTCGGCCACAATTCTGGCTTCCCCGGCAATCTCCCCCATGGCCTGGGCTTTGCCAAGGGTGCGAAAATTCACAGAAGAGCAGGTGACATCAAGCCCCTGTTCCCGGGCCTGGGCCTCGGTGATGCCCACGTTGCCGATTTCCGGCATGGTAAAGATGGCACCGGGCACAGCTGTATAATCCATGACAATAGATCCTCCCATGGCATTTTTTGCCGCCACCATCCCTTCGTGGGAAGCCACATGGGCCAGCATAATGTGCCGGGGTCCCAGGATATCCCCAATGGCATAGACCCCATTCACACAGGTCTCCATGCCTTGGTTCACCGGTATCCAACCCCTGTCATCCAGGTCAAGACCAATGTTTTCCAACCCCAAATCCCCGGACAAAGCCGACCGACCAATGCAAACCGCCATTTTTTCCGCTGTCAGGGTAATAGGTTTAATACGTCCTTTTCGCTTTTCAGCCACAAAGGGCGAGACTCCCAGAGTGATGGTCAGAGCAGCTCCGGTCTTTTCAGCTTTTTCCACCACTTGATCGGTGATGAATTTAATTTTCCGTTTTTTCATCTCCCGCTGGAGAATTTTAGAGCAGCCCTCATCCACCGAGGGGAGAGGCAGCAAACGATCCATTGCCTCCACCACGGTCACCTCCACCCCCAGAGCAGAGAGAATACAGGCAAATTCGCAGCCAATAACCCCGCCCCCCACAATGACCATGGAGTGGGGAAGAGTTTTAAAATTCAACAGATCATTACTGGACAAAATCCGCTCCCCATCAAAGGGGAAATCAGATATATTCAAAGGCTTGGTGCCCACGGCAAGAATGAGCCGATCGTAATAAATTTCCTTTTCCCAGCACTTGTCATCCGCCACGGAGATGACGCCCTGCTCCTTTATATAACCCCGCCCCTGTTCAAACTGCACATTGTTTTTTTTGAGCAAGGCCAGAATACCCTTGCGCTGGGTCTCCACAATCTGCTGTTTCCGGGCCATGATGGCAGGCATATCCACGGCCACGTTGCCGTCAATTTTGATGCCATAGGTCCTTGCCTCTTTGGTCTTTAAGAAAAGATCCGCCGAGGTTTTCATGATCTTTGAGGGGATGCATCCCCAGTTGAGACAGGTACCGCCGGGGTGCTCTTTTTCCACCACCGTGACATCCCCACCCAGCTGGGCAGCTCTTAACGCCGCCACATACCCACCGGGTCCTGCACCGATTACCACTATTTTTTCCGCCATCTAATTTTCTCCTTTACAAAATTAACAGGATTGATAAAAATATAGGATTGAATTTATTTTTCCCCCAATTCATTAACTTTATTCCGATTTTCGACGATGCGTTTTTTATTTTGACATGGTGTGAGGGGTCAAAGGCGTGGCCCACCAATTATGATGATTGGCCGATGTTACGATGAAGCCCTACTTCTGGGAATTTCCGGTTTGCATGGGTTGGGATGAATAATGCCCATAAGCCAAGCCTGACCCCAATGTTCCACGGGTGATATTTAACACTGGTGCCCCAGCAAAATCAACAGAAAACCACTCTCTCTTTTTCATCGCCTACCCAGAGCTTAAAATTGATTAAGACATGCAAAACCTAAAAATACAATTTTTAATTTGATGATTAAATACAATTTTTAACTTTTAATTGACATTTTCAGAAAAATTATCTAAACAACAACCCGAGACCCGAACTAATTAAGGTTCTCCTTCATATTGAGCAGAGATTAAAACAATTATGAAAATTGATGACGTAAATATTGAGATTATCAAAGAACTACGCAATGGCAGACAATCCTTTAAAAAAATAGCAGATAAACTTGGCATAACAGAGAATACGGTGCGCACCCGGGTCAATAAGCTCAGGGAAGAAGGGGTCTTGGATATCTGCGGATTATTTGATCCGGCCTGCCTTCCCGGGCATCAAAGCGTTATTATTGGTATCAAACTTTCCGCCGCTAACCTGGTGGAAAAGGGTGAAGAGATATCAAAACTCATGGGAGTGATTTCGGCCAGCGTGGTCACAGGACGATACGACCTGATCATCCAGGTGCTGTTCAAACCAGGATTTGGGCTCCTGGAATTTTACACCAACGAGATCTCCAAGGTCCAGGGAATAAACACAGTGGAAACCTTTGTGATATATAAGGCGTATAATCTTAAGGTCCCCTATGTTTTATAAAAAAATCTGAAAGTTGACCAAAGAGGGGAAAAACATGGAAACGACAATTAAAACAACACCTTTAAACCAATGGCACAGATCCCACGGGGCCAACATGGCCAACTTCGGGGGCTTTGACATGCCCTTGTGGTATGACACCGGTGTAAAGGCAGAACATCTGGCCGTGATACAGTCGGCGGGGATCTTTGACACTTCCCACATGGCATCGGTGCTGGTCACCGGCCCTGGGGCGCTTGACCTGCTGCAATATTGTCACACCCGGGATCTGTCCACCCTGGCCCATGGCCGATGCGTGTATGGGGCCATACTAAATGACCAGGGCCATGTCATTGACGATGCCATTGTCTATCGTTTCCAGGCAGATCATTACATGGTGTGCGTAAATGCTGGCATGGGCGGTGCCATTGCCCATCATCTGGCATCCCAGCTTTCTGTTATTCAAAAAGAAAATACAGATGACACCGCTGCCAGTGACAGCACCGGCAGCGTGGATATCCAGGACCTTTCCGGAAAGCTTGGCAAGGTGGACATCCAGGGCAAAAATGCTGCCAGGGTCCTGCAATTGCTCCTGGACAACCCCGACGCTGTTTTTGAGAAAATGCCCTATTTTTCCTTTAAGGGCCATTTTGATAAAAAAAGCCCCCTGGCACATGGGGTGCAGCTAAAAGACGGTACCCCCATTTTGCTCTCCCGGTCGGGCTACACCGGTGAGTTCGGGTTTGAAATTTTCATCAATGCCGATGCTGTGGTAGCCTTGTGGGAATCCATTCTCACGGCAGGTGCCCCCTTTAATGTCATTGCCTGCGGCCTGGGGTCCAGGGATTCCCTTCGGGCCGGGGCCGTCCTGCCCCTTTCCCACCAGGATGTGGGCCCATGGAAATTCATGAATCACCCCTGGATGTTTGCCCTGCCTCTGGCATCGGATGGCAAGGCCTTTACCAAATCCTTTCTGGGGGACAAGGCCCTTTTGGACCCCACCGACACCTTTTACACCCTGCCCTTTGCCGGGGAAAACCTTAAAAAAGTGGGCAGTGGCCCAAATTCCCAGGTGATAGACGAAAAAGGAGAGGTGCTGGGCACCGTGCTCACCTGTGCCACAGACATGGCCATTGGTCGCCACGACGGCAGTATTTTAAGCATTGCCTCGCCCAATCTGCCCCAGGGGTTCAAGGCCCGGGGCATCAGCTGCGGATTTATCCGGGTGGATCGTCCCCTGGAAGTGGGCACCCCACTGGTGCTCCAGGAAAAAAAGCGGAAAATTAATGTCACCGTGGTTTCCGATGTCCGGCCCCACCGTACGGCCCGGCGGAGAATCACTGACTTTCTGGGTGCGAGGTTTTAAGTTTTAGATCAGCATTTTGGCATCCTTGTATATTAAAATATAATAAAAAAAAAGGGGGGGGCGTGGGGGGGGAATCCCCCCC
>CAKZLA010000167.1 GCA_937124525.1 uncultured Desulfobacterium sp.
CCCTCTATTCGCTTATTTTTTTATAACCTATTGAATTTATTAATACCAAAAAGTTGGCCATTAAAAAATCAAGTTAAGATTATGTAATAATTACATAGTCTTATAAAAATGAGCGAAGTGTGGGATATAATCTGTTGATAACACCAAATGGTTTCAGGACTATTCATGCCAGTAAAGGGTTTTGAATACCCCTGAGCCTGATTTGTTATGTGATTATTTAATTTTTAACCTCCAGTTTGGGGGGCTTGATCACTACATGGGCCATTTTTGAAAATAATTGCGGCAACGGGTTCAGGCTTGGCTTATGGGCGTTATTGATCCCGATTTATGCAAAAAATATCAATAACGTAACCTTGAGCCCTCTCCGGCGTTGTCAACGACAAAAAAATGGATCATCCAGTATTTAGCAATTCTAATTATGACACTTGATGGTTTTTCAAATTGCGAAATTACGATTTCGGTCAACGTAATTTCAGCACGTTACAGATCATTGATGTCGTTTGGTAATCCATAATTAGAATTGTTGTCCAGTATTACATTGCCAATGAAATTGATTTATTATAAACAATAATAAGGTAACTTTGTCAAGTTGAATACCCGTAACAGATAAATAGATACGTGGGGAGCCTTCTGAAATTTTATAAAAAAATAAATCAGATTCAATGGTCCCTCCTGATGGCAGGGTTTACCATAACCCTTATAGTGGCCGCTACCTATGTATTTAAGCCCGTCTACTTCAAATTGCTTGAAAACAAACTTTACGATGTCTTCCTTTTAAACGCCCATTCAAAATACAAAGAAACCCGTGTGGCCATCGTAAATATCGATGAATACAGCCTTGAAACCTTTGGCCAATGGCCCTGGCCACGGTATCGGGTGGCCCTGCTGCTGAAAAAAATTCAGATGGCCGGTGCCTTGGCCGTGGGAAACGATATTCTGTTTGGTGAGCCGGATGGGACCTCCCCTGCGGTCATAAAAAAAATATTAAAGCGGGATCTTCACATTGATGTGGAGTTCAAAGGTCTGCCCCCGGAATTGATGGATAATGATCAATTGTTTTCCAATGTACTGGGAACAGGCCCCTTTACATTGGGTTATTCTTTTTATTTTAAAGGCGATGAGATCAATGCAAGACAGGCTCCCGGGCTTCCCCGATTAAAGATATCCGAGGTGCGGCAGGCAGGTGCCGCTGCAGCCATGACGTATATGATATCAGCCGGCCATGTGATTCCTCCCCTGCCGGATTTTTTAAAACAATGCCCCTACGCCGGATTCATGAACACCTTGACAGACAGCGACGGGGTGTTAAGACGGGTTCCCCTGCTGATTTCCTGGCAGGGCAAAATTTATCCTCATCTATCTCTGGCCACCTTGCTTGTGGCATTAAAGGGCAGAATTCCAGACCCCATGGTTAAAGTTTCCCGGGGGGGGATCGAATCCTTGAAGATAGGGAATACCATCGTCCCCCTGGAAGCCGGTGGGTCCGTGCTGGTCAATTACAAGGGGCCGAGCCATACCTTTCCCTATCTGTCTGCGGGCCATGTGCTGGAAGATAAAATTCCACCAGGGTTTCTGGAAAATAAGATTGTTTTCCTGGGCTCCTCGGCTGCCGGACTCATGGATATCCGGGTATCCCCCCTGGATGAGGTGTTTCCCGGTGTGGAGGTTAATGCCACCATTGTGGACAACATTTTAAATCAGGATTTTATTACCATTCCGGACTGGATCCCAGGCATGGAATTGTTTTTAATTCTTTTCTGGGGTATCGTCACCACCTTTTTGATCGGATGGGCCGATGCCCGGCTGATGCTGCCGGTGATGCTGATGCTGGCTGCAGGGGCATGGTACAGCAGTCTGTGGTTTTTGAAGACCCGTCAGATATGGGTTTCTCCTTTTTTCCCTATTTTGGGGCTGGCGGCTAATTTTTCTATTTTAAACCTGTTTAAATTCTGGTTTTCAGAGCGGAAAAAAAAATTCTACCGGTCGGCATTCAGTAAATATGTTTCCAAGGCGGTGGTGGATCAAATCAGTGAATCCCCGGAGAAAATGGGACTTGAAGGGGAAGAAAAGGAAATCAGTATCATGTTTGCCGATATTCGAAGTTTTACCACCCTGTCTGAAAAGCTCACCCCCACCCAGGTGACCATGCTGCTCCACGATTATTTTACCCCGGTGACAAAAAGTATTATCAAAAACCAGGGGACCCTGGATAAATTCATCGGTGATGCCGTCATGTGTTTTTGGAATGCCCCCCTTGATGTCAAGGACCACCAGAAGCTGGCGGTGAAAACCGGATTTGAAATGCTGGATTCTCTTGTGTTGTTGAACCAGATATTCAAAGATAAATACGGGATAGAGATAGATATCGGTATCGGCATTCATTCGGGGAGATGTCGGGTGGGAAACATGGGCTCGGCAGATCTGTTTGACTATACCATTATCGGTGACAATGTGAATCTGACCTCCCGACTGGAGGGGTTGACCAAGTTTTATGGCGTGAAAATTATTGTTAGTAAGGCAGTTACTGATTATTTACCGGATACCATATTACTCCAGGAACTGGACCAGGTCCGGGTTAAAGGGAAAACAGAACCCGTGGGAATTTATACGGCATTTCAACCGAACGCGGATCTCAGACAGACCCTTGAAACGGAATTGGCTGCCCACCAGCAAGGACTTGAAATGTACAAAAAAAGACAGTTTCATCGAGCAAAGACTTTATTCCAGGATCTTTGTACCCTGTATCCCCCTCGAAAAATTTATTCAATTTACCTGTCCAGATGTGTTTTCTTTATAGAAAGCCCTCCGGAAGAAAACTGGGACGGTGTTTTTACCCATCAAACAAAATAGTGATTTCAGGCCTCACTCAATAAAAAGGGGCCTACATGCTGACCTGCATGTACACCCCGTGATTGCTGCCTTTAGCTAAATGGGCAGACCTGTTTGGTTTTACTACTTAACCTTACCTGCTCTCCACGCTTCAATGAGCTGATCGTAATCAACGGTTTCACCCTGGGGTTTCTCATTGGCAAGCTTTGCCTTGGGAGAACCCGGTTGGCTCAACCAGTAAGACTCTTCCCGTTCGGGGTTCATTTTAGGTCCTTTGTCACCCTGAACACCAGCACGGGCAAGTCTCATGAGGATCTTATCCTGCTCCCGGGCCAGATTGTTCATGGCAGTGGAAACCGTTACCTCACCGGCAACAGCCTCACCAATATTTTGCCACCACAGCTGGGCAAGTTTTGGGTAGTCAGGTACGTTGGTACCCGTGGGGGTCCAGGCCACCCGGGCCGGGCTGCGATAAAATTCCACGAGCCCACCAAGCTTGGGAGCCCGTTCTGTAAATGATTTATCCCGGATATCGCTGTCCCGGATGGGGGTGAGTCCCACATGGGTTTTTTTCAGGGATACGCTTTTGCAGACGCAGAACTGGGCAAAAAGCCAGGCTGCTTTTCGTCTCTCAAGAGGGGTGCTCTTCATCAAGGTCCAGGACCCACAGTCCTGGTATCCAAGTTTCATACCCTCTTCCCAATAGGGACCATGGGGGGAGGGAGCCATGCGCCATTTGGGTGTTCCATCTTCGTTGACCACGGGCAATCCCTCTTCGACGATGGAAGAAACAAAAGATGTGTACCAGAAAATCTGCTGGGCCACGTTGCCCGTTGCAAGATATGGTAATGACTGATAAAAATCCATTCCAAGGGCACCGGGAGGTGCATATTTTCTGAGCCATGACATATATTTTTTAAGGGAATACTTGGCAGCGGGACCATTTGCCGCCCCGCCTCTGCTCACACTGGAGCCAACGGGTCGGTTATTTTCATCGACTCTTATGCCCCATTCATCCACAGGTTTACCATTGGGAATGCCCTTGTCGCCAGCACCTGCCATGGAGAGCCAGGCATCGGTGAACCGCCATCCCAGATCAGGGGCTTTTTTACCATAATCCATGTGGCCATATATGGCACGTCCATCAATTTCTCCCACATGCTCACTGAAAAATTCGGCAATGTCTTCGTAGGCGGACCAGTTAACGGGTACACCAAGCTCATAGCCGTAGATATCCTTGAACTGTTTTTTGAAATCTTTTCTGTTGAACCAGTCATAACGGAACCAATAAAGGTTGGCAAACTGCTGGTCCGGGAGCTGATAAAGTTTGCCATCGGCACCTGTTGTAAAGGATTTGCCCATGAAATCATCAATGTCCAGGGTGGGCAGGGTAACATCTTTACCTTCTCCGGACATCCAGTCGGTGAGGTTCACCACATGGCCATACCGGGAGTGGGTGCCGATGAGGTCAGAGTCATTGATATAGGCATCAAATACGTTTTTCCCGGACTGCATCTGGATCTGGAGTTTTTCAATGACATCGCCTTCCTGGATCAGATCATGGGTTACCTTGATTCCAGTGATCTCTTCAAAGGCTTTGGCCAGCACTTTTGATTCATACTCGTGGGTGGGGATTGTTTCGGAAACCACCTTGATTTTCATGCCTTTAAACGGCTTTGCCGCTTTCATGAACCATTCCATTTCCTTGAGCTGATCCGCTTTGGACAGTGTGGAAGGCTGAAATTCATTGTCGATCCATTTTTGGGCAGCCCCAGTGTCTGCAAACGCAGGATTGAAGCCAAACACCACAAGGCAGAGGGTAAGACATGCCAGAGTAAGAACTTTTGTTCCTTTTTGAAACAGTACTTTTTTCATGGATGTTCCTCCATTAATAGAGGTCTTCAAAAATAACTTCCCGTTGAAACGGGGGTGTCCATGCCGTGAAGACCCAATAGCGGCAGGGACTTTGTTTAAAAATATCAGCATTTTCGAAAAGTGAGTTATCCCCAGCGCATGATCACCCCCATCCACACGATGGAAAGGCCAAGTGCGATCCAGATACTTAAATCGGTGAGGCCCAGCCAGGCCAGGTGGATGTAAGCAGAGCCCAGAAGGCCGATGAAAAACCTGTCCCCCCGGGTGGTTTTGATGGGTATTATCCCCCGCCGTTCAATGGTGGGGCAAATAACCTGCCATATAGTCATTCCAATGAGCATCAAAATAATGGTGGTAAAAAATATTGCTGTGGGAAGTGTCCACGCCATCCATTCCAGATTCATGATTACTCCTTATTATAAGAAAAACCACGGTGCACGTCACAGGTCTTTCAATATTTATTGTGGACAGGCCAGTATCCCCAATATGGTCTGCCCGTGGCAGTTATAAAGATGCCCTGCCGGGCAGAAAATCATATTTAAATATTTACACCCGGCCCATGGCAAAGCCCTTGGCCAGATGATTTCTAACGAACCAAATAACCAGGGCGCCGGGAACAATGGTCAAAATACCAGCTGCGGCCAGAAGTCCCCAGTCCAGGCCGGTGGCTGAAACGGTGCGGGTCATGGTGGCAGCAATGGGTTTTGCATTGGTTGTGGTCAAGGTTCTTGCCAGGAGCAGCTCCACCCAGGAGAACATGAAGCAGAAGAATGCGGTGACGCCAATGCCAGAACGGATCAGGGGCAGAAATACAACTCCGAAGAACCGTGGAAAAGAGTATCCGTCAATAAAGGCTGTTTCATCAATTTCCCGGGGAACACCGGACATGAAACCTTCAAGTATCCACACGGCCAGTGGGACATTAAAAAGGCAGTGGGCCAGGGCCACGGCAATGTGGGTGTCAATGAGACCAAAGGTTGAGTATAGCTGGAAAAAGGGAAGCAGAAATACCGCAGCCGGGGACATGCGATTGGTGAGCAGCCAGAAAAAGATCTGTTTGTCGCCGATGAAGCGGTACCGAGAAAAGGCATAGGCTGCGGGCAGGGCTGTAACCAGGGAGATCACCGTGTTCATGGCCACATAGATCATGGAGTTGATATATCCCGAATACCATGATGAATCGGTGAAAATTTTTGTGTAGTTCTGGAGGGTTGGATGGGTGGGAATCAAGGAAAAAGCGTCCATGATGTCCGCATTGGTTCGAAAGGACATGTTGAGCATCCAGTAGATGGGCAGCATGAGCAGTACCAGGTAGAAAATCAGGAAAAAAGTACGTCTGTTCATTTAGATTCTCCTTTTCCCACGTTCTGAAGCACCTGGTAAAAGAGCCAGGAAAAGAGCAGAATGATGAGAAAGTAGATCAGGGAAAAGGCGGCGGCAGGTCCCAGATCAAACTGCCCCACAGCCACCTTGACCAGATAGATGGACAAAAATGTGGTGGCATTCCCCGGACCGCCGCCGGTGAGCACAAAGGGCTCGGCATAAATTAAAAAACTGTCCATGAAGCGCAGGAGCAGGGCAATGGTGAGCACCCCCCGCATTTTTGGCAGCTGGATATACCAGAATGTGGCCCAGCTGGAGGCACCATCAATGCGGGCGGCCTGGTAATAGGCTTCGGGGATGGCCTGTAATCCGGCATAGGCAAGAAGCGCCACCAGGGGGGTCCAGTGCCATACTTCCATGAGCATGAGGGTGATCCAGGCATGAAGTGGACTTGCCGTGTGGTCAAAGGCAATGCCAAGGCTGTTGATGGCCGATCCCAAAAGTCCGATGTCCGGTCGGGTAAAAATAATCCAGATGGTGCCGATGACGTTCCAGGGGATGAGCAGGGGCAGGGCCAGGAGTACCAGAGTAATGGATGCCCCCCAGCCTTTTTTAGGCATTAGAAGGGCAATTCCGATGCCCAGGGGCATTTCAATGAGGAGCACCAGGCCGGAAAAGCACAGCTGTTTGAAAAGGGCTTCATGGAGACGGGTGTCAGACAATACTTCCTTGAACCACTCGGTTCCCACAAATACCCGTTGACCGGGTCCAAAAATATCCTGAATTGAGTAGTTCACCACCGTCATCAGGGGAATGATGGCACTGAAGGCCACAATGATAAAAACCGGGAGCACAAAAAACCAGGCTTTGTTGTCTTCCCACTTATCCATAGATATCTCCTTTTAAACAAAAATGGCAAATCCAGTGTAAATATTCGGCCAGCACCCCATCTTCACCTAAGTTTTTTCTGCTCACATGGAATTAGTATGCTATGTAGCCCCAAATACGCAAATATGGGGCACTGGCTAAACATCTACATACCAACCCGAATATTTACGATTCAGTTGCTGCAACAACTTGTTTGTCCATTGGATCGTTTATTTTACAAGTCGATCATCGGCAAAGAGCCTGATCCATTTACGGGGGAAATGGACAAAGGCGGTTTCCAATGGTACGGGTTCTTCTTCGGCCAGTCGTGCCTTGAACAAGTGGCCGTCCAGAACCAGGGTGACGATTTTATAATTACCCTGGTCTTCCACATGTTTTATCTGGACCTGGAAGCTGTTTATAACCTTTTCCCGGGTAACTTTGAGGTAAAGAGGGCGTATGCCAAGTTCTAAATTTTTTTCACTCCCGTTAACTTTATCGGCAAGTTCGTCGGAAATGGGGATATCAATACTGCCAATGCACACCGCATTTTCTTTAAGGGTACAGGGCACATAGTTCATGCCAGGGCTTCCGATGAAATATCCCACAAATTTATGTTCCGGCTGTTCAAAGAGTTCCTGGGGGGTGCCGATCTGGACAATTTTCCCTTCGTACATAACAATAACCTGTTCGGCAAAGGTCAGTGCCTCCACTTGGTCATGGGTGACGTAGATGAGGGTAAGTCCTGATTTTTCATGGACTTCTTTGAGTTTGCATCGCAGCTGCCATTTCAGGTGGGGATCAATCACCGTCAGGGGTTCGTCAAAGAGGATGGCTGCCACATCGTCCCGCACCAGGCCCCGGCCCAGGGAAATTTTTTGTTTGGCGTCGGCCGAGAGGCCGGCGGCCCGTTTTTTAAGAACATTCTGAAGATCCAGTATCTTGGCCACTTCATGGACTCGTTTTTTGATTTCTCTGGTTGGGACTTTTCGGTTTTTCAGAGGAAAGGCAAGATTATCATACACGGTCATGGTGTCGTAGAGAACCGGGAATTGAAATACCTGGGCAATATTTCGCTCTTCCGGGGGAAGAGCTGTAATATCTTTGTCATCAAAGAGGATGCGGCCCCGGCTGGGAGTGAGCAGGCCTGAGATGATGTTTAAAAGGGTGGTTTTCCCACACCCCGAAGGCCCCAGAAGGGAATAGGCCCTGCCGTCTTCCCAGATATTATCGATGATTTTCAGGGCATAGTCGGCATCTGTCTGGGGATTATTCATGTAGGCGTGGGCGACCTGGTTGAGATTTATTTTAGCCATGATTACTCCTGGGTACCGGCGTGGGCCGATGAATCTGGTGCTTTTACAAGAATTCCGGTGTTGGAATAGACAAAAAAACGGGCAGGATTCACAAAAATTGGGATTTCAGAACCCATCTTAATGGAGTGAATCCCCACCTCCTGGGTCACCAGTTTGAAGTTTTGATAGTGAGCATGGATAAAGGTTTCAGACCCGTTGATTTCGGAAAGATCAATGCGGATGGAAAACTCCAGATCCGAAGGGGATTGTCGCTTGAAAAACAGGTGGTTTGCCCTGATGCCGTAAGTGTAATCTCCCTCTGGCAACTCATCCAGGTGGGCACTGGATGGAACCTCAAGATCCTTGCCAATAACGGCCATGCCATTTTTTATTTTGCCGGATAAATAATTAATGGGGGGATCACTGAACACCTCGGCCACCTTAAGTGTGCCGGGGTTGCGGTATACATGGGGCGTGCTGCCGGTCTGGAGTATCCGCCCCTCATCCATGATTACAATTTTACCCCCCAGCTTCAGGGCTTCGCCAGGCTCTGTGGTGGTGTAAACCACTATGGCCTTTCTGTTGCTGAAGACTTCCTGTAATTCTTCCTGCAACTCTTCCCGGAGTTTGTAATCCAGGTTTACCAGGGGTTCGTCCAACAGAAGGAGCTGGGCGTCCTTGACCAGGGCTCTTGCAATGGCGCAGCGTTGTTGCTGACCCCCGGATAGTTCTGCGGGTAGACGATCCAGCATGGATTCCAGGTGAAGTACTCTGGCCACATCCATGACCCTGTCTTTGATTTCCGGACGGGGAACTCCACTGACTTTAAGTGGGGAGGCAATGTTGTCAAACACTGAAAAAGAAGGGTAGTTGATGAATTGCTGGTAGACCATGGCCACGCTGCGTTTTCTCACGGAAATGCCGGTGACATCTTCACCATCGAGCACAATCTGCCCGCTGGTGGGGCGATCCAGTCCGGCCATGATTCTTAAAAGTGACGTCTTTCCTGCCAGTGTTCGTCCTAAAATGACATTTCGAGAGCCGGATTCAAGTTTGAGGTTAAGGTCTATAAGATGGTTTATGCCATCCACGCGTTTTGTGATATTTCTAAGCGAAAGTCCCATGTTGTTCTCCCGATGCCGCCATTGGAAGGGTTTTTTGCTCTTATGAAAAATCCATGTGAATTAGATTCTGGGTCTAATCTGCAACAATGGAACCCAAGGATGATTTAATGATCCTTGAAATATGTTTTTTTGTAATCTTGTGGCCCATTTGTTCTCATTGCAGAGATTCAATACTATTTTCGCTATCACTAAAAGATGATCTTTACAAGTATTGTTTTTCATTTTTGAACATGAATATTCACTTGTTAAGTGCGCCTGCGGCGCACTTAATGCCGAGTTGAGAATAGGTTTGACGCACGCCGCAGCACACTTAACAACGAGTTGGAGCAGACAACCCACGTGGGTCGCTCCTCAACTCGGCATTAACATTCATGGTAAAGGGGGCAGCCTGCGTTTTTGCCTTGAATTTTAGCAATTGTTGTGCCATTTTTTTAAAAAAAACAGAAAGCCTTGCCCGGCTTGCCTTTTCGGCGTTAAAGAAAGGGAAAAAGGGATGAAATACAAAAAAGACGGCGCAGGATTTTTTCCAGATTGTAAAAATAAATGACACGTCAAGTTTTCCTGGATGAAATTAAAATTTTGAAGGGCCATCCCCCTAAACAGGGTCGGCGCCTGAAATGGTTAAAATTGAAAAGATGATTTTTTTATCCAATAAAAAAAGGGCTCATCGTTTAAACAGAACCCTTGAATTTATTACCTGCTGACCCATAAGAATATAGCCCCATCTATCTCACCTCATATCACAATACGTTCATCCTTGAATATCAAGATATTGGTAATTTATGGCTATTATATTTGATATATGAGGATAGGGGGCGAATACAAAATTAAAGATGAAAATCGGCAGATGTTTCAATTGCCATTTCCGGTGTGCCGAAGAATTTTCCATTAGGGAATACGGATGTCTCATATTTGTTATGGGCATAACTGTAAAAGGCAATTCCCCATTCCTCTTCATCTCCAAAATAGCGAAGTCGGCATAGATATATTGGAGTATTTCTCATACGCTCTATATGCTCTTCCCTTGTTTCCGGGAAATCAGGCGGCCATTCTTTTATTGCTGGCTTTTCTGGCTCGGTATAAGCATCCACATAGCAAAATTTATCGCGGAACCGAATGTCCAGTTTTGTATATCTACCGGCAAGGTTTGTCTCAGCAAATTTAATTATGCGTTGTTTTAACTGATGTTTTACTCTGTCATTTATTTTTACCCCACCACTATCTGGGTCTCGTTGCCACGTCTCCGACATTTTTAATCCTTTTTTGTCTTGATGGTGTCTGTGTTTTAGTTTTGCTCTGTTAATTTAACCAATAAAGGTAAAAGCCGCAAGTCATTAACGATTCTGGGTTCTGATATTTAAATAAAAATGTAAGGTGGAAGATAGTGTTGGAAAGAAAATTAAGAGGTTACAGACAGTTTTATGAAATATACCCGCAGATATAGGATTCACCGACTCCCAAATTGCAAAGCGCTGTAAACCTGTTGGGGAAAGGGGATTTTTTGCCTCCCATATCCGGACAAATTATGATCAATAGACATTAGATATTATACCGATTTTTGTTTAAGTGATTGATTCTATTCTCAAGAGTCATAAGTTCTCATAACTTGTTGAAATTATTAGACCTGGATAAATGCTTTTTAAAAAATTAGACCTAATGATTTCAGTGAGTTATCCAAATTCAAACCAAGGCATGATGAGAACTTATGACTGACGAGATTCTATTGAATTTTGTAAAAACAGTTTTCTCAATTAAATTGATAGATTATGAAAAATCGATATAATGTCTATTAAAAATCCGTTTCAAACCAAGCCTGAACTTGGTATTGCTGGGGTTAATTATGATTTGGGGGAATTGCTGTTAAAGGCGATTCCGCAGGATCAGACTTTATATTGTTTGGCTCAATAACCGTCTACACATGACGTCAACATACAGGAATAAAAAACATGAAGAAAAAAACAATATATAAAAAGCCTTCTCCCGCTTGGTTGGAAGCCTTAAAAAGAATTAAAATAAATCCATTTCAGTTAGAACTAAAGGAATTAAAAGCATTCAAAGATGTAGATCGTTATTTAAATGAACCCATTAGAGGCTCGAAAGAGTGGGAATACTTAATTCGATGTTTTCGGTTTTTAACCTCCTTTGCTTTGATTACAATATATGAAAAACGATTCCCTTCATTATCAAATTGTTGGGAAGAGTTAGATCGTTTATTTATTAATGATGAAATCTTTGATGATGAAGTCTTTGTGCAATCTTGGATTTTTTGTGATTTTCCAATGAATACAGAGAAAAAAACGATTTTAGATTATTTTGAAGAACTTGTTGCGGAAAACACAGATACTTTCAATAACTTTAAATATTTTATTGATTGTATGAAAAAATCTTGATTAGGACTCTACCAAGAAATAATGAGCAGTAAAAAAACGATTAAGTTTCGTGAGCTATTTACTGGGAAAATTATAAAAATTGAAAACACAATACCAGAGTACGAGAGTGGTGAAATATTTCTAACACGACTTGTCGAAGTTGGAGAAAAAATATATTCATTTGGTGATCCGAAATGCTGGCCCAAAGAATATAAGCTTCAGTTGGAAAATATGATAAAACGCAAATTGTTTTATTTTGAGGCTCCTTCCATTGAAGAACAATACGAACAATTCATGAAACATGCTGGTCCATATTGGATGTCATGTGTGGTTACCGATGAGGACTGTCCCATATTGCAACCCAACCATTATTTATCATATTGAAATAATTTGGCTCATCACGGATTTGTGTGAAAACTGGCTACCCACTTAACCCGAGATATTTTCAAAGATTTTTATGTGGATAATTAGCTTTTGATCCCTAAATTTCAGTCTGCCAAGATGCTTTATTTTAAAGACTGTCCCGCCTTAAGTAGGTAGCCGTTATCTAATAAAGTTTGAGTTTACATGTCAGTCTTTTTCAAGTTTACAATGCATAAAGTTTTATCTTGGATTAATCGCGGAGCTGAGCGCCGTTTTAAATTGGGTGATACGACGCCGGAGTTGAATCTGGTTTCTTTCTTCATGCCCAATCCCCTCTGGGAGAACTTATTCATAATTCCATTGGGTGCCAAATGACCCGGGAACTTGAAAATTAACTTATTAGCCGCCCTGGGGGGCATTCCACCTGGAACACATCCCCAGGTCCCCGGTGGTGAAGCAGTGACCAGAAGGCCGGGGAAGATTGCGGAATCAACAAGCTTGTCTTGATTCTAACCATCGTTTGAAAGAACTCTGACTTTCCCCTGAAGGTGTCCCGGAAATTATACCTTGGACGCTGATATCCTCATCGATATCTGTCCAGTGCATCCCCTGCCCACCACCAATAAGCCGCCAATTATTTCTTTCAGCCACAGAAGCCTTTTGGAGGCGTGGATACCACGCAAGGGGTACGCTTATGGTTCGTCCGTCGTCAAGTTCAACGGTAAGAGTGTCCTCTGTTACGTTTAAATTGTTTGCCTTTGGAATATTGATTTTAACCGCTAAAGTAGTCATTCCATGCCCCCATTATTTCCACCTGATGTTTTTCAACAATGGATAAAACTTTTTTTATTTCAGATCTGTTAAACCCGCCACTACTTTGAAGCCTCACCGGGTCAACCCAGACTTTTGCAAGGTTATTTTCACGTTCAACATGAACATGGATGGGCTCTCCATAGTCACCGGAATAAAAAAAGAACCGATAAGACCCTATCCGTAATATCGTTGGCATATATCAAAACCTCCATGTGTGATCATTTATCAAGTATAAAACATGGATGTAGAAATGAACACAAAATTCATGGATTGTGGTTTAAACTTCTGGGGATCAGGTTGGAAAGGATCACACCGCCACATCTGGGAGGGTGTGCCAGGGGACAGCCTGGACAAAAAATGAAGCTGTAGGTTGGATATAGGGTTGGAAATGACTTTTTCACCCAATAAAAAAAGGGCTCAGCTTTTCAGCTAAGCCCTTGAATTTATTAATTGGTGACCCCACGGGGAATCGAACCCCGGCTTCCGGCGTGAGAGGCCGTGAGTTAACACAACTCTCAATATACTTCTTTATAGTTTTTCCTTTTAAAATCAATACTTAATGGAATTGACTTTTGCCTTGATATAGTTCAATATATCTATATATTGATTCTGTGGGGGTGAAATAGGGGGTGAAATTAGAGAGGAGGTGGGTGATGAAAAAGATTCAGGCCACAAGAAAACAAAAAGTTGGAAAAGAGGCTATAGAAGTTCCATACGCCGGTGTTTTTTACCGCATTGGAAAAAGGGTGGGCGGTAATGGAAGTGAGAAAATTTATTATGTGACCTTTAAAAAAAAGGGAAAGAAGATTGAAGAGAGAGTTGGCAGGCAGTATGCCGACCAGATGACACCAGCAAGGGCAGCAAATATCAGGGCCGACATAATAGAGGGTAGGCGGTTACCCAAAAGAGAAAAAAAGGTTGTGGATGAGGCTTTAAGAAATGCCGAAAAAGATAGATATACGGTGGATAAGCTTTGGTATTGTGCGACAATTACCTTGGCCGATGACGACAATTATCTTGTCCGGTTAAAGATGTGATAAAACCCCCGACATT
>CAKZLA010000168.1 GCA_937124525.1 uncultured Desulfobacterium sp.
CTTGGACCTTTGAAATTGATGGCTGATGGCGCTATCTCTGCAAGAACCGCAGCACTTTTAAGCCCTTATGAAAATTCCATTGCCCAGGGTAACCTTGCGTTGGAGAAGGATGAATTAAAGCGGCGACTTTTACAAGCCCAACAAGCAGGATGGGCTACGGCTACCCATGCCATAGGTGATTTAGCAATTCAGATTACTTTGGAAGCAATAGAAAACGTCCAGTTAGCCCACCCCAATGCTGCTCTTCATCATCGTATCGAACATGCTATTTTACTGAAAAAAGATCTGATTGATCGTCTGGCAGCCGCCGGCATAATGATTGCCGCTCAGCCGCAGTTGTTGCTGGAAATGGGTGACAACCATTATGCTGCGGTGGGAAAAAGGGCTTTAAAAGAAAAACCCTACCGATCTCTGTTGAATGCCGACGTAGGGCTGGGGTTCGGCTCTGATCTTCCGGTTGTCGATGGAGATCCGATTTTGGGTTGGCGAGCAGCAGTTACAAGACGGACAAGGTCTGGGATGCTGATAGGCCCCGAGGAGGCATTGAGTCCCTTGGCTGCCCTTAAATGTTATACCAGCGGTAGTGCCTTTGTTGGTGGGGATTGTGCATTGGGGACATTGGTTCCCGGAAAACAGGCGCGATTTGTAGTATTAAGCCATCGGCCCGAAATGATCGTCGATGAGGATATTAAGGTGATAGGAGTAAGCAGCCGACTCATGGCCAATAATAAAAATCTCAACTGAGCTGTTATCAAACATTTCAGGAAAAAAGGAAGACTAATAATGCTATTTTTGAATGGTCACGACGTTGAAGCAGCCGTCGATAGGGAAATTCTGGTCCAACGGATGGAGAATGCCATGCGGTTAGCTGAGACTGACCAGGTGGTGATGCCGCCTCGTACCTATGTGGAATATGGTGATAACAGTCTGGCGTTGATGCCATGTTTTGGCAATGGCAGTTTCAGCATTAAATTGGTGACTATTTTTCCAGGTAACCATGGGGGGCCGGATCCAGTGGTCAATGGGCTGGTGCTCCTGAACGATATTAAAACCGGAGCGCCTCGTGCCATATTGAACGGACAGATTGTTACAGCTATTCGCACCGGAGCGGTCGGGGCCGTGGGTGTGACGCATCTGGCCTGCCCCAGACCCCATGCCCTGGGGCTTGTGGGTGCAGGCGTTCAGGGGTTTGAGCAAATTCTTTCCGCTGCCACAACAAGACAACTGACGGATGTCTATGTTTACGATCGCGACACTCTCAAAATACCGGCGTTTCTGGAACACTTGGCGAATTGCCTGCCCAAGGTCAATCTGCATCAGGCTTCAACCGTGGAGGAGCTTCTGGGGGCCTGTCGTACCAGTGTGCTTTCAACCACATCACGTCAGCCGGTGTTGCCGGATACGCCGGAATTGCTGCGGGGAAAATGTATTATCGGCACAGGCTCCTACCTTCCGGATATGCAAGAAATTCCACAAACGGCGTATGAGCTTTCCGGTCGCATGTTCATTGATACCGCCCACGCCCGACATGAATCGGGTGATGTTATCAGACCCCGGACGGAGGGATGGCTTGTCAAGGACACGATCCAAACCATGGGAGACTTTCTGTTGAGTCGAGAGGACGAAACTGGGATGTATGAAAAAACGACTATTTTTAAATCTGTGGGTATGGCTCTTTTCGACCTGATTGCCGCTGATTATATCTGTGAGAGAGCCTGTGCCAAAGGGCTTGGCACAACACTTAACCTCTAACAAAACAACAGGTAAATATTATGCTATCTGATGTAATGAATCAATTTTGCAAGTTTACGCAAAGAATCAATCGCCTGGTCAGCTGGCTTGTGATTGTTCTGTTGGCGGTTCTGGTCGGCATCGTTGTGGTTGCGGTTTTTTATCGATATGTCCTCGGTGATTCTCTGGTCTGGTCTTCGGAAGCAGCCCGCTATCTATGTATCTGGGTCGGTTTCCTTGCTACATCCGTGGCCATGCGTAAAAAAATGCATATTGGATTGACTTTTTTTACTGATAGACTTGGGGAGAAGGGAAAGCGATTGCTTGGAATAGTTTCCCAACTGGCAATATTTATCTTTTTGATTGTTATCGTCTATCTGGGATTTCAATTGGCCATTAAACAGATGAACCAAACCTCTCCGGCGTTGATGTTGCCTATGGGGATCCCTTATCTGGCCATACCGGTTTCAGCGGTGCTGATGAGTTTTCAGTCATTGAGCCTCTTGATTATAGACGTTTTTAATATCCACGAGGAGGAAGACGACGCATGTTGACCTTGGCTGTGACTTTTGTGATTACTTTAGTGAGTGGGATGCCCATTGCCTTTTGCTTGGGAATTACGGCACTCGTCACCTTGTTGATGATTCCTGATTTGACGTTATTAATTCTGCCTCAAAAAATGTTTACCGGAGTGGACTATTTCACATTGATTGCCGTACCATTTTTTATTTTAGCCGGGGAATTGATGAACAAGGCCAGGATTACAGATTCCATTGTTGAGTTATCACAGCATCTGGTCGGGCGTTTTAGAGGTGGGCTGGCCCACGTTAATATTGTAGCGTCTATGTTTTTTGCCGGAATAACCGGCGCGGCCGTTGCAGATACATCCGCCATGGGTTCGATTCTTATCCCGGCGATGGAAAAAGAAAAATACCCAAAAAGTTTTGCCGCTGCTGTTACGGCAGCCTCTTCAGTTATGGGGCCGATCATTCCGCCGAGCATAATCATGGTTATCTATGCCCTTGTGGATACCCGGGTCTCCATCGGCGCCCTGTTTCTGGCAGGAATGGTTCCAGGTCTTGCCATCGGCTTATTTCAGATGCTCGCCGCATACATGGTCGCCGTAAAGAGAGATTACCCACGCTTTGAAGAAAAATTTGATGCCAGGAAGTTTATGCAGGTTTTGCGTCGTGCGCTTATACCACTGTTGACTCCAATTATCATCATGGGTGGGATTCTTGGCGGCGTTTGCACGCCCACCGAGGCTGCTGCCGCCGCCGATCTTTATGCTTTAATTGTTGGTATGTTTATACTTAGAACCTTGCGTTGGGGTGACCTGCCGAAAATTTTCCTTCGTACCGCTTTGACAACATCAACGGTTTTTCTCATTTTTTGTATGGGAAATGTTCTGGTGGTTCTGTTTACCATGAATCAATTGCCCGAGCAACTCACCGAATTGGTTTTAAGGTTTTCTACCAGCCCCATGGTTTTTTTGTTATTGATCAATATTGTCCTGCTCATCATCGGTTGCTTTATGGAAGTTGGTGTTGCCATCATCATATTGGTGCCGATTCTGGCTCCTGTTGCCACCCATTTTGGTATTGATCCGCTGCACTTTGCCATGATTGTTGTTGTCAACCTCTGTATAGGTCTGGTCACTCCCCCCCTTGGAGTTGTTCTGTTTGTTGCCTGCGGAATCAGCGGTTCAAGTATGGAGGATGTTACCAGGGCGATCTGGCCGTTTTTGATTGCCATAATCGGCGTATTGCTTTTGGTTACCTATGTCCCGTCATTTACTTTGGCTATACCGAGAATGATGGGCATGGCTGGTTAGCCAATGGTTTAATGCTGGTAGCATAGCGCAACAGCGAGACTTTGACTTAAAACCGTATGACAATTGAGTTTTAATGGACGAAATCAGCATTAATCATGGGTAAAATGACACGTGTTTCTTATGTAAATAGCTAAGTTTCGCTGTAGTTATAGAACATAGCTAATTCTAATTTGGGCCTCAGGATTTTACAAGACAATTATAATTGGAATTGCTGAAAAATATGAAAATCTAATTAGCTGTCACAGGGCTTGCCCTTAATCTTAATAAAGGAGTATTTAGTATGAAAAAATTAGGTCTTACAAGAGTAATAGGTTTGATGATGTTGGGCTTATTTTGTCTTGTTTCCACCACCAATGCCGCCCCGCCGCAGTACACCATAAGGTTTTCGCTGCATATTGCCCCCACCGAAACGGTGTATTCGTACGCTGCTGCTCTTTATTTTAAAACCTTAGTGGAGGCCAAGTCTCAAGGGCGGATTGCTGTTAAATTGTTTCCTTCCAACCAGTTGGGTTCCGAACGTGAAAGTCTGGAAGGACTGCAGATGGGCGTCCACCAGATGGACTTCACCTCCACCGGGGCTGTTCCGTCTTTTGCGCCTGAAGTTCAGTGCCTGGCCATGCCGTATCTTTTTAACTCACGTGCCGTGGCCTGGGAAGTTTTTGATGGTGATTTCGGCAAGGAAATTATTGAAGCTGTTGTTGCTAAAACCGGGATGCGTATCCTTGGGATTTCCGAAAACGGAATCCGTCATTTCGTGACCACAAAAAAACAGGTAAAGTCTGTTGCGGATTTAAAGGGACTTAAAATCAGAACCATGGAAAATCCAGCTCATATGATCATGGTCAAGGCGCTGGGTGCAAACCCGACTCCAATTGCCTGGGGAGAGCTGTACACTTCTTTGCAGCAGGGTGTGGTAGATGGTTATGAACTTCCCTTGCCTTTGATTGATGTTGTCAAGTTGTATCAGGTGTCCAAGTACGTTGTTCTTGATGGCCATATTTATGATCCTTATTTCTTGTGGATTAATGAAAATTATTACAACAAGTTGCCGGCGGATCTGAAATCCATCGTTGATGAGGCGGCTGTTGAAACAACCGTTGTCGAGCGGGCTAAAGCAGCTTATTATGACAATGTGAGCGCCGTTAAAAATCTGGAGAAAAACGGTATGGAGATCTATACTCCCACCGCTGCCGAGCACGCTGAATTTCAAAGAATTGCCCAGAAGGCTGTTGCCGAGTTCATCACCGAAAAGATCGGTCCAGAGTGGAACCAAAAGTTAGACAAGGCCATTGAAGAGGCGAAAAATAAGATTAACAAAAAGTAAATGTATCATGGGGGAGGCTTTGTGCCTCCCTATTTGGAATGTTGTTGGAGAAGAACCTAATGTCTTTTAAGATTGTCGTATACGAAACCAGTCCCGTGATTGAGGATTCTTTTAAAGAGTTGTCCACGACTTTTGATGTGCAGTTTGTTGATGAGTTGCTGTCTGCGGTAAACGTTGCCGAGCACAGCGATGCACATGTTATTTGTATGGACCAATCGGTATTAAATATCGATATACTTGATCAATTCAAAGGATTGAAAATGATCGCGGTTCGCAGTACCGGTTATGATCATATAGATATTGCCTTTTGCAATAATCAAGGTATTGCTGTCTGCAATGTTCCTGGGTATGCTGCCAATGCTGTTGCTGAGCATACGTTTGCCCTGTTACTTGCTATTAGTCGTCATTTTGAGGCTGCGCTTCAATACACTCGTAAAACCAGATTTCAATGGGATGGCTTGCAAGGGTTTGAGTTGCAGGGCAAAACGCTTGCGGTTATCGGAACCGGAGCCATCGGAAAACGGGTTGCAGAAATAGCCTGTGGGTTCAGCATGAAGGTGGTTGCTTACGACCTGATGCCCGATGAAGCGTGGGCAGATGCGCGTGGCCTGCGTTATGTTGATTTTGAGATGGCCATTAGTTGTTCTGATGTGATTTCCCTGAATGTTCCTATGGCCACAGGAGAGGGTTTTCTCATTGGCGTGTCTCAGTTTAGGCAGATGAAAGATGGAGTCGTTATCATCAATACCGCACGGGGTGAACTTGTCGATCCCCAGGGGCTGGTCAAAGCGTTGGACAGTGGGAAAATTTCTGCGGCAGGATTGGATGTGTTGCCGGATGAGCATTATATCAGGGAGAAAGACAAGCATCCCGAAATTTATTTTGGCAACCAGTTTGATTCTAAAAACATGTTGGCCAATAACCTGCTATGCCAACACCCCAATGTGGTTGTAACTCCTCATATCGGTTGGTATACCGTGGAAGCTGATCAACGTGCGCTGGATATAACAGTATCAAACATTATATGTTTTGAGTCGGGAAGCTGCGAGAATGTAGTGAATCCATAATCGTGATGCTGGGCTTATTTTTACGAGAATGGGGTCAGGCTTGACTCTGTTAAACCCTTTCGAACCAGCGGCTGTGAGGGCTATGAAGGCCAGCTCGCAAAGGAGGATGTCTTGAAAGTTCTTGTAAATATCCCTAAAAAAAGATTAAACATGAAAAAGTTCTATTTCTACTTACTGGTAGTTATGATTTTTGGAACTTTTGCTACTGCAGAAGCTCAAAATAATAGTAAAAATCCTTCCGAATATCCAATATGGATTGATATGATGGAGGATAATGATGCAAACTTCTACGAAACTGTTGATGCATTCAATCAGTACTGGGAATCACGTCCAGATCGTAAAGGAAGCGGTTACAATCCATTCAAGCGATGGGAGTGGTATATGAAACATAAAATAAATCCAGATGGTTCAAGGAGAGAATTAGGTAAGGATATCCAATTGTATAATAGTTTCATTACTAACCAACGAAAAGTACCAAATTTTGCAGGCGATTGGTTAAACATTGGTCCGATTGATCTTCCTTCTTCTCCGAATTCCTTTTGGGGAAATGGTAGAATTAATGCAATCGCATTTCATCCAACAGATGCTGATGTAATTTATATTGGAGCACCTGCTGGCGGTTTATGGAGATCTGATGATGGTGGTCAAAACTGGATTCCGTTAACGGATAATCAGCCAACACTTGGTGTATCATCAATAGCTGTTGATCATTCAAATCCTAATATTATTTATATTGGAACCGGGGATCGTGATGCTGGAGATGCTGAAGGACTTGGCGTTTTCAAAAGTATTGATGGGGGAATAACCTTTAATCCTAGTAATAATAATATGGGGAATGCAACAGTAGGAAGACTCATTATTCATCCAACAAACCCTAATATTATAGTTGCTGCTACAAACACTGGTATATATAAATCCACTGATGGAGCTTCAACATGGAGTCTTACTCAAGGTGGTAATATGAAAGAAGTGGTATTTAATCCTAATAATCCTGATTTAATTTATGCATCAGCCTCGGGTGATTTTTATAAATCAAGTGATATGGGTGAATCATTTACCAGAATAACTAATGGAACGCCTAATTCAGCTTCACGTGGAGTAATTGCAGTTAGTGAAGCAAATCCCAACTATGTTTATTTCTTTACAACAACAAGCAGTGCATATTACGGAACCTACCTAAGTACTGATAATGGCACAAGTTTTACTTTACAATCTGACTCACCCAATGTAATGGGATGGGCGTGTAATGGTGGCTCTGGTGGTCAAGCTTGGTATGATTTGGACATTGCTGTTGATCCTACAAATGAAAATGTAATTTATGCCGGAGGTATAAATTGTTGGAAATCGGTTAATGCAGGGCAAACATGGTCGATGGTGTCAAATCAAACAGGAGATTGTGGTGCTGAAGCTGTACATGCTGATTTACATGTGTTTGAGTATAACCCGTTAAATAATATACTCTATGTTGGAAATGATGGTGGAATTTGGTTTACTGATAATGATGGTTCAACTTGGGACAGAATCACAAATGGTTTGGCAATTGGTCAGCAATATAAGCTTGGACAGAGTAAATTGCTTCAAAACCATGTAACCACAGGATACCAGGATAATGGTATCTCATTATATCATACAAATACATGGATTCAGTCGGATATGTATGCTGATGGAATGGAAGCTGAAATGGATAATCATGATACTACTTTGAGTTACGGATGTATGCAATATGGCCGTATGTTTAGAATGGTAAATGATAAAGCACAAGATTTAATTGCTGGGCAAGGTGTAAATGGAATTACAGAAACTGGTAATTGGGTAACCCCATTCTGTCAACATGAATCTGATCCAAATATTATGTTTATCGGATATCAAAATTTGTGGAGAACCACTAATTTACAGCAAGGTTCACCTTCATGGACAAAAATTTCTTCAGGCGTTGGTGGCGGATCGATTACAGTTGTTGAACACTCTCCAGCAAATGGAGATTTATTTTATTTTGCTTCTTCATCAAATAATCTGGTAAGATCTGATAATATTCTTGAATCTTCTCCTGATTATTTAAACCTTCAGAGCGCATTACCCGGATCAGGTACATTATTTGATATTGAAGCTCATCCATTGAATGAAAATGTAGTTTATATTACAAGAGGTAATAGTATCTATAAATCCATAAATAAAGGGTTGAACTGGGATGATATTACCTTAAATCTTCCTGATTTGAGTTTAAATGATGTCGCATACTACAATCGTAATAACGTTGAAGGCTTATATGTAGCAACTAATATTGGAGTTTTCTTTAAAGATGAGTTTATGTCGGAATGGATATTATTTTCCGATAATTTACCGGCAGCAATTCTTGTAACTGAAGTTGAAATGTACCTCGATCAGGATGATAGAATGGAAGACCGAATCAGGGCATCTTCATATGGAAGAGGACTTTGGGGATCGCCTACTTATTATTACTCTCCAACTGCTAATTTCGATGTAAGTGAAGCTAATATTCCAGCTGGATGTGCAATTGATTTCTATGATC
>CAKZLA010000169.1 GCA_937124525.1 uncultured Desulfobacterium sp.
TGGCAACCAATACATCATAACCTTTCGGTGTATTCAATCCTGTTCCAACAGCAGTTCCTCCCAAAGCCAATTCAGCTAAATGCGGAAGTGTATTTTTTAAGGCTTTAATTCCGTGATCAAGTTGAGAAACATAACCAGAAAATTCTTGACCAAGTGTTAATGGCGTGGCATCCATAAGGTGAGTTCGTCCTATTTTAACCACGTCTTTAAAGGCTTTAGATTTTTGATCTAAAGTATCACGTAAAGCTTGTACGCCAGCTAAGGTGTTATTCACAATCATTTGATAACAAGCAATATGCATTCCTGTTGGGAAAGTATCATTTGAAGATTGTGATTTATTTACATCATCATTAGGTTGAATGGTTTTATCGCCTTCCCCAATTACATTTCCTGCAATTTCATGTGCTCTGTTAGCAATTACTTCATTCACATTCATATTCGATTGTGTTCCAGAACCTGTTTGCCAAATTACTAAAGGAAATTGATTGTCTAGTTTTCCTTCTAAAATTTCATCACAAACTTGCGCAATTAAATCGCGTTTTTCTGTTGCTAAAACACCTAATTCAGCATTTGTAAATGCAGCAGCTTTTTTAAGATATGCAAAACCATACACAATTTCTAAAGGCATAGATGCAGGAGTGCCTATTTTAAAATTGTTACGAGAACGTTCAGTTTGTGCTCCCCAATACTTGTCAGCAGGAACTTTTACTTGTCCCATGGTGTCTTTTTCGATTCTGTAATTCATTTTAATCCTCTTTTTCCATCTTATGCAGGTGTTCCAGAATACCATCTAAAACGGATGCTGCCCCATCAAAATCATATTCTCCCAGGTGATGCCTTAACTGATCAAGGGATAATTTAAGGCTCCCATCGTCAACCCGTGTCAGCAGATCCTCTACCATTTCCACAGCAGTGGAGTCAAAATTATCAATCTGAACAGCCAAGTCTTTTAAAGCGGGGATCACATCGACCATGGAAAATATTTTGGTTGCCGTGGCAGTGCGCTGTGAGTTGCTGCCCCCATGCAGAACGGTCTCAATCTTTATCATTGCCTGCTCAAGCCCGGCACCCACCCTGACCATCAAATCCTCTGGCGGTTCTCCACTGGTTTCATTGAGTTCAGCTTCAAGTTGGCCTGCCATGGATTCAAGGGCCACAGCCCCAATTGTCCCGGCAACACCCTTTAAGGTGTGGGCCGCACGCACAGCTTCCTGCCTGTTCCCCTCTTTTAAACTTTGACTGATTCTGTCCATCACATCGGCTTCGGCCTCACACACCTTTCCTAATATCTTGAGATAAGCCTTAGGGCTGCCCCCCATGCGGTTCAGGGCCCGACCCACATCAAAACCTGGAATATTGAGCAATGCACCAGCCTTCTCAGACCCCTCCCGGAGCTGTGAAAAATCCCCGGCAACCTCACGATACCCGGGTTTGATCCACTTTGCAAGGGAGGCGAACATGCCCTTTGGATCAATGGGTTTGGTCAAGTGATCGTTCATGCCGGCCTGCCTGGCGTCATCCTGGTCGCGGACCATTGCATTTGCGGTCATGGCAAGGATAGGCAGATCCTTGAAGCGATCATTTTGGCGTATCACTCGTGTCGCCTCATACCCATCCATCACCGGCATCTGCACATCCATAAGAACGCAGTCAAACTCTTTTTTGTTAACCCAATCAACAGCCTCTTGGCCATTGTTGGCGATGGTGACAACAAACTGTGCCATATTTAAAAGCTCTGAGGCCACCTGTTGGTTGGCCTCGTTGTCCTCGACAAGCAGGATCTGCGCACCCCGGATATCTGCCACCACATCAAATTCCAAATTTTTTTTTGTTTGACGCTCATATCTTTGTTCCTCATATCCCAGTGCCAACATGGTGGCGTCCAGCAGAGAGGATACCGTTACAGGTTTGCTCAGAACCCCCATTTCAAAATCCTGTTCACCCATTTGAAGCAGCACCTCATCACGGTCATAAGCCGTAACCAGGACCATCCTGGGAGACGTATTTAAATCATCATCTTCCTTGATTGCGCGGAAAGTCTCAATACCATCCATCCCCGGCATTTTCCAGTCCATAAATATCAACTGAAAAGGTTTCTTTGCCTGGTCGGCACTACGAACCAATTCCAACGCCTCTTCACCACTGGAAACAATTTCAACCTCAAAGAAAAGGTTTTTTGTCAGTTGCTGCATGATTTCCCGTGCGGTAACATTGTCGTCCACCACAAGTACCCGGAGCATACGGACATCATGTTCAGGCAGCCGAAAGACGGGCTTAATCTCCTTTGAAAGTCCAAAGGTAGCTGTAAAGATAAAGCTGCTGCCCTTTCCGGGTTGGCTTTTCGCCCAAATATTGCCGCCCATCATCTCGGTCAATTGCTTACTGATGGCAAGACCCAGACCTGTTCCGCCAAATTTACGTGTGGTTGAGGCATCAGCCTGGCTAAAGGACTGGAATAATTTATCTATTTGCTCCTCAGTCATTCCAATACCGCTGTCAGTGATTGAAAATTGCAATTTCACCCGATCGTCAGTGGTCTCCACATGATCAACACGCAAAATAATTTCTCCACGACTGGTAAATTTAACCGCATTGTTGGACAGATTGATCAGGACTTGCCTCAGACGAAGGGAATCCCCCACCAAACCGTTGGGCACTTCTGGGTCAATGGCAATCAGCAGCTCTAACCCCTTTTCCTTTGTCTTGACCGTAATCAGGCTAATCAAATCCTCAAGAAGATCAGTGAGATGGAATGGTACCAGGTCCATATCCAGCTTGCCTGCCTCAATTTTGGAAAAATCAAGGATATCGTTGATAAGACCCAGCAAGGAATTGGCGGCATTAAAAACCTTAGTTATGTAATCCTTTTGCTTGGTGGTGAGATCGGTCTGCAAGGCCAGATGACTCATACCGATAATGGCATTCATCGGTGTGCGGATCTCGTGGCTCATGTTGGCGAGAAAGTCACTTTTTGCCTGGGTGGACGCCTCGGCCTCTTCCCTTGCCTGCATAAGGTGCTGGTTGGCTAATTCACGCTCCTCAATCCGGCAAAGTATCCCGCTGATTTGCCGGATGGTCTCAAGCATTGCCTCATCACCCTCAACATGTTCCAGAGAGTAAAGCTCCAAAACGGATTTAACTTCTGAATTCACCATGATAGGTATTGCAAGACCAGTCTTTATCCCGACCTCTCTGGCCTGATTTGACCTGTTAAAATTACGGCTTAGGAACACGTCGGGAAGCCATTTAATATCGCCGATTTCCAATGCTCGACCCGGCAAGCCAACCCCTTTTTTAAGGGATGTTTCCTGGGTGATCTTATGGAAGGCTGCAAACTTATCCCTATCCGTGTCATACCAGATATCGGAAGGAACCAAAAGGTCCGGGTTTTCATCCGATAACATGTACACATGACCAACCGGCCAGCCAAGGAATTTGCATACAAGACCGAGAATTTCCTGCACTGCCCGGTTTTTACTCATTGCCGTATTAGCGATCATAGCCGTATCCCGAAGCACCCTGATAAAAGATGCCTGTCTGTCGAGTTCGGCCTCTATCATTTTGCGTTCAGTGATATCAGTACGGATTGAAATATACTGGTGGAGATTGCTGTCTTTGTTGAGAAAAGGGACAATGGTCGAGTTAAACCAATGATAGGAACCGTCCCTGGATCTGTTTTTGAGTTCGCCATGCCACACCAATCCTTTGGAGATAGTCTGCCACATCTCTTTAAAGAACTCCGGTGGGTGTTCGTCGGACTTGATGATACGGTGGTTTTTGCCAATCAATTCTTCACGGGAATACCCGCTGATTTTACAGAATTTATCATTGGCATAGGTGATCTTCCCATAAATATCTGTTGAACTGACAATGGCATGTTGATCCAGAGCAAATTTTTGAAAGTTTATTTCCTGCAATGAATCGGAAAGTTCTGCGGTTCTCTTTTTCACACTCTTCTCAAGTTGATCCCGGGTAAGAGAGATTGCACGTACCGCCCGTTCTCCCAGCATCAGGGTTATAAGAATAGCCAGAATAGTAACAAACAAAGTGGTTCCACTGATGAGCAACAGGCTCATGCGCAGGGCATAAAATCCGGCAAGTGCGTCATCCACATCAATCTCGGAAGCAATGCCTAATCCCAAATGAAAATCCCACAACCATGCACCAAAAACAGGAACACCACGATAGTCCCGATAGCCATCATTCACATCAATTACAAGATTGCTGTTTTCTGTCTTTTTTCCTTTTAAGTCAACATCCTGACTCATCCGAATGAGATCTGCCGCCATTCTGGTAAGGGGACGTTCTCCATAAGGAATCCGGGGCTCAAACCCCTCCAGCATGTTGCCACCTGGATCACAAACAATTATTTGCTGTTGTTCGCTTCCCCCTTTTTCTAACAAGCCAATGTCAGATAATTGTTCCTTGGAATGATTTTTTGTAAGAAGCACCCCCTCCTGATTGATGAGATAGCTCTCCCCGGTTTTATCGGTGTGGCCAAACTGAACGATCTTGGATAATCGACCCTCGGGTAGCAGGCGTTGGGTCAGAACTGCCAATACGGACCCATCCATATCCCGAATTGGCACGGCAAAAAACATGGATAGTGGTTGCCTTGCCCCGTCTAAAGGAGTATTTTTTTGATCATTGATGGCATTCTTTGGCTGAATGGGCGGAATAAACACGGCCTCACCCTTGAAAGCTCTGTCTAAAAGGTCCGTTTTTTGACTATCAATGAAATTTCTTACGCCCAAATGGGCCTTCCATTTAGACCCAATACTGATTCCATTACGATTGATGATAAAAAAATCAATCTTTCCAAAGGCATCTCCATTCTCAACAAAAAACTCACGAGCCTCAAACAATGGGTGGGAAATGGTAAGTGATTCCGCATCAGCCGGAACCTTCAACAATCGCTTGGTAATGGAGACCAACTCCGGATCATGGCCCAATTGTATTAGAAAATTCTGGTGCTCACTGACCCATAAATTGAGCCTTTCCTGGGTGTCTAACAGAACAATCTCCAGTTTAACCCGGATGGTTTTCAATATAGCCTTCTTATTTTTTTCAAGGGTATACCACACCAGTCCGGCAATAAGCATAACCATCAGGCTTGTCATAAACAGTGCAATGAATCTAAATCGGGTTAAATTAAAATGGCGTGCCAGATTTTTATCCGTAAAAACACGTGGAAGCACCAAGGTCACCAACAGTAACAGGATAAAAATCAGAACAATAAAAATTAACCTCCAGAAAATTCCAAAATTTCCCGAAGCCTGTGAGCCAACAGAGGTATCAAGATCACTATTTTTCGGTTTTGTCTGGCCAGCCAAAATGTCGTACAAAATATTTTTTTCGTATTGGCTGCATACCTGACACTCATCAATGGCTGATTTCAAATCTGGAAAAACTATTTTTTCCTCCCCTCCCTGAAATGAAATTTTCACCTTCCCCAAATAGATAATACCACCCGTATCCCCTGAGAATTCTCTCACATTATAAACGACTGAATAGACAGGTATTTTTGTATCATCTGGCAGAATCCCTGCCGATTGTTCCGATCCGAACCTGTTCCAAACCTTTATCCGGACGGAATTGGGTACTGCCTGTGAAAATTTTTTTAAAAGGCTGGCGATTTTCTCCCTGTCTCCAGAAAACAAAAAACTCTTTAACAGCAGACCTATGGTGCGGGAATATTCAAAAAAAACAGGAGTGTTCCGATCTGCATATCTTTTAACGAGGTTATCATATCTTCCGTTTTTTTTGAGTGTATCAAGACCTATATTAAACAAATCCCGTAATTCCCGACTTTTAAAAGCCACAAATGACTTGCTCAAAGCCTTGAACAGGTGGTGTTCACGAATGGGAATGGACGTATCAAGCTCATCAGCCAACTGGTTACGTTGCCAATCAAAGATGGCTTTATCAATAATAAGAGTATCCACCGTGCCATCAAAAAAGGCCTTCACCTGCTGCCGCTGGTCAGTGATTTCATAAAATTCCGGTGTATGATCTGCCCGGCTTTCCGGGTTGAATATATGAAAAAATTTTTCACCTAACTGTCGATATCCATCCTCCCAGATGGCGATACGTCTCCCCTTCAAATCCTCAATGGAAGAGAGACGGACCCCCTCGTCCTCCCGGGTATAAACCAAATGGTTATAAGAAATATGATTATCTGAAAAATAGTAGGGTAAATTAGGAGCTTTCTGAATCCCCACAGCTGCCATGACACTGTCATCTGCCTCCAGAATCCTGTTAAGTCCTTTATTTGTCAGCTCAATTGGTGCGATTTCTATACCACTCAATGCCAGGGCTTCAGTGACAATGTCCACTTCAAGCCCGGCATGGGAACCGATTTCAAAGACAAATGGGGCTTTGTTGGAACCAAAGGCCACACAAATAGTTTTGCTCTTTGATGGTGCAATGCCGGGACTGGATGTGAAAATGTTGGCTTTTTCATCCTGGGTGATCGCCTCCATGCCCTTTATGAGAATAGACTTAAGAACCGGCAGGTCTTTGCGGGTGGCAATCCAAAGCTTCTCATTCGCTGGATTGCCAAAGTTCAACTCACCGGAAATGACCAGATCCCCCAGCAACCCACGCTCTAAAAAATAATCAAAAACAGCCACATCACCCACTGCGGCATCTGCTTTTCCTGAGCTGACAGCCTCCATGGAATTTAGTGTATCATTGACCAGATATAATTTGATTTGTGGAAAATCCCTTTCTAAAACCTCCTTTTGAAAAAAACCCTTTGGCACTGCAACGGTTTTACCAAAAAGTTCTTCCAGATTGCTATAATCGTTCTCCCTATGGCTTAGTATTGTGTTTGTTTTGAAGATGTAGGGTGTCGTATAAAGAAGATATTTCATGCGCTCCGGAGTCCGGACAATGTTGAGCATGATGTCCAAATCACCACTTTTCATCATGCCGAGAAATTCATTCCAGGTCGGTCCGGTAACGAAATCAATGCGAAGGCCTGTTTTTGAGGCAATCAGATTCATATAATCAATTGCAAAACCACTTGGTTTTCCATTTTCCACAAAATTAAAAGGAGGCCAATTTTGTTCATTGTGAACCCGGACAACAGGGTTCTCTTTCAGCCAGTTCTTTTCAACGGGTGTCAAATCAATTTCAACTGCCATGGAAACGGCAGTACATGTCCAAGAGGTGAAGAATAAAACTATTATGGTTAATAAACGAATACTCATAATCTCCACCCTCTTTTTTTTATATAAAACTCCGCCTAAAAAACTGTAATTGTTAGAGTTTCGTTTTTCGTTGTGGTAGGAAAATTTACCATGAGGATTTATAACAAAAAATTCAGGTTTTTGGAACTTTACTATAAATTTAAAAACAATGGTTATTGTCGGGCATTTGATAACCCCAAGCCTGTCCAATATAAAAGTTAATACCCTACCACTACAGCGACACTTTGACTTAAAACCTCTATGCCAATTGAATTTTCCGAGGTTGGTCATAAGGTGGGCCACCATACGGAGACTGAAAATATGTTATAGTCAATTATCTGTAATTACTGACTTTATTTTTGGATCAAAAAAAATCACTTCAAAGTGGCCCATCTTATGACCAAGCCCATTCAAACAAAAGATGTGTGT
>CAKZLA010000170.1 GCA_937124525.1 uncultured Desulfobacterium sp.
ATCTCCTTTATATCACCCTTTTCGCTTATTTTTATAGAATGTTGTAATCAAAACAAAATATCAACATGATTTTTTGATGTCCAACTTTTTGGTATTAATAAATTTACAGGTTATGAAAAAATGAGCGAATTGCAGGTTATATTCTACGTTTAAAGTATCATCTCAACTTTAGCGGTCAGAAGAAATCGTGTGCGGTTGACAAAACAGTCCATGGAAACGTAAACTGTATTGATCATGTTCGGTGGGGTAAAGGTCTAAGAGGCATTGTTCCCACCTAAAAATAAGGAGGATATCATGCCTGACAAAATAAATCCCGATTATAGTGTCCTGGACCACCCCATGGTGCTGGCCCATATTTTTCACCCCAGACCCGAGGATGGATATAGAAAAATAACAAATAATGATTTGTTGATACCTGTGTCGGACAATGTTCACATTGGTGCCTGTTTTCATATGTTTGATAAACTGGGACCCACCATTTTGTTTTTCCACGGCAACGGTGAGATTGTTTCCGATTACGATGAGCTGGGGAAAGTTTACAACCGCATGGGAATAAACTTTGTGGTTGTTGACTACAGGGGCTATGGTCGCTCCACGGGTTCTCCCTCTGTTGGCGCCATGATGTCAGACTGTCATGTTATTCTTGCCTTTGTCCGTGAATACTTGGAAGAAAAGGGGTTTACCGGCACATTGAGTATCATGGGAAGATCCCTTGGCAGTGCCTCTGCCCTGGAGCTTGCATCACAGTCCTCTCCCGGTTTTGAGAATCTGATCATTGAAAGCGGATTTGCCCATGCCGGTGAATTGTTAAAGGTCTTGGGGATTGACCCTGATTCCATTCATTTCCAGGAAACAGAGGGTTTTGGAAATTTTGAAAAGATAAAAGAATGGGCAGGACCCACCTTGATTATCCATGCCCAGTTTGATCACATCATTCCCTTTTCTGACGGACAGGATCTCTTTGATGCCTGCCCCTCTTCAAATAAATCCCTTTTAAAAATTCCAGGTGCCAACCACAATGATATTTTCATGAGGGGGCTCAATGCGTACATGGATGCTGTTAAAAAGCTGGTGACATAAGAATATATGTTTGGCCAGCTTATGTGCGATAATGATTTGGGATGCCTAAAACAATGCTTTGTGATGATGTCGGCTAACCATTTGAAATCATTAAGCTTGAATTTTAATAGAGATAATGAGTTCTGCAAGTTATGAGAAATTATGATTCTGGAGTTTGGTTTTGTGGATGGTTTTCCGGGAAAACAGGTTCAGAGGTCTTTCTTTAATTCATCCAGAACCTTGCGAATGGTTTCAGCCAGATCCTTTTTTAAGACCGGTTTACCAAGAAAGGCTTTGATGCCCATGGCATGAAGCGGCTGTTCTGCAAATTTATGCTGATACCCAGAACAGATAATGATTGGAATATCCGCTCTGATTTTTATCAGTTCCACTGCCAGCTGGGTTCCCGAAAGATTTGGCATAGTGATGTCCGTGATGACAAGGTCAAACCGTTTGGGCTTTGCTTTGAACAGGGTTAGAGCCTCAATACTGCTGGTTCGGATGGTCACCTTATATCCAAGCCGTTTCAGGATCAGGCTGTTAATTTTTGCAATGGGCAGCTCATCATCCACAAATAAAAGATGTTCCGTGCCCATGGGAAGGTCGGCTTCGAGACGGGGGGTAAGACAGGTTTCTGCTTTTCGTTGGGCAGGAAGATGTATCGTAAAGACAGTGCCTTCCCCGGGGTGGCTTTTTACCGAAATTTCACCATGGTGATTTTTGACGATGCCGTGGACCACCGCAAGGCCCATTCCTGTGCCCTCACCCTTTTTCTTGGTGGTAAAATAGGGTTCGAAAATGGATGACATGATGCCGGGGGGGATGCCGTGCCCGGTGTCTTCAATGGTAATTTCAATGTAATCGCCAGGGGGGAATGCCCCGGGGGATTCCAGGGAGTTGTCATGGATATGGACGTCCTTCACCCTTAAAGTTAATCGTCCGACTTGGCTTCCCATGGCATGGGCGGCATTGGTGCAAAGGTTCATGAAAATCTGGTGAATCTGTGTGGCATCGCCCATGATCATCCCTTTGCTTAAAATCTGCTGCTGGAGATCAATGGTGGTTGGCAGGGTGGATCTAAGCAATTTAAGGGCTTCTTTGGCAATGGCATCCACCCTCAGGGGTTTTATTTCTTCTTTGACCTGGCGGGCAAAGGTGAGAATTTGTTTTACCAGTTCCCGGGCCCGCATGCCCGCCGTTAAAACCGCTTGCAGGTTCTGTTCCTGCTCAGAGGGGTGGGGCACATCTTCCAGGGTCAGTTCTGTGTATCCGATGATGGCCGATAAAATATTGTTGAAATCATGGGCAATGCCACCGGCAAGGGTTCCCAGGGATTCAATTTTCTGGGATTGGACCAGCTGATAATGGATCTGTTCCTTTTCCGCCTCGCTGTAGCGATGGATCAGAATACCTGCCAGGGTGTTGGCAATGGTGGTTAGAAAAATTTTCTCCAGCTCATTGGGCTGATGGTTTTTTTTCAGATAGATGGTAATGACGCCAAGGGTCTGGTTTCTGGCCCTGATGGGGATACAATAGTGACCGTGGTCCTGAATCCCGGGGGTTGAGATGGTGTGATCATGATTCACGTGATCGGCAAAAATAACCTTTCCGGTCAAGGCTGCCTGGCCGCAAAGGCATTTTCCAAAGGCAATGGTTTGACACGCTTTGATTTGCTCGTCTGAAAATCCCCGATGGGTTTTAAGTTCCAGAAGATTCGGCTCTTGTTTCACCAGAAAGATGCCCCCCATGGATTCAAAGGAGAGCCATGGAAGGGAGAGAAGAATATCAAGGGTCTGGTCCAGAATTTTGGAAATTTCAGTCTTTTTCAGTGAATTTTTTAACAATTGATTCACCGCAGTCTGGATGTCATGACTGCATTTCAATTTAAAATCCGTTTCTTTCCGAAGCGAAATATCACGTATGATGGCAGTGATGACCTGTTCTTTGTTTTGTTTAAAACTGGACAGGGTCAATTCAATGGGAACCTGATGCCCGGTGTCTGTCCTGCCTTCAATTTCAACCGCCCGATCCAGGATGCTGGAAGGGCGGTCACTGAGAAAATCGTTTATGCCCGACTTGTGATCGGGCATGAAATACTCTGGGATCAAGATCGTGACCGGTTTTCCCAGGGCAGATTCCGGTGAGTAACCGAAAATGGCAGTGGCCGCTTGATTCCATTGGATGATCCGCTGGCTTTCATCAATGGAAATGATGGCATCCGCAGAACTTTGAACCAAGGAGCGATAGCGGTCCTCTTTTTCCTGAAGAGTTGATTCCGCAGCCCTTCGTTCTTCTACTTCAAGCTGAAGTATCTGGTTGGCTTTTTCAAGATCGCTTGTCCGCTCAATTACTTTTTTTTCAAGCAGGGCATGGGCGTTTTGCAGTGCGGATTCTGCCTGGGTTCTTTCAAGCATATGTCGGCTTGCTTTGAGTAGGGTTGCAATGATGACAACAAGCATGAAAACAGAAAACAGAACTATGGCATGCTTAAGGCGGTTTAAAAGAAGAGTCAAACTGTTTTTATGCTCGGTGATGTCGTAGTAGATCTCAACTGCACCGGCGAAAATGCCTTTTTGGTAGAAAGGAGTATAGGTTTCCACCACATCAATGGAAACCTTTCTGCCTTCAAGGGTGATGCAGTCTTTTTCAACGAGATTGGTTACGATTTCCCCTTGGGCCACCCTGTCTTTAAAATAGGTGTGAGTGTTGAGTTTCCCCAGGTCTTTGGGGTCGGTGGAAAACAGCGTTTCTCCTAAGCTTGAAAAAATTTGCAATTTTTCCAGCTGAAAGTCTTTTTTAAGTTTGAAAAGTCCTGCTATGACGTCCGGAGTGAGAGAAATGTCGACGGCTTTATTGTTTTTGAAAATGTTATGGTGAACGTGCTGGGATACACGTATGGCGGTTTCTTCAGTGCGGATTGTAAGATATCCCACAAATCGGGGGAAGATAAGATAGAAGGTGACCAGGGGAAAAAGAAGAGTTACCCCCATGGTTATTATCAGAATGCGTCTTAATAGCGGATTTTCAATGAGATGCCATGCAACGTGTTTGTGTTCTTTCATCTGCAAAATCCCTTCGGGGTGATGTATGAACGTCAAGGAAAGTCTATCTATTACACATGTTTTCAGCGGAATGTCAATGGGTTGAGTTTTTCATAAATGATTCTGATTTTACGTCGGATGATGGGAGATGGTGGATAAAATTAGAATCAATCCCACTATTTGAAAATTGCCATGTGGTATTGATTTGTGATAAATGGTTATCGAAGTATTTAGTTCAATGGGGTGAAAAATAAAAATGAGGTGCACAAAATGAAAAAAGTCGGATTTGTCGGATGGCGGGGAATGGTGGGATCTGTCCTCATGGAACGGATGATTGCAGAGAATGATTTCAAGGGGCTGACTCCCCTTTTTTTCACCACCTCCCAGGCGGGTCAGAAAGGGCCGGACATTGGCATGGAAAGCCCACCCCTGGTGGATGCCCATAACATAGATGCCTTGATGGCCATGGATATCATAGTCTCATGCCAGGGTGGTTCTTACACCGAAGCCGTGCGACCCAAGCTGAAAGCCAACCAGTGGAAGGGTTACTGGATTGATGCGGCATCCACCTTGAGAATGGATGACAAAAGCATTATTGTTCTGGACCCGGTTAACCGCAAGGTCATTGACCAAGCCCTGAACGACGGTATTAAAAATTACATCGGTGGTAACTGCACTGTTTCTCTTATGCTCATGGCATTGGGGGGATTGTTTGAAAATGATCTGGTGGAGTGGGTCACCTCCATGACCTACCAGGCCGCCTCGGGTGCCGGAGCCAAGAATATGCAGGAACTGGTGGCCCAGATGAAGTTTATCGGGGATGTTGGGGTGGATATTATGAATCAGACCGGGATGTCCATTCTGGATGTGGACAGAAAGGTGACAGCCAGCCTGAGATCAGATGGGCTTCCCACGGACAACTGGGCCGTTCCCCTGGCGGCAAGTCTGATTCCCTGGATTGACCGGGCCATGGAAAACGGTCAGACCCGGGAGGAGTGGAAGGGCGGTGTTGAAACCAATAAAATATTAGGCCGGTCGGATAGTCCGGTTCCCATTGACGGACAATGTGTAAGGATCGGTTCCATGCGGTGCCACAGCCAGGCATTTACCATAAAGCTCAACAAGAATGTGCCCCTGGATGATATCAATGCCATGCTGGCGGACAATAATGACTGGGTAAAAGTGGTTCCCAATATCAAAGAGCAGACCATTACTGAACTGACACCAGCGGCTGTCACAGGAACACTCACTGTTCCTGTGGGACGTATCAGGAAAATGATTCTTGGGGACGACTATCTAACGGCGTTTTCTGTGGGGGATCAGCTTTTGTGGGGGGCGGCTGAGCCCCTGCGCAGGATGTTGAATATTATTCTTTAGAAGAAGACGATTAAGTCCATAAAAAACATTGCCATCCCCATGCACTGGGTGGGGATGGCGATGTTATTTTTGAGTTTATCAAAATATTACAAAAAAACATTTCTCTTTGCACCTCCCCACTCTTTTTTCCTCATTATAAGCTGTTTGGTGATTTCTTAATTGGGCGCTCCCCATGCGGGGGCGTGGATTGAAACAATCAATCATCGGGATCAACCGGTTCGGACTCAAATCCTTCCATATAGGGTGCTATCAGATTTCGCTCGTTCGGCAGGATTGGTCTCCAGGATACTGTGTAAAGGGGGGTTGACGACAGTGATCCCGCCCGGTTTAGTGTCGCCACCTGTATGTCTCCAGAAGGATATTCCAGTAGTTCAATCCAGAGTGTCTTTTCCATTTGGAGCTGGTATTTTGCCGAAATCAGCCGTGCGAAATTCTGGGCATAGTTCCGAATGGAGGTGCCTTTTCCCATGTTTCGACACAATACCGCGTGTTCCTTTAGAAAATGAATTTCCGGATTTTCTGCATTCAGCCGGATGATGCGTATGCGATATTCTCCAGGCCACCAGCATATAGGTGTCTGACCATCCCTTTGCTTGCCATCCCATTTATAAATACCGTCATATACGATCATGGTTATTCCCCTTTGATGAAATTTGGATTCAGGACAGAACCCAAAATAAGCTTCCCCTGAATCCATGGCTGTCTTGGTTTTATATAAAACTTCGTCCAAAATGCTGTAATTATTAGAGTTTGAATATTAGTTGTGGGCAGGCCTGATCCCCAATACGGTCTGCCCGTGGCAGTTATACCAATTGCTTTCCGGCACCAGGTCCTGGTGATACACCGTATATCTCTTTAATGTTGAGTATCACAGCACCCTTGGATTTTAAAGGATGACCTGCCTTGTTGCCCAATGCTTCAATCCATTTTGCCGTTTCTTCGTATTGATCGCCCTGGGTTTCAATGGTGATGCTGCATTTCAACTGATACCCTTCATGACCTTCCCAGAAGGTAACTGCTGCCTGGGGATTAGTTTTGAGGTTGGCAAGGGTTTTGTTGAAGTACTGATCCGAAATAAGGATTGTTTCATCATCAATGATTTTTTTTGCACCCACTGGAACCGCATTGGGGGTTCCGTCCAGTGTTGCCGTTGTGAGAACTGCCGTGGGGACTTTTGTGAAAAGTTCTTTCATTCGTTCCGTCATTTTTGCCATGGGATGCTCCTTTTTTAAAGTGATAAGTAATATATCATAAATCAGGTGAAAACCATGCGGTTTAATCCGCCTGGTTCCACCAGCGGTACTCATGGGAAATCAGTCGGAAAAATTGATTTTTTTCCGCAGGTTTTTTTTCTCACTACGTCTGGCTTTGTTATCCAGTCTGCGTTGCTTTGCCCCCCGGGTTGGACGTGTGGGTCTTCTTTTTGTAATGGGAACAAGCGCTTTTTGGATAAGTTGTGTCAACCGGTTCAGGGCGTTGCCGATGTTTTTTTCCCGGCTTCGAAACAGCTGGGCCTTTATCACGATAATTCCGTCGTTTGAGATGCGCCGGTCGCTGAGATGCAGCAGTTTTTCCTTTATGTTGTCTGGAAGGCTTGATTTTAAAATGTCAAACCGAAGATGAACCGCCGAGGACACCTTGTTTACATTTTGGCCCCCTGGACCCTGGGCCCGGATGGCATTGAGTTCTATTTCATTGTCGAGGATAAAAATATCATCCATAATGTGTAGCATAAAGGCTTCCTCGTCTGTTTGGGACACGTCCATTCGATGATAGGTTTTTGTAGCTGTTTTTTGGGAGAACTGGCTCCCCACTATGTCAACATGAAAACGTCTCATCGAGGTCCGGTGACCCGTAAATGATAAATATAGGACACAATTTTCATAGATCAAGTGAGCTTATGCCGGAAATAGCCCGAAAGCCCATTGAAAACCACGAGTGTTAGAATCACTCTATTCCAAAAAACCCGGTGGAAGTTATCAGGGTTTCCTGATATAAACGACTCAAAATTCTTTGTTTGATCCATGGGAGGAGCACCTTAAAATGGCCGGAAAGCCACAGAAAAAAAATTCCGTTATGGCCCGGGTCCATGGCACGGTGCAAGATCATGCCATGCTCACTCCGGGGGATTCAGTCCTGGTGGGGGTATCCGGTGGGCCGGACTCCGTGGCCCTGCTCAGGATTCTCATTGCCTTGGCTGAAAAACTGTCCGTTAGCATTGCCGTGGCTCACCTGAACCATTGTCTCCGGGGAAAAGAGTCTGACAGGGATGAGGCCTTTGTCCGTGAACTGGCCGCCACCCACGGACTGCCCCTCCATGCACAGCAAAAAGATGTGACTGCCTGGGCCCGGGAAAATAAAAAATCCATTGAAGAGGCGGCAAGGGATGTGAGATATGCCTTTTATGGAGAACTTGCTTCGCAGCATGGCTTCAACCGAATTGCCCTTGGCCATAACTATGACGACAATGCGGAGCAGGTGATGATGAATCTTTTGCGGGGAAGTGGTCCCCGGGGGCTTTCCGGTATTCCCCCCACACGGGACAATTGGATTATCCGTCCCCTGATCCGGATATCCCGGCAGGAGATTCTGGCTTTTTTGACCCATTGTCACCAGCCCTTTGTTATGGATAGTTCCAACCTGGACACCCGGTATCTAAGAAATAAAATCAGGCATGAACTTCTGCCGCATCTTATGGAGGCCTATAATCCCGGGGTTAAATCGTCTCTGAATCGGTTGAGTGATATTCTTACCAAGGAAGAGGCATGGATGGAGGAAGAGACCCTGGCCATTGTGGCAGGCCACCTGGAACGGATGGATGAAGGGGAAAATCGCCTCAGCCGAAAATTGTTCAATTCCATGCATTGCGCTCTGGCCCGGCGGGTTGTGAGATTTGCCATCCAGGAGGTGAAGGGCGATTTGAGGCGGATCACATTGGGCCATATTGATGATATTCTGGATCTTATTGCCAGCGATACCGGCGGGAAGAATCTGGATCTGCCCCATCGCATCCGAATCACCCTGACAAAAAAATGGGTCTACTTTACCCGAGCCACTCTGCCACTGCGGGAACTGCCCCCCATTACACCGGATAAGGGGTGGAATTAAGAGAAAATACCTGAATACCCGCAGAATTGATTTTGTGTTCATAAATACCTTTTGTACACGGATCACCTGAAGCTATACTATGACTGATGGTGAGATGGGGGTTAAAAAAGCTATCATTGCATTGAAAAAACCACATAAAGTTTTCCTTGCCTAATCAAAATTGATGTTTATTATTGAATTTAAATGTTTTTTGTGTTTTTTCTATTATAGTTTGATTATATTAAAATTAACCCCCCAGTTAAATGGGATCAATAACAGACTCAAAAAGGAACTACCATTGAATCAGTTTTATAAAAATTTGTCTCTGTGGCTTGTTATCGTACTGATGATGGTGATGCTGTATAATATTTTCAACCAGCAGCAGGTGAGTGACAACACCCTGGGGTATTCGGATTTTCTGGCCATGGTTGAATCTGAGCGGGTTCAGAGCGTTGTCATACAGGGTCAGGACCTATATCTTACGGATACGAACGGCTCAAAATATAAAACCTTTTCACCTGGGGACGGAGATCTCATTCGCACCCTGAGAAAGAACGGGGTTTCCATTAAGGCCAAGCCGCCCACGGAATCTTCATGGTTCATGTCCATCATCATCTCCTGGCTACCCATGGTTGTGCTCATTGGCGTATGGATCTTTTTCATGCGCCAGATGCAGGGTGGCGGAGGGGGCAAAGCCATGTCCTTTGGTAAAAGCAAGGCCCGGCTTATGTCCGATAAAGGGGCGAAAATTACCTTCAAGGACGTGGCAGGCATTGATGAAGCCAAGGAAGAGCTCACCGAGGTGGTTGAGTTCCTCAAGGAGCCAGAGAAGTTTACCCGCCTGGGGGGACGTATCCCCAAGGGGGTGCTGCTGGTGGGATCTCCGGGAACCGGAAAAACCCTTTTGTCCCGGGCCGTTGCCGGGGAGGCCGGGGTTCCGTTTTTCACCATAAGTGGGTCTGATTTTGTTGAGATGTTTGTGGGTGTCGGTGCTTCCCGGGTGAGGGATCTCTTTGCCCAGGGCAAGAAAAATGCCCCCTGTATTATTTTCATTGATGAAATTGATGCCGTTGGACGTCAGCGGGGGGCTGGCATGGGCGGTGGTCATGATGAACGGGAACAGACCCTGAATCAGCTCTTGGTGGAGATGGATGGATTTGAGTCCAATGAGGGGGTTATCCTCATGGCTGCCACCAACCGGGCCGACGTGCTGGACCCGGCCCTGCTCAGACCCGGCAGGTTTGATCGCCAAGTGGTGGTGGACATGCCAGATATCAAGGGCCGCATCGGTATCCTCAAGGTTCACATGAAAAAAACACCCCTGGACAAGGATGTGGATGTGGTGACCCTGGCCAAGGGAACCCCTGGTTTTTCCGGTGCAGATCTGGAAAATCTGGTGAACGAAGCAGCCCTGCTGGCAGCAAAGAAAAATCATGAAAAATTGACCATGATGGATTTCGAGGACTCCAAAGATAAGGTTTACATGGGCCTTGAAAGAAAATCCAAGGTGATTCGCAAGGATGAAAAGCGCACCACGGCTTACCATGAAGGGGGGCATGCCTTGGTGGCACGACTGCTTCCCAATACAGATGCTGTCAATAAGGTAACCATTATTCCCCGGGGAAGGGCTGCCGGAGTGACCTGGTTTCTTCCCGAAGAGAGTGGGTTTAAATATAAAGATCAGCTTGAGAACGATCTTGCCGTGGCCTTTGGGGGACGGGTGGCCGAAGAGTTGATTTTTAAACGCATCAGCACCGGAGCGTCAAATGATATCAAGCAGGCCACGGCCATGGCCAATCGTATGGTGCGTGTGTGGGGCATGAGCGAAAAACTGGGTCCCATGGCCTATGACTCCGGGGAAGAGCAGATTTTTATTGGCAGAGATGTGGGCCATGCCAAGGAGTATTCCGAAGATACTGCCCGGAAAATTGATGCCGAAGTTTCTGCCATTATTAACAGAAACTATCAAAAGGCCCAGGAGGTGCTGGAAGAAAATATTGATATCCTCCACAGCCTTGCAAAGCTTCTCCTGGAACAGGAGACGGTCATGGGTGCAGAACTGGATGCCCTGATTAAATCCATGAAGCCGGAGTTTGATCCGCCAAAACCAGAAAATCTTTTTAAAGATGAAGAATTGCTGGCAGAAGTGGAAAAAGGTGACACCCCATCCTCTGAAGATGATGAAGCAGAAAGTGGAGACCAGAAAGAGCCAGGAACTCAAACAGAGGCTCATACCCCTAATGATGCGTCAGATGATGCACAGGAAAAAGAGGGTGAAAAGGATGGAGGCAGCAAAAAATAATGAAATCCTTTAGCATTGAATGGGATCGGTATTGTCTTGATTTGTCCCCGGGTAAAACATGTATCATGGGCATTCTCAACACCACCCCGGACTCTTTTTCCGATGGCGGCAGATTTTTTGGCTTTGATGACGCAGTGGCCCATGGCCGGGCACTGGTTGCCGCCGGGGCTGGGATTCTTGACATTGGCGGTGAATCTACCCGCCCCTTTTCAAAGGGGGTGTCTGCCCAGGAGGAAATGGACCGGGTGGTTCCGGTGATTGAACGGCTTTCCCGGGAAATTGAAGTGCCCATCTCCATTGATACGGTGAAAGCAAGTGTGGCAAAGGAGGCGATCAAGGCCGGTGCCGCCATCATCAATGATATCACAGCCCTGGAACGGGACCCGGACATGGCCCTTCTTGCAGCAAAGGAAAAGGTACCTGTCATGCTCATGCACATGAAGGGGACCCCGGAAACTATGCAGATGAATCCCCAATATGATGATTTCATAAATGAGATAACAACTTACCTGGAGCAGCGAATTTCCTTTGCCGTTGAATCAGGCATAGCAAAGGAGCATATTATTCTTGATCCCGGCATTGGCTTTGGTAAAACCGTGGATCACAATATCATGCTCATTAAAGATCTTCACCGGATTCATTCGCTGGGCTGTCCGGTGCTGATGGGGCCGTCAAGAAAATCCTTTATCAGGACCCTCTTGTCCAAAGAACTGGATGGGACAGACGTGGATATGAGCCAAATTGAGCTGGGTAATCTGGGGGCGGTTGCAGCCTGTATCTTGAATGGCGCACAGATTGTCCGGGTCCACGATGTGAATGCAGTTCGTCCCCTGACTTGCATTATCAACGCCATACAAACTGTATGATCCCCCTGGGGAGGCACCTCTTTGGCGCATCCCCCGGGGAGCCCCTTGCGTTGGTATTTCCAGTAAAACCATTCCATTATATCTTTTTTATACTGCTCTTTCTGGTTGCAGGGTGCGCCCCTGAACCTGTTGAGACAGATCTGCTGGTTCCTGTGAAATTTGCCGACATGCCAGCAGGGCTTATCCAAACTGAATTTTACACCCGGAACATTGAAGTTCGGGTGAGGGGAACCCTGGGTCAGATTCGTCGGGTGGAGGCACTGAACCCCATCTATCTTGTGGATCTATATGCGGATTTGACCTCGGATCCTGCAGATGGTGCCGCCTTTATTCCTCCGGCATTTTATGCCATTCCTGTGATCAAAGAACGACTTCCCACCCCTCCGGGCGTTGACATTATCCATGTTAAGCCAGCATATATTACGGTGGAGCTGGACAGGAAAGAAATTCGCAGTCTGCCGGTAACGGTGCTGCTCACCGGTGAACCCGCCATGGGGTATGAAGTGGCCCGCACGAAAAGTGAACCGGCAACGGTGGTCCTCACAGGGCCGGAATCACTCTTTCAAAAAATCACTGAGATTCAAACAAAACCCGTGGATATCACCGGTGCAGATGCGGATCTTAAAAAAACGGGGTCTTTGGATATTGATGCCCTGGGGGGTTCCACCTCTGCCTCCTTGGTCACCGTGATGGTTGCTATTCAAGAGAAAATAACCACCCATACCTATGGGGCCGTTCCAGTAACCACCCGAAATGGCCCCCCCAGGGTTCAGATAAGCCCCCCTGAAATGCAAATTACCCTGAAAGGTCCTGTCAATCGATTTAAAGACAAGGGCGCTGATACGGATTTTCAGGTGTATATTGATTTAAAAAATTTACCCGCCGGGGTGTATGTGCGACCGGCCGTGATCAATGTGCCGGTGGGGTTGATGCTTGTGGAGGCAAAACCGGAAAATTTTACAGTGACAATTAGATAAACAGGGAAAAAAGATGCTGCTGGTAATTGATGTGGGAAACACCAATACGGTGCTGGGTGTGTTTGACAAGGATTGTTTGATTTGCAATTGGCGTATTCGCACCGTGAGGGATACCACCGCCGACGAGTTTAATATTCTTGCCAGGGGGCTGTTCAGTGGCAATAGGGTTGCCTTTTCTGATATTAAAAAAACGGTGATTTCCTGCGTGGTACCTCCGGCGGTGAGAATTCTGGATAATTTTTGCCAGAAATACCTTGATCAGGCCCCTTTGTGGGTGAACCCTGATGCCGTAAGGCAGCTGATGCCCATTCTCTACAACAATCCTGCTGAAGTCGGGGCAGACAGGGTGGTCAATGCCATTGCTGCCTATGAAAAGTATAAAGAAAGTTTGATCATTATTGATTTTGGTACGGCAACCACCTTTGATGTCATCACCGAAAAAGGCGAATACCTGGGGGGGGCCATCATCCCGGGCATCATGATTTCAGCAGAGGCCTTGTTTCAAAAGGCCTCACGCCTTCCCCGGGTGGAGATCTTCATGCCACCGGAGTCGGTGATCGGAAGGGATACCATCGACAGTATTAAATCGGGGCTTATGCACGGCAATGCGGCCCTTGTGGACGGCATGGTGGCCCGCATGAAAAAAGAGATGGGAACCACTCCCCGGGTGATTGCCACAGGGGGGCTTGCGGTGCTCATTGCGGAACTCACTGACAGCATTGAAATTGTGGATAATAATCTCACCCTGGAGGGGCTTCGCATCATCAGCCGGGAGCTGGATAAAACAATTTAAGGCAATCGCCTAACCCTTACCTATTTTTTTAAGGGTCTCATTGAATATGGCGTAAAACTGTCCATGGTCTTTCAGGGTCTTTTTAAAGAGATTCAGGGCGTTGGAAGTCATTTCCTTGTGGTTGATAATTTGGTTGACGCTGGCGTGAAGGGCGGCCATGTTGTCCTGGGTTCTCAGTGATTTGGAGATGAGAATGACCACGATCTGTCTTCTCAGGGTCATATCCAGCTCTTTTAATTTTTGGAACAGCGTGTTGGACCCCATATGTTCGGAGTCAAAGGTGTCATCTATCACAATGATGTTGAACAGATGGTATTTCATCCGGGTCAATGCCGTCTTGATATCCGCCACCGCTTCAATGTGATATTTCATTTCTTCCAGGGCCGTGCGTGCATGGCCTGCGGTATTGGTATCCCCCAGGCAGACCAAGGCGGTTTCTGCATTGTCATCCAGGTAGTCAAAGGGCCTTTCTGCCGCATCATAATCAGGGGTGCTGGATTGGGGCCTGGGTGCAGGTTCCGCAGTAGCTGCTTTCCGGGGGCTCGGATCACCATTGGTGGTGGTATCCAGGGAATCAGGTTCAATATAAAGGCGCTGCTTGCACTTGGGGCAGAGAAAAGAAGATTTTTTGTCTTTGGGGATCTTATGATCCGGTACCTTGAGTTTGGCGCTGCAGCCGGTGCAGGTGATTTCCACGGGTGTCACGCTCCTTCGTAATTATGGTCCAATTCCAGGTTTTCAATTTCAGTGGTCTTTTCTCCCCGAGCACTTTTAATGGAGTCCAGACCCCTGCCCACAATGGCCTTTTTGGAGGCATAGCCCATGGCAATCTCCTCGGTGATAAGACCCCTCTGGTAAAGCCCCAGAATGAAGTCGTCAAAGGTGGTCATGCCAAATGCCGTACCGTCTTTGATGATCTGATAAAAGGTTTTATCCTCGGATTCCCCGTTGGTGATGGCATCTTTGATTCTCAGGTTGTTGCCCATGATCTCAAAGGCGGCCACCCGGCCCCCTCCGGTTTTGGGCAAAAGCCGCTGGCATACAACCCATCGCACCGTGTCGGCCAGGCGAATGCGGATCTGTTTTTCCTCCTCCGATGAAAACATGCCCACAATGCGGTTAATGGTCTGGCCTGCATCCACGGTGTGCAGGGTGGACAACACCAGATGGCCGGTTTCTGCGGCGGAAAGGCCGATTTCCACGGTTTCTCTGTCCCGCATCTCCCCCACCAGGATTATTTTAGGGGCCTGGCGAAGGGCCGCACGCAGACCACTTGCAAAGGTATCAAAGTCAGATCCCAGCTCTCGCTGGTTAAAGGTGGCTTTTTTCTGGGGATGCTGGAATTCAATGGGATCTTCCAGGGTGATGATATGAACGGATCGGGTGTCGTTGAATTCATCCAGCAGGGCCGCAAGGGAGGTACTTTTACCACTGCCGGTGGATCCGGTGACAAAGATGATGCCATTTTTTTCATGGACCATTTTGTCAAAGGCCCGGGGCAGGTTCAGTTGCCTTACCGTGGGAATCCGGGTTTCCAGTTTTCTTAAAATAATGGCGTACTTCCCGGATCTTGAAAAAATAT